>JADGIC010000081.1 GCA_019683615.1 Alicyclobacillaceae bacterium | reverse complement strand
AAGCAGCCTGGCGAGTCGGCGTCCGTCTGACGCGACAAGGCTGGGCCGCCACGGTGCAACGCCCCCTGGCGGCCCAACTGCCCGGGGTGCCAGCCAGGCCGGGGATGCCCGCCGAGTGAGGGGTGTCTGCCGGGTCCGGTCAGACGCTGGCGGACGCCCCGGCGCCTTCCGCAGGGACTGCGGTACTGAGGATCCGCCGCGTGAGTACCGTCGTCGCGATCCCGGCCGCAAACAGCACGGCAGCCCCCAAGAACGGCGCCTGCCAGCCCGCCTGCGCCAATCCCGCCGAGGCTGCCGGACCCGCGATGCCGCCCAGATAAAGCGGTAGGTAGATGAGATTTAGCGCAGTGTTGCGGTGGGTGTCGGGAATCCTCGTTGAGAACAGGGCGAACAACATCGCGCCGCCGATGCTGTTGCCGGCGCTGAAGACGGTGAGAGCCGCGGTGAACAGCGCCAGGTGACGCGCCCACGCCAGGGTGACAACGGCGGGCACGAGCACGCCAAACGCCAGCGAGAGCACGCGGATGTAGCCGGTTCTGTCGCCTGCGTGTCCCGCCAGAACCGTGATGACCGCTCCCACCACCGCCGACAGCCCCATGAGCATGCCGATGGACACAGTTGACGTTCCAAAATGCCATGGCAGGCGCTCGATCGCGATGGGCAGGTACGGCGTCACCATCTGCCGCGCCATCATCAGCAGCGTGTAGATGCCGAACAGCGTCCACGTCACCGGCAGGGTGAAGGTGAACCGCAGTGACCGCCAAGCTGCCGTCCAGGCCGATACGGGCGGCTGGCCGGGGACGCCTGCGGCGGAAGGCCCCGTCGGGTGGTAGAGGGTGAGCAGCAACGTCCCCGTCAGGCACGACAACACGCCATCCATCTCGTAAAGCCCGTGCAGGTTCAGCCAGTGCAATCCGGTTATCAGCCCCCCAATCAGCGGCCCGCCGGCCATGCCCAGCGACGACGCCACGCTGAACACCGACACTGCAAAACCAACCCGCCCGTCCGGCGCCACCCGGCGCAAGGACGACAGCATGATGCCCGTGTTGCCTAACTGGAAGCCGACCAGCGCCATGGCAGCCACCACGCCGGGGAGAGAGCGGCTGACACCCAGCAACAGCAGGACCGCCATCTCCACGTACGCGCTGCGGATGATGATGGGCTTGCCGCCATACCGGTCTGCCCAGATGCCCCACAGCGGCACCAACGGCAGACCCGTCACAAACGTGATGGCGGACAGCACACCCACCCACGTCTCAACATCAGGCACTTGCATCGCTTGCAGGTAAACCGGGAGGAATGCGAACACGTGACTCATGGACATGGATTCCACAAACGACGTGACAAAGAACAGCGCCAGCACCGTGCGCCAGCCGGTGGTGCGGACGAGCCGACGCGCCATACCATTCTCCCCCCGGTTGACTGTTGTGCCATTATGATAGCCCGAAGGACGTCCGTTCGGAACCTCCACCCTGCCATTTCAAGAATGTACGAATCATTTATAATTGAGGTAATTCCATGTACCATCAGGAACGGCGAAACACGGAGGGATGGCGGAGATGAAAGCGGAGCCGGCTGTACAGCCGATTTCACCCCCGGAGCCCGATCTGACGCCCCGGCAGATGATCCAGCGCGCGCGGGAGTTGATCCCGTACCTGCGGGCGCACGGGCCCGCGATGGAGCGGGATCGGCGGATCAGCGAAGAGGTCAATCGGCGAATGATAGAGAGCGGTTTCTACCGCATTATTCAACCTCGCATCTTCGGTGGCTACGAGTTTGACCTGTACACGTACGCCGAGACCATCCTCGAGCTGTCCCGCGGCGACAGCTCGGTCGGCTGGGTGGTGGGCTTCAACGCCGGGCACGCCTTCCAAGCGGCGCAGTTGCCTTTGGCAGGCCAGGTGGAGGTGTTCGGGCCGGACGGGGACTTCCGGGCGCCGCTGATTGCCTCACCGTCCGGCGAGGGCCGGGAAACCGCCGGCGGATACGTGATCAGCGGGCGCTGGAACTACAACTCCGGCGGGGAGGTGTCGAATTGGCTCGGTGTCGGCGTCACCGTGCCGGCGACCGATCCGTCTGATCCGCCCGACGTCCGGATTTGCTTCATCCGCGACACCGATTACGAGACGGTCGACAATTGGCATGTGCTCGGTATGCGCGGCACCGGATCGAAACAGGCGGTGGTGAAGGAGCTGTTTGTGCCCACCGAGCGAACCCTGTCGTGGACCCGCCTGACGCAGCATTTCGAATCACCCGGCCACCACGTCCACACCAATCCGTTCTACCGAACCCCCGCGCAAACCATCCTCGGGATCGAGATTAGCGCCGTCGTCACCGGTGTGGCGCGGGCGGCGATTGACGCGTTCATGGAGTACGCGGAACGGAAGACCAGCGCCTTTCCGCCGTTCCTGCCACTCAAGCAGGAACGCCGGACACAAGAGTCACTGGGCCGGGCACTCGCCAGGTACGAAGCGGCGAGGGCGTGCCTGTTTGCGCTCGTGGACCGGCAAATGCGCCGCTGCGAGGTCGTCCGCCGGCAGGGGCGCTTCACAAGCGAGGAGACGATGATGGACGTGGCACTGGCCCAGCAGGTGGCGAGCCTGTGCGTGGACACGGTGAATATCCTGTACGACGCAGCGGGAACGAGCGGCGCACGGGAGGGCAGCCTATTGGAACGGGTGTACCGGGACATCAGCATGATCCGGACGCACTATTACCTGGACCACCGCCGCACGGCCGAAAGCCTGGGGGCGCTGTGGTTCGGGTTGACACCCCCGACACCGTTCTGAACGGGCCGTGCGGCCACGGCTGCACGCGGCGGATCCCGGCGTGCAAACAGGCAGGCGCTTCCGCTGCTTCGAGCGGACCACATCCGGCCTGTCCCGGGTATCCTCATTCATCCGGAGCCGGATGGGCGGTGAACAGGGCCAACAGTTCATTTGCCACGCCGCGATTCGCACCGTCGCAACTGATAAACCGCCGCACCCCGAACCGCTCGATGTGGGCGCCCTGGTACACGTCGTTGGTGTAAGGGGTCTCGTGGTTGGAGATGAGTACGGGGATTCCCCGCCATCCGAGTTCCCGGGCCAACCGGGCCAGCTCCGCCTGCTCCAGCTGGCCGAAGCCTCCAACAGCGTAGTCTGTGAAGTTTGCGGTGGCTGTCAGCGGGACGTAGGGCGGATCGCAGTAGACGACGTCCCCGGCTTGTGCCGCTCGCATCACGTCGCGGAAGTCCTGGCACACAATCACCGCCCGGCGTGCCTTGCGGGCAAACAGGCGCATCTCCTGCTCCGGAAAGTAGGGATTTCGGTATCGGCCGAACGGGACGTTGAAGGCACCCTTGCCGTTGTACCGGCACAGCCCGTTGTAACCGTGCCGGTTGAGATACAGAAACAACGCGGACTTGCGCCAAGCGTCATCCGTCTCGTTGAACTCTTCCCGCAGCTCGTAATACCGCTTTGGCGTGTTGTTGTCGGGTGTGAACCACCCCCTGCAGTACTCGACAAACGCATCGCCAGCCTCTTGGAGCACCTGATAGAGGCGAATCAGGTCCGGGTTCACGTCCGACAGCACGTATGCTTCGTAGTCCGTGTTCAGAAACACGGCGCCAGACCCGACGAACGGCTCTATCAACCGCTGCCCGGGCGGCAGCAAGCGCTTGATCCGGTCCACTATCCGGTACTTCCCGCCTGCCCACTTCAAGAACGGCCTGCATCCTGTCGCCGTGCTCAAACCATGTCCCCCGCTTCCGAGCCGGAATCTGCCACCCGTCCATGCTCTGCTCGCCTATCCTCGGTCCGCCCAACCTCTGCTCGTCCACACCCTGCCCGGCCTGCACCTGGCGATCCGCCCCGTTGCCCGCATCGGCGCCGGGCAGGCAGACCGCGCACCCTGACACATCGCCGCATCGCCGCATCCGCGCTAGGGACGCTGCGCCCACTGCACCTGCCCGTCGGCCGAAGCGTGCAACAAAATGCCTGAAGAGCGGGTCGCCGGCACGAAGATGTTCAGGACGCCGGCCGCATCGTCCTGTCCGTTCGCATCGATGCACCGTACCGCAAACCGACTGGCACCGCCAAACACGAGGAGAACGCGGCGACCTGGATTGGCTTCCTGGAACTCGGCCGCAAACTGCTCAAGTGCGAACGCTTCCGTCGCCGCAACCAACGGGGTATCATCCCCGTACGCAGGGCTGTACGCAGGGCAAGACGCCGCAATGGCCACCACCTTCGACTTGGAGGCTGCCAGCTTCTGCGCCAACCAGGCCAACTGGTTGCCCGCGGGATACTGGTAGGGATCCGACGCCGCCAAGCCGCCGTGGGCGTCGTCGAGCACAATCCACTGCAGCGGACCGGACGTATACGCGTAATGCGTAGGGCCGAAAGCCTGCCGGAACCCTTGGTTCTCCGGCCCGACAGCGACGTCAGCCGGCCCCACCGCCCAGTGTACGGGAACGCCAACGGATTGGGCCGCTTTCTGAAACGACAGGAACACAGACGCGGCGGACACTCTCGCAGCTGCCAACACGGCGCGGACAGGCCCCTGGCTGGCGACCGGCACGGGAAGACCCGGGATGTTTCCCAACACCTGTATGCCCACCGCCTGGTCGCCTTTTTGCCGGCGGTACCGCAAATCGCCAGCCAGGGTGCTCCAGAGATTGCCCGCGACGGCGGAGCCGCCCGCCGTCTTGGCTGCTCCGCCCGCCGCGCCCGTGGTCCGCGCCGCGCCGGTTGCGCCAGCGGGGCCTGGCGCCGGCGGCAACGGCCCGGTTCCATTCCCGCCGCTGCGGCCGCTCCCGTCGCTGCCGGCCTTGAATGCCCCGGCCACCACGGCGAACGTCACCCCCTTCCCAATGAATCCGGACGGCGAGGTGACGTGCCGGAACCAAGCCGGCAGATTGGGCGGAGATGCCGAATTGGCGACCGGCACCGAGCGGTACAAAGCCTGCAAATGGCTGACGTACAACGTGCCTTTCAGCGCCGTCCGCGGGCTTTGCACCAGAATGTCGAGGAAGTTGATGGTCACGTCCGGTCCCGTGCCGCTCGGCAGGCGGATTGTGACATACCGCCAACCCGTGAAGTCAACCTTGAACGGATACAGGGTGTGGCGCGTGCCGCCGGCGTCTGTCACCGACACCGCGAACTGAACGCCGCTGCCGTCCCCCTTCACCCACAGCCCGAGCGCTTGCGGCGGACCCTGGTCGGGACCCGGTCCTGCCGTGAGGACGTCCTTCGGCCAAAACACCATCTGCTGAACACCGCCGCCCGGGCGGAAATTGTACGCAAGTTGGACGGAACCCGCGTCAGACGGGTGCACCTTCACGGACGGACTGGCCGTGAGCCGGCCGGCGTTGTGAGAACCGATGGACCAACCGGCCAGGTTCGCGAGAGGATCCAGCTCGCGCCGGACGTAACCGACCGACACCTGGGCGGCCGCCGAGACACCGGCGATGGACACCCGCACCTCGCCGCTCAGCCGGTTCGGCACCACGCCGCGCATCGGATTCGCCTGCAGCGTACCGCTGTCGGAGATGGTGCCCAAGGCCGGGTTGGACACCGTCCACCGGGCCGATGCCACCGGGATCGCCAACGGCAGCCCGCCCGCAGCATACGCGTGGACTTGAAACGCGTGTGTCTGGCCGGGCTGCAGAGCGAGTGCGGACGGTTGGATGCTGACAGATGCCGGCTTGTCCACCACTGTGAGCGGTATCACCGCCCTCGCACCGGATGAGGTGCGCGCGACGAGCTGCCCTTTCCCGGCCCGCAGGGCGGTCACCTCCGTGCCGGAGACCTGCGCCAGGTTGGCCGGCTGCACCGCCAACTGCACCGGCTCCCGGGCGGTGTTGTCCGCTTCGTCCAAAGCATAACAAGGCACTGTGAGCCTGGTCCCCGTGAGCATGACCAGCGGCGATCCGCCGTTGACGACCACCTGATTGGCAGGCGCCGGCGCCGCTTCCGTCGAATAGACGAACAGCCCGTTCGCCACCCGCCGCTCCCAACCGTCCGACGGCGCGTTCAACACCGACACCTTCCCGCTGCCCGGCAGACGTGCCACCATTTCGCTCGACCCGCCGCCGTCCAGCACCGCCGCGTCCCATGCACCGAGGTGCTGCAGGTACGACGCCATCTGTCGATACGTGAGACCAACGCTGTGCGTCTCCTCACGCCCGTCCACCACGACCAGGAACGCCCGCTTCCCGTCCTGGCTCACACCAACCGCCGTGAGCGGATTCTTCACGTCCACGTTGGCGGCGCCGAGCGCCTGCGGGTCATCAAACCATCGGCCGTCTTTCAAGACCTGGTAACCGGCGCCGACCGCCTGCACCAAGCCATCGTCCGGGCTCAGGTGTTCGTCGATGGCCACAATGTCACCCGGTTGCAGGTTCGCCCCCACCCAGTCGGCCGCGGCACCGGCGCTCGCCGTCAGTACGACCTCGCCGGTCAGCGGCGGAACCACCTTGGCACCAGCCACGATCTGCTGTACCCGGTACAGACCGGGCGCCCCGGGCGCCGCCGCCTGTGAGGTGCTGCCCGTGCCGGGAGGCGGCGTTGAGCTGCTCGACAGGCTCGCCGGCGTGAGGTAGACCAGCGTGTCCGACTTCACGTACACTTGGCTGCCCAGAGCGGGCGTGATGAGGCCCATTTGTCCGCCGTTCTCGGAGCCCGGGCGGTTGATGGACACGAACGGAAAGGAGGCCCCCGGGGTCAGGCCCGCACTTGCGTCGGACGTGCCACCTGCGCCAGAGCCGCCCGTAACCGGTGCGCCTGTGCTCGCCGCCGGACCGCCACTGCTGCCGGCAGCATTTGGCACCTGCATGACCGTGACGGTACCGGAAAACTGTTCCGGACCGATGGTGATGTGGCCGTCAGCCGTCACGCCCACCACGGCGTACCGTCCCTTTAGTGGGCTCTGCAGAATCAGGCCGTCGCGAATGCACAGGTTTTCCGGCTTGCCAGACTTGCCGAGTTCAAAGAAGTCGCCGTTGATCCCGGCAACCGCCCCGGTCCGGGAAGCCATGGAAGTCAGTGTCTCGTCCGGGCTGTACAGGCGGTCATTCGCCAGCACAACGCCGAGTTTTACATTCGGATCGGACAGGTCCACGGACAGAAGGTTCACCTGCAATGGACCGGCTGTCGTCTGGAATTGGTCGGTTTCCTGGGATACACCCCTGGTCAACACGTTGGCATTGGATTGGACGCTGAGGACCAATGGCCAACCGGCCGGCGTGTCCGGAATCCCTTGCGTCGTCGGCGCACCCACGCTGGCCCACGCGGACTGCGCGCCGCCCAGCGTCAGACACGCCGCCAACCAGGCGGCGCATGTGCGTCTCCATGATTGTCTCATGCAGTCGCCAAGCCTCCTCGGGGAACGGCGGACCGCCTGCGCCCGCGACACGCAGGCTTGTCCAAGGCAGATTGATTGCGTTCGTTGGGGATTCCAAATGGTTTGTCCGCCGGCGATGCCTGGTGTTGCCGGCAGACCTGCCCGTGTGCGGTGGTCTCTGCCATTTCACTTTACCATATGTGAGAGACGTAATAGAAACGCGGAATGTGACACAGGCCTACCGGCGAGACCATCCTGCCGGGATGGCGAATGTCAGCGCCCGGAGTCAACCGCCTCGTCCGAGGATGCGAATGCGGGTGCGCGCCGGTTGGACAGCCTGCTTGTACCGCGCGTTGAGAACGCTCCAGTCGAGGTTTTTCAGGAAGGCGTCGATGTATCCCGCGCGATTGGTGCCGTCGTAGTAGGCGTGTTCAAACACGTCCATGGGGAGTATCGGAATGGATGGGACCACGTGGCCGTTGTGCTGATCGTCGGTGATGTAAATGAACAACTCCTGCTGTTCGGTGTCGTAGGCGAGCACCGCCCAGCCGCGGCCCGAGAGGCCGGCTCCGACGAACTCGTCCAGAAACCGTTCATAGGATCCGTACTGTCCCTCGATCGCCCGCGCCAGCCCGCCGCCCGGCCTCCCGTTTCCTCCATGCTCCTCAAAGTACAGACCGGGGCAAAGGCAGGGGCGGAAGGGCACGGCCAATCACACGTGGAGACCGGAGGCGATTCGACTCCGGCGCCGCCAGATCAGCAGACCCGCCGTGAACACGCCAACGGCCACGCCCCACGCCAAGGCGATGCCGCGCAACAGCGCGTCCTCGTCCTCTTCCGTCACCCGCAGAGAGCGCCCCGCCAAGACGAAGCCGCCGCCGTGGCCGGCGTAATGCTCGACCACCGCAGCAATCCGCACCCCCGGTTCCGGCTGCCAAGTCACCACGTCGCGCCCGTGCACAGCGGTGTACGCCAGGACACCGTCCGGGAGATGCGGCGTCTTCCCATCCAGCACGCCGTTGGCGTACCGCACGCGGCCATCTTGGTCGTAGACGATCATGAACGGATCCAGGCTCGAAGGCAAGTCCACCACCGGTCCGCCGGCTCGCGCCGAGACGGGCAATCCGGCCGACAACGATTGCGCCATTGCGCGCGCAATCCGCAACTGCGGCTCATTCGCCGCCCAGCGCATCGGCTGTTGAATTGCACAGTACGTGCAAAGAGCAATCAACGACACAAGGCAGATTCCCGACAGGTAGCGAAAGCCCCACAGGCCCGGCCGCTCCCACGTGAACCAGGCGACGATGGCGCCCACGGCCAAATCCGCCAGCGTCCGCCAAGTCACGCTGTGCTGCTCCAGCACCGCCATCATCTCGTCCGCGTACCGCTGCCGCCAGCCCCGCGGATACAGGCGAACCAGCCACTTCGCCAGCCTCAGCATCTCCATCCCCCCGTGGCGACCCGCAGCGCCAGGCGCCGCCGAGATGTTTCACTGATCCGCTCCAACACCTGCAGGCGATCCCGCAGCCATGCCTCCCCTGACGCCGTGATTCGGTACGGCCGCCGCCTGTCCTCGGACGCCAGCGGCGCAATCAAACCCAGCCTCTCCAAACGCGCCAAGGCGCCGTACAGGGTGCCCGGCTCCAGTTGCGTCCCGGAGAACTCCAGGATGTCCTGCATCATCGCATACCCGTGCTTGGGTCCGCTCGACAGGCTGATCAGGATGAGCAGCGGCGGATCGGAAAAGCGGTGGTTCAGCTCGCCCTGGTCTCTTTGGATTTGTCCTTCGCGCATGCACGTTCCACCTCTGTCCCGTACGATGTTGCGCGTCGCTCGATACGGATGAAGGGAGTCGGCGCGACTCGTGATACACACACCGTTTACTACGCGATACTTAATAATTATGACTGAATACTAGCAGATGCGCATTCTGGTGTCAACCCGATGAGCTGACCGCCAGAGTATTGATCAATTCCTACTCCCTACCACAATTATGGATGTTGAATCTGTGCTTGGGGGCGTTGGCGCCCCCACAACATTCGGCAGGCTCTGGCCCAGCCCTGCGATTCCGCCTGGCACCCGCATCCTGCCAACCCCGCCGGCTCAACCGTACCGGTACGAAATCCCGTAGCCCCCCTTCGGGTACAACCACTCGATGTTGTAGTCAGGGCAACCCAACCGGCAGGTGCCGCATTCGATGCAGTTCTCAAACGCGACCGACGTCATCTTCTCTTCCTCGTGCCACAGGTACACGTCGGCCGGGCAGAAGAAGTTGCACTCCTTCGTCTCGCACCGCTCGCACAGCGCCTGATCCTTGATGATCAGATGCGACTTGTCGTCCGCCTTGTAGCGGATGGTGAACAGGCGTTCCTCGATGCTCGTCATCCGTTCATCGCCCTCCAACCTTTCAGCCCCAATCGCAGCAGGTTCATGTGGCCGCCGGCAGCGTCTCGTATGCGGCGGATCGCGACCTTTTGCTTGTCTTTCTTGAATGATCCATCCACCAGCAGCATCTCGTAGACCGCTTCGTTCAGGGCCTTCGGCAGCTTGTCAAACATCAGACTGGACTCTACTTCCTTCAGCAGGCCGTGCAGGCCGCGGTACTTCTTCAGGTCCTTGTGGATGAACGACTGGCGGATGCGCCGGTCGTACTCCTGCAGCGCAGCGGCCGAGAAGTCGCCGCGCTGGTGCGCCAAAATGGCCGCCTCGCCGGCCAGCCGGCCGGAGGTCATCGCCAGGTTGGTGCCCTCGCGGTGCACCACATTCACCATCTGCGCCGCGTCGCCGCAGATCATCCAGCCGTCGCCGGACAGAGGCGGCATCGAGTGGAAGCCGCCCTCCGGGATCAGGTGGCCCGAGTACTCCTTCACCTCACCGCCCTCGATGAGCCTCCGTATCACCGGGTGCTGCTTGATGTGATCCAGCAGCTCATAAGGTTTGATGCGCTGCTTCTTGAGGTCGCTCACCATCACGCCGACGCCGAGCGACAACGTGTCCTGGTTCGTGTACAGAAAGCCGAGTCCGGCCATCCCCGCCATCTCGCCCAAAAACTCGATGGTGCAGCCCTCGTTGCCCTCCAGGCAGAACCGGTCCTGGATTTTCTCCTTCGGCAGGGCGATGACTTCCTTGACCGCCAGCGACACCTCGTCCGGCTGCCACTCGCGATGGATGCCTAGCGACTTGCCGAGCAAGGAATTGACCCCGTCCGCGATGATCACGATGTTCGCCCGCAGATCCCCGTCGTCCCGATCCGTCCGTACGCCGACCACCCAACCATCCTTGCGCAACAGTTCCGTCACGACGGTCTCATAAATGGGCACAGCGCCCGCCTTCTCCGCCTTGCCGGCAAACCACTGGTCAAACTTCACCCGCAGGGCCGTCCAGCAGTTGGGCGGGTCCTTGTAGCGCTCGTTGCGGTGGCCAAACGTGACGACGCTGTCAGGGCCCAAGATCCAAAGCCGTTGCTCGACGATGGTGCGCTCCAGTGGCGCCTCCTTCCAGAACTCCGGGATGATGTCCTCCAGGTGCTTGCGGTACAGAACGCCGCCGAAGATGTTTTTCGCGCCGGGGAACTCGCCGCGTTCAATTAACGCCACCTTGAGGCCGCCCTGGGCGGCGGTGTACGCCGCGGCAGTTCCCGCCGGTCCCGCCCCCACCACGACCACGTCGAACCGTTCATCCGCCATCGTTC
>JADGIC010000080.1 GCA_019683615.1 Alicyclobacillaceae bacterium | reverse complement strand
GTCCCGCCCCCTCCCGGACGGTTGGCCTCCTGGCGAGAGCAGCGGCGGGCGCCGGGCTGGCGCGGTGGAGCTGCCGGAACACCACTCCGGCTTCGCTCTCCGCCAACACCGGCCGGCCGCCGATAGCCTGCAGACCGTCCGTGTCCAGGTGCAGCCGGCGGGCCATCTCCGCGAGACCCCGTTCGCCCACGCGCACGCCGATGTCCGCAAACGCCGCGTCGCACGACGCAGCAATGGCGTCCAGCAGCGTCTCCCGCCCGTGGCGGGTCCAACAGCGCATCCGCACCCCAGGGACCGTCGCCCAGCCCGTGCAGTCGAACACGCTGCCTGCGGCGTACAGGTAGCTCTCCAGCGCCGCTGCTGCGGTCACCAGCTTAAACACCGAGCCGGGGATCTCCGCCCGGACGGCAGGGATGGACCAGGGATGGCGTCGGTCGATGCCAGCCATGGCGAGCACATCGCCCGTGTCCGCGTCCAGCACCACCACCGCCCCGAGGTCGACCCCGGCTCGCGCCAGCACCCGCTCCGCCACGCCCTGCCACGCCGCATCGACCGTCGTTCGCACGTCGTAGCCGCGCACCGCCGGCAGCCGGAAGCGATCCGCCGGGTACATGCGGCCCAGCGCGTCCCGCAACACCCCCTCGGCGCCGGTGCGGGCGCCGCGCAGCAACGGATCGAACGTGGCCTCCAGCCCGGACCGCCCTTCCTCCTCCGCCACCCGGACGCGGCTGGGCCACACGTCCGGTCGTCCCAGCAGACCTACCACCGGCGCAGCAGCCGTGTTCGCCACGCCTGCCGCATCCGATGCGTGCGCCATGCCTCCTGTCGCCCGGCCGCCGGAGTGCGTCCAGCCGCCTGTCGTCTGCGGCGCCGCCTGGACACTCGCCGTGACACCAACCGTTGTATGTCTCCCCCTGCCTGGGGCTGGCCACCACGGTTCACCGCTGCGGAACAAGATCCGCCCGCGGGCCTCCTCCACCCGCTGGACGGCCAGGTGTTCGCGATCCGCGTCGGCGCGCGTCAGCGGCGGCCGGCCGGGTGTGTCGGGCTGCGCCGTCTCGGAGAGGCGCAAGGAGCCCGGGAGGCTGGCCAACGCGAGCTGCCGAGCGGCCAGCACGGCTGTGCACAGGAAGAACAGGTGCGCCCCGATGAGAATTCGTCGACGCATACTCGACCTCACACTGCATTCAAGTGCACCCAGCGTCCGACGGACACCAGCCCGCGTCAAGCGGGAACGGATCGGACATTGCAGCCGCAACCCGGCAGCGGCACCGCACAGGCGCACGGGTGCCATCGGCTTAGTGTGCACCTCGGAGGTGATGTTCATGAATGGCGGCGCGTTTCGCCCTATTGCACACCGCGGAACCCCTGCAGCCCCTCTTTTCGCCGCTGTGCTTCTCCGTTGCTAACGTAACAGTGTTATGTTATGATACGGCGCGGGAGGCGTTCCCTGTGGACGAAGACCTCATTTCTAAGAAGGAGTTGTTGGACCTGACCGGGATCTCCTACGGGCAGCTGTACCGTTGGAAGCGCAAGCGCCTGATCCCGGAGGATTGGTTCATCCGCCGCTCGACTTTCACCGGCCAAGAGACGTTTTTTCCGCGCGACAAAATCCTGGCTCGAATCGAACTCATCCGCAACATGAAGGAGGACCTGTCGCTGGACGAAATCGCCCACCGAGTGTCGCCGGTGCCCGACGTGACGGTGCCCCTCGACGATCTCGCCAAACATCACATTGTCACTCAAACCACGTGCGAGTGGTGCCGCGCGGCGAGCGGCCAAGCGACGCTGGTGTTCGCCGAGGTGTTGGCGCTCAGCGTGATCGATGAGCTGATCCGGGGCGGTCACATCGCGTGGGGGGAAGCGGACATCGTGTGGCGGGCGTTGCGCGAACACTACGCCCGTTTTGCCGAACGGCCGACCACCCTGGTGTTCGTGCGCAAGCTCGGTGTCTCCACGTGCGCCATGGTAGCGGCACGGCAGGAGGGCGGCGCGGACATCGAATTTGAGGGCGAGGCGCACGTGGTGGCGCGGATGGACCTGACGGCGGCGGCAGAAGCGTTGAAGTTGCGGCTGACGGAAGCGGGGGAGCGAGGATGACGGAAGAGCGAGTGGTCCGGTTGAACGGCGTGGGAAGGCTGGCCGGCGGACGGTACGACGACGTCCACATCGAGGGCGTGGGGCGGATTGAAGGCGATGTGGAGTGCGCCACGCTTTCGGTCAGCGGCAAGTGCCAGGTGCGCGGACGGATCCGCGCCGCGCGCGTAACCATCGAGGGCAAGTGCGACGTGCGCGGCGACATCGAGGCCGAGTCCATCCAAGTGTCCGGTTGGCTGACGGTGCGCGGCAACCTCGCTGCCGACCGGCTCGTGGGTCACGGCCTGCTGCGGGTGGAGGGACTCGTGAACGCGGACGAGGTGGACCTGCGCGGCCCGGGCCGCATTCGTGAGGTGGGCGGCGGGCGCGTGTCCATCGACTGCCACCGGCCCGTTTGGCTGCGCTGGCTGAACGGCTTTCGCGCCGACACTGTCGAAGGGGACGATGTCCGGCTGGTCGGCGTCCACGCGCGGTGGGTGCGGGGCGATACAATTGACATCGGCAGCGGCTGCCGCGTTGACCGGGTGGAGTACCGCCGCCATCTCCGCCAGGCCCCCGATGCTGTGGTCCGCGACGCCAGACAGGCTTGAACGGCGCCCATGCGCCGCGAGAAGGGAGCGAGCAGATGATGCAACACTCGAGCGTTCCCCCCGGCGGCACGGCTGACGCTGCCGGCGACATCCGCATCACCGGCAGCGGCACCGCCGCCGGCGGCCACTACCGGCGCGTGCGCGTGGTGGGCGAAGGCACGTTCGATGGGCCCGTGCGGTGCGAGGAACTCCGTGTGACAGGGGCGCTGCGGGTCCGCGGTTCCTTGACGGCGGATCGATTGCATATCAACGGAGACGTGACGGTACAGGATTCCCTGCAGGCCCATTACGCCTTCATCCGCGGCCTCATCACCGTCCACGGCAACCTGGAGGCGGAGCGCCTGGATGTGCGCGGCGCAGCCTCGGTGGAAGGGTTGATGAGCGCGGATCAGCTGTCCCTGCGCCTGCACGGACCGGCGCGGGCGCGGGAAATCGGCGGCAGCCGCATCGACGTCCGCGACGGCTGGCGCTGGTCTCGCCGCCCGGGTGCCACCCTCACGGCGGACGTGATCGAAGGCGATGACGTGAGCGTGGAGAAGGTGCGCGCTCGTCTCGTGCGCGGCACAACCGTGCGGATTGGGCCAGACAGCCGGATTGACCGGGTGGAATATGACGCGCACGCGGACGTGTCCGCGCAGGCGCAGGTGGGAGAGGTGGTCAAACGATGAATCGTGAGACGGGCAGCGAATCGACCACAACAGGGAGTCCGCACGTCCTTGCCCACGGCGGTGCGGAGAAGGCAGCCCTGGGGGAGGCGCCCACAAAGGGCCTGCCCGGGCCCGCGCCGGAGCGCCGGCGCCTGGGCCTGATCCTCGCCGGACTGTTGCTCGCCATCTTCGTCTCCGCCATCGACAACACGGTGGTGTCCACGGCGATGGGCACCATCGTAGCCAGCCTTGGCGGGTTCAACGACTTCGTCTGGGTGACGGCGGCGTACATGGCGACGGAGACCGCCGGGATGCCCGTGATCGGCAAGCTATCCGACATGTACGGGCGCAAGCGCTTCTTCCTGTTTGGCCTGGCCCTGTTCATCTTCGCGTCGATGCTGTGCGGGACGGCGCACACGATGTGGCAGCTGGCGCTGTACCGCGCGCTGCAGGGGGTGGGCGGCGGGGCGCTGGCACCGGTGGCGTTCACCATCATCTTCGACGTGGTGCCGCCTGACCGCGCCGGGCGCTTCTCCGGCATGTTCGGCGCGGTGTTCGGCGCGGCCAGCATCATCGGGCCGCTGTTGGGGGCGTACATCACCGAGCACCTCAGCTGGCGGTGGGTGTTTTTCATCAACCTGCCGCTTGGCGTCATCGCCCTCTTGCTGGTGGGACTCGCTTACCGCGAGTCGCGGCGCCACGTGCGGCAGGCGGTGGACTGGGCGGGGACGATGACGCTCGTGCCCGCGGCGGGCTGCCTGATGTTCGGCCTGCAACTGGGCGGACAGAGGTTCGCCTGGTCCTCGCCGGTCATTGTCACCCTTTTGTGCCTGGCGGCACTCCTGTTCGCCCTCTTCCTGTGGGTGGAGGCCCGCGCCGAGGCCCCTATCGTGTCGTACGCGATGTTCCGCGAGCGGCTGTTCTCCGTCGCCAACCTGGTGGGCCTGTTCTCGTCCGCGGCGTTCGTGGTGGCCGTGGTGTACATCCCCATCTACGTGCAGGGCGTGCGCGGCGGCGACGCGAGCAGCGCCGGACTGACCCTGTTGCCGATGATGCTCGGCAGCTCCGTCAGCGCGCCCGTCGGCGGACAGCTCTGCCAGCGCGCGGGGTACCGGCGCATCCTACTGGCGTCCGGCGCGGTGTTCACCGCCGCCTTGCTGATGCTGATCCGGCTGACGCCGACCACCCCGCGCTGGTGGCTGATAGTGGCGATGGCGCTCCTGGGCCTCGGCATTGGCCCCACCTTCTCCATGCTCAGCATGGCGGTCATGCAGCCGTTCGGCTTCGCGCACCGCGGCGCCGCCAGCGCGACGATGTCGTTCGTGCGCGAACTGGGGATGACTGTCAGCATCACCGTCTACGGGGTGCTGGAGCGCAACCGGTTTGCCGCGGGCCTGCAGTCGCTGTGGGCACCGTCCCGCGCAGGCGGCGCCCACGGCCTGGCGGGCGCACCCGCCGGCGCACCGGCGCCCGGCGCCGCGGGGGCCGTGCCACCAGTGCTCCCCTCTATCCCGGACCCGCGGATGCTTTTGTCCCCAGAGCTGCGGGCACACATCCCCGCGGCGGTCCTGGACCGGCTGACCGGGCTTTTGACCTCGTCGATCACGGCGACATTCACCTGGACGCTCGTGCCTGCCCTGCTCGCCCTTGTCCTCAGCCTCGGCTTCGGCCGGGCGAGGTGGACAGGATTCGGGCCAGCCCCGGCGCCGGACGGAGAGACTGGGCGGGCTACCGCGAACCCGCCTTCACGGGCCCTGTTGGACGGGGCCCGCATGGCGGGGCGGTGGCAGACCCGGCGCCGGCGGCTGCGGCACCCGACGGGGCCCCGGATGCGGCGGACAAGGCGTGAGCGGTACGCGACGTCCCAGCCGCTGCAACCCACCGCGGCGGACGAGCCGCCCGCGCTGCCCCGCCCCAACGGGCGGGGCGACCGGTGTCCGCCCCTAGCGCGAGCCGCCCTCGCCCAACGCCCGCCGCAGGTTCTCCTCGCTGCGCCGAATATTGCGGAGCTGCTCGGCGTAGGTGGTGGCGAAGTAGTCCTCGCCGCTGCCGTCGTTCTTGACGACATAGTAAAGATACGGGGTGTGGGCGGGGTGGATCGCCGCCTCGATAGACGCCATCCCCGGGTTGGCGATGGGACCGGGCGGCAAACCCGGGTGGAGGTAGGTGTTGTACGGGTCGTTGACGGTGAGATCGCGGTCGGTCAAGCGGTCGCGGTGGCCGACGACGTACTCCACGGTGGCGTCAATCTGCAGCTTCATCCCCCGCTTCAGGCGGTTGTTGATGACGCTGGCAATCACCGGCCGCTCCTTGTCCACCTTCGCCTCCCGCTCAATCAGCGACGCTTCGGTGATGGCCTCGGGCAGCGTCAACCCCTGCCGCCTCATCGCAGTCATCATCGGCGCGTCCACGCGGCGGGCGAAGTTCTGCAGCATCGTGTTAATCACGTCATGCGGCTTCTCCCCGCGGACAAAGTCGTACGTGTCGGGGAACAAGTACCCTTCCAATCGGTACTTCACCTTCGGGTTGTGCGGGATCTGCCGCAGAAACGGCTCATCGAAGCGATCCCGCTGCTCCGCTCGCAGAAACGCCGCACGCGGACACACTCCGGCTTTCGCCAGTGCGTCGGCGATTTGCACGACGGTGTACCCTTCCGGGATGGTTACGCGGACAGTGTTGTCGGCCACCAGGCCGCCCTCCAACTGGGCGGCAATCTCTGACCAGCTCGACCCCCGCCGGATTTCGTAGTGGCCGGCCTGCATGTGCCGGCCACGACCGGTCAGGCGCAGGTAGGTCGCGTACAACACCGTGCTGCGGACCAGCCCCGCCTGCCGCAGGGCGGCCGCAATCTGCATCCCGGACTCGCCCGGGCGCACGTCGAACGCCACCAGCCCGCCAGGGGCTGGCGGCCGGGTGGCCTGGTACGCCCACGCACAAGCCGCCGCGACACCCAACACGAAAACGCCTGCGGCCAGCGCGAACACCCGGCCCATGCGTTGCCTGCTGCCGATCCGCCCGCGCCGGCCGCCGCCGGGGCGGCGGGGTTGGCGGGTATGATCATCCGTCGCCACGTTCGTCCCCCTGTGCAGCCTCGTCCGCCAGCACCTTTGCCACCCGGTCCGCGGCCGGAACCCCGTTTGTGTCGCCCGCCGCTTCCGGCGCAGCCCCCGCAGCAGCGGCATTGGGCGCTGGCGGCGGCCCGCTCCGCTGGCGGCTGTCCAAGTACCCTTGCAGCATCAACGCCGCCGCCACCGCGTCCACCACGCGTTTGCGCTTGCCGCGGCTGACGTCGGCGGCCACCAACATCCGTTCGGCGATGGAGGTCGTCAGCCGCTCGTCGTACAACACCACTTTCAACCCGGTGCGCGCCTCCAACAGGCGTGCGAACGCTTGGCAGCGCTCGGCCGCCGGGCCCAGGCTCCCGTTCATGTTGCACGGCAAGCCCACCACGATGGTGTCCACGTCCAGCTGTACAGCGAGATCGCCAATCGCTTCAGCCGACGCCTCGTCTGACGTGCGCCCGATCACCGACAGGCTCTGCGCCACCAAGCCGGTTGGATCGCTGACGGCCAGCCCAATCCGCCGCTCGCCGTAGTCAACGCCCAGCGCTCTCATTCGCACCGCCGCGCTCCCGTGTCATCTCGGCGTACGCGCGGACCAGCTCCTCAATCAGGTCGTCCCGCTCAATGCGGCGGATGGTGTTGCGCGCGTCCAGATGGCTCGTGATGTACGCCGGGTCCCCGGAGATGAGATAGCCGGCGATTTGGTGAATCGGATTGTACCCCTTTTCCGCCAACGCCCGGTAGGCCAGTTCAAACGCCCGGCGCGCCTCGGTATTCTCCGGCTTCGCCGGAAACCGCATCGTTTCGTCCAACCCATACCCCATCGGCAGCACCCCATTTGTTCTCTCTCTCTTTAACGTTTCTCTGACGCCACCTGATTTCCTGCCCACTCCTGCAGCAACAGCTTCACGCGCTCCACCGCCTGCGGCACCTTCGCCGCGTCGCGCCCGCCGGCCTGCGCGAGGTCCGGCCGCCCGCCGCCCGATCCGCCCGCCACCTCGGCGACCTGCTTGACCAGCCGGCCCGCATGCAGGCCCCGCGCCTGCAGGTCAGGCGAGACGGCCGCCACAAACTGCGCCTTGCCGCCCGCCGTGCCGCCCAGCACCAACACGTACGATGACAACTTCGCCCGCAGCTCGTCGGCGAGCTGGCGCAACACGTCCATGTCGGCGTCCCCGACGGCAGCCGCGAGCACCGGGACGCCGGCCACCTCCTGCAATTGGCGCAGCAGGTCCGCCGCGCGGTCGCGGCTCAGACGCGCCCGCAGTTTCTCCAGCTCCCGCTCCAACTCCCGCTGCTCGGCCAACACCCGCTCGACCCGCGCCACCAACTCCGCCGGGTTGGCCTTCAGCAGTTCCGCTGCTTGGCCCAGGATGGCCTCCCGCTCCTGGCCGTACCGCCAGGCGCCGCGGCCTGTCACCGCCTCGACGCGGCGGACGCCGGAGCCGATGCCCGTCTCCGAGACGATGCGGAACATCCCGATGAGCCCCGTCCGCTCCACGTGGCAGCCGCCGCACAGCTCGATGCTGTAATCGCCTGCCATCACGACGCGCACGCGGCTGCCGTACTTCTCGCCGAAGAGAGCCATCGCGCCCATCGCCTTCGCCGCCTCCAGGTCCATCTCCCGGATCACGACCGGCTCGTCCCGCCAGATGACCTCGTTCACGCGCCGCTCCACCTCGGCCAGCTCCTCGGCGGACAGCGGCCCGAAGTGGGAGAAGTCAAACCGCAGCCGGTCCGGTGCCACCAGCGATCCGGCCTGCGCCACATGGCTCCCCAACACCTCCCGCAGCGCCTTGTGCAATAGGTGCGTGGCGGTGTGGTTCTTGACGATGTCGCGCCGGCTCTCCGCATCCACCTCGCAGGCGACCGACGCACCCGTCCGCAGCGTCCCCGACAGCACGCGCACGGTGTGCAGGTTCTGGCCATGCGGCGCCTTCTGCACGTCCAGCACCTCCGCCTCACCGCCGTCCCAGCGGATGATCCCGCGATCCGCCACCTGCCCGCCGCTCTCCGCGTAAAACGGCGTCACGTCGAGCAGCACCTGGCCCTCTGCGCCCGCCGGCAGCTCGTCCGCCAGCTCGGTGCCAACCGCGATGGCGGTCACCGTACCGGTGGCGACCAGGTCTGTGTAACCGACGAAGCGGCTTGGCGCCGTGACCGTCTCCAAGGCGCCGCGCTCGCTGTTCATGCCCTCCGCCACCTGCCGCGCCCGGCGGGCCCGCTCACGTTGCGCTTCCAGCTCCCGCTCAAACCCGGCGCGGTCCACCTCGACACCCTGTTCGCGCGCAATTTCCTCCGTCAGGTCAATCGGGAAGCCGTACGTGTCGTACAGCCGGAACGCGTCTTCACCCGCCAGGTGCGTGAGCCCCTCGCGCTTGACTCGCTCGAGGCGCTCCAACAAGAGCGCCTCCCCTTCCGCCAGGGTCTCGTGGAAGCGCTCCTCCTCCGCCTTCACCACACGCTCGATGAACGGCCGCTTGTCGCGCACCTCCGGGTACTCGTCACCCATGATCTCGTCCACCACCGCCACCAGCCGGTGCAAGAACGGCTGCTCCAAGCCCAGCCGCCGGCCGCTGCGCGCCGCCCGCCGCAGCAGCCGTCGGATGATGTAGCCGCGCCCCTCGTTGCCCGGCAGCACCCCGTCGCCAACGGCGAAGGTGATGGTGCGGACGTGATCGGCGATGATTTTGAAGTGGACGTCCTGCGCCGCATCCGCCCCGTACGCCCGCCCCGACATCCCACTCGTCCGGTCGATGATGGGCCGGAACAGGTCGGTCTCGAAGTTGTTCGGCACGTCCTGCATCACCGAGGCGATCCGCTCGAGGCCCATGCCGGTGTCAATGTTCTTCTTCGGCAGCGGCGTGTACGAACCGTCCGCCTCCTTGTTGAACTGGGTGAACACGAGGTTCCAGATCTCCAGGAAGCGGTCGCAGTCGCAGCCCGGCTTGCAGTCGGGGGAGCCGCAGCCGTACTCTTCGCCGCGATCGTAAAAGATTTCCGAGCACGGCCCGCACGGCCCTTCGCCAATCTCCCAGAAGTTGTCCTCATCGCCGCGGTGAATTCGCTCTGCCGGCAATCCAACCAGTTTATTCCAGAACTCAAACGCCTCGTCGTCCTTCACGTGGATGGTGACAGACAGGCGCTCCGGCGGCAGCTCCAGGCGCCGTGTGAGAAACTCCCACGCCCAAGTGATGGCCTCCCGTTTAAAGTAATCGCCGAACGAAAAGTTGCCGAGCATCTCGAAGAACGTCAGGTGGCGGGCGGTGTAACCGACGTTTTCGATGTCGTTGGTGCGGATGCACTTTTGCGCATCGACGATGCGCGGCTTCTCCGGGACCTCGCGGCCGTCGAAGTACGGCTTGAGCGGCGCCATGCCCGCGTTGATCCAGAGCAAAGTGGGATCGTCCTTGGGAACCAGGCTGGCGCTCGGAAACACCAGGTGATCTCGCTCCGGCTCCGCGAAGAAGTCTTTGTACATCTGCCGTATCTCTTTGGCGCTCAGTCGCTTCAAGTTGATTCCCTCCAGTTGCCCTCCATGAAAAAACCTCTCATCCCGGACAGGGACGAGAGGAACTCTCGCGGTACCACCCTGATTACGGCGCGTCCCCAATCGGCAGACTGCCCGCGCCAACCGCCGACAGGCCCGACTAACCGGACTGTCGAACGCCGGCGGCGACACATCCCGGGCGACCGGTGCTAACCACCCACCGGTGCCCGCCGCCTGTGCCTGCCCATGACGCACCGTCCCTCATGCGCGCTGTAACGGGCGCCCCCGGCGCTTTGACACGCACTTGGGACCGGCTTCAGCTCGGGTCCAGCGGCGCCTCTCAGCCCAGGGCGCCGTCTCTGTGCCAGGACGGGTCGAGCTTACTCTGTTCCCGCATCGCGTTGCCGTGTAGCGGTTCAAAAAAGGTGTTTGGCCTCCGCATTCGCAGCCGGGGTTTACTCTCTGCGGTTCGCTCTCCCATCGCGACGTCTCCACCCACGGCGCGGAAGTCCGTTCTCATTGTACGAAACGCGGCAGGACAGTGTCAAACGCAGGGAACCCGGCGCCAGCCCTGCTTTGATTTTTGCCGGAATCGACCCCTTTTGGGTCCCTTCAGCACAACCGGCGGTTTGCCTGTTGCCGGGCCGGCACCCGCTTTGACGCTCGGGGCTTTGACCCTCGGCGACCCGCTGCGGTCACGCCCGGAGTCACCCGGGGAAACCGGACGCGTTAGACCGGGTGCCTCCCCAGGTAAGACAACAGCGCCTCCAGACCCCCGCACCCGGGCACCATGGCGAAGAGCACCACCAGCGCCCCCCGCCGGAGCGCGCTCAACCCGCCCTGCAACAACCCGCCTCGCACGACGACGAGAAAACCGTACACCGCCAACGCCAGCCCGACGAACCCCGCAACGCTGTACAGGTCCCGCCACAGCAGGGACGCCGGAAGCCCGGCGGCTGCGCGCAGGCTGTTGCGCACCCACGCGGCCACAAACGTGCCGCAGTCGAGCAAGGCCAACCCGATGACGGCCGACGGCACCGGCAACCGCACCCCGACTCGCCCCCTCCGTACACGATGTGCCCGCCCGCCACCCGGCGGGATCGGGCATTTGCCCTCAGGTATCACCTGTCACTTATACACATCATACGCTGCCGACGAAGGG
>JADGIC010000079.1 GCA_019683615.1 Alicyclobacillaceae bacterium | reverse complement strand
TCTCAATGTTGTGCGAACTTTTTACAATGTATATGCAGCCTGTCTACTCGCTATGAGAGCGATGTGGTACAATTGAGATAGAACAAATTTACTGTTTAGACATTCGATCACACTTGATTACGTCAACCAACCGATTTCGGTGAGATCACGGCCTGCGAGACAGGTTCTGCGCGGGACTTCCTGACGGTTGGCAGACGGGGAGCCTGCAGGCGGTTAGGGAAAGCGGGGTGGCGGGGATGGAGACCGGTCGCCGCGGTCTGTCGACGGTGTGTGAATGGGGTGTAGGCTTGGCCGGCCTGGTCGCGGCCTGCCTGTACTTGCCTCAAATCACCCGGGAAAACCTGTTTGTCACCCTGTTTCTGCTCGCGCTGGCCATCTACCTGGAGGCGCACCCGGTGCCCATGGGCAAGGTTGACGGCTCCTTGCTCATCGCCTTGCCCATCGCCAGCATGGTCGTGTACAGTGACGCCGACGCGGTGTGGCTGATGGTGGTGGCGGAACTGGTCAGCCCGTTTGTCAGACGCACGCGCAGGCCGTTCTCGATTTCTTGGTTTAACGCCGGTCAGTACGCTTTGTGCACGGTCGCGATGGCCGGCGTGTTTCATTGGGTCCACGCCGGGGAACACCCTGAGATGTACCCGCTGTTGGGCGTTTTGTGCGGCTGTGTCACGTTCATGGTCGTCAACCACGGATTTGTTCACCTGCTGGCCGCTGCCCGCGGCACCTTTGAATGGCGGGACGTCAGCATCACGCTGCGGGAAGACAGCCTGCACGTGCTGGTCGCGTTGCCGTTCGCGATGTTGATGATTGGCGTTAGTCCGTTTCATCCGCTGCTCGGGCCGCTGACTCTGCTGCCGATTGCGATTCTCGGGCACATGATGTGGATGTACCGGCGCTTGAGCGTACTCCAGCGGATCCACGCCGTGGCGGCCCAACTGACGTCGGAGTTCGATATTGAGCGCATTTGCGCGGAGGTGGCGCAAGCCGCCAGATCGTTTACTTATGCTGACGCCGTCGTGGTGTACACGACCGCGCAGAACGGCCGCCGGTTGGTACCGCGCGCGGTTGCGCCGGAGTCTGAGCGCCCCGGTTTTGAGGGCGAACAGACCGCGAGTTTGGAGCATATGGTATGGAATGTAATTGAATCCTGTTTCTGGAGGTACATTCCGGACGCTCGTAAAGACAGCCACGCCAAGGCGGCTGTCCACGACACGGCGTTTGCCAGCGCGGTCGTGTTCCCGATGTTGACCCACGGCCAGCCGCAAGGGGCCATTGTCTGCTGCTCGACACGGCCGTACGGATTCAACGAGTTCGCCGGGTTGATCGCGGTGTTGGCTGCCCAGGTCGCCGTGCTGCTGGAGAACGCCCGCTTGTATCGGAACCTGCAGGAACAGCTGTCCCGCGACGGCGCCACCGGGCTGTACAACTACCGGTTCTTCTACGAGGCGCTCGCCTTGCAGGTGGAGCGGGCGCGCCGCAACGGGACGCCGGTGTCGGTGGCGGTGGTGGACGTCGATTATTTCAAAAAATTCAACGACACATACGGCCACCTCGCAGGGGACGTGGTACTGCGGTCGGTGGGCCAGCTGTTGGCGGAACATGCCGGTCCCGATGCTGTCGTGGCACGATACGGCGGCGAGGAGTTCGCCATCATCAAGCCGTGCGATCCGGATGAGATGTTTGCGGTGGTGGAAAAAATCCGCCATGCCGTCAGCCACCACGTGGTCGACTTCAACGGATACCGGCTGCAAGGGATTACGGTGAGCAGCGGGATCGCCAGTTTTCCGCACCACGGCTCCAGCGACCGGGACGTGTTGCTGAAGGCCGATTCCGCGATGTACTGGGGGGCCAAACAGCGCGGGCGCAACCGCACGGCGATGTACTCCCCCGAGTTCGACACGCGGTTGTTTGTCGATGGCCTGACGGGGCTGATGACGTATCACTTCGTCAACATTCGCGTGCTGGAACTGTTTGAGGCAGGTGTCCAGCGCTGGGGTGCGGTTTGCGTGGACGTCGAACACCTGGCGTACGTGAACAGTACGTTTGGGTTTCATGTGGGCGACCAAGTCCTGCAAGAGACGAGCTTCGTGATCAAGGAATGTCTGCGCCAGAGTGAGTTGGCCTGCCGGTACGGCGGCGACGAGTTTTTGGTGCTGTTGCCCGGGGTCACGCAGTCCGAAATCGATTCGGTCGCGGAGCGCATCAGCAAAGCCGTGGCCGCACACCGCTTCCAGTGCTTGGAGAACGTTGTGATGCCGCTGCACATCAAGTACCGGGCGAGATCCTGGGATGATTTGACCGGCGTGGGCGACCTGTTTGACCGCGTCGGGCAACTGTTTGCGGAGTTGGGTGAGAACGTCGGCGAATCGCTGGCGTAATCGCACGGGTGCGGGGTTCAGAGGTACACCGGGCGCTCCCCGGCCGGGGAATGCCGGCCGTGGCCGCGGTGTGCCCGTAAAAGCGGTGTCAGCCGGCCATACTACGAACGGCTCACATCAGACCCCGCGGGCGGACGCCGGGCGGCTGCCCGCTGGCGGCTTCAGCGTGCCGCGGGGGCGTGGAGGCGTCAGGTGTGGGGAACCTCTCCGTGTGGCAGTTCGTCTTGCGGATTGTCGTACTGTACGCGTTGGTGATGGTCGCCCTGCGCGTAATGGGCAAGCGGGAAATCGGCCAGTTGTCGATCTTCGACTTCGTCGTGTCGATAATGATCGCGGAGCTGTCCACGCTGCCAATGGAGGACACGGACGTTCCGCTGTACCGCTCTTTTTTGGCCATCGGCCTGTTGGTCGTGCTGCAAACGCTGGTGGCGCTGCTGCAGTTGCACAGCCACCGCTTCCGGCACATCGTTGAGGGCGAGCCGGAAGTGTTGGTGGAACACGGTCGCATCAAGGAGCAAAACCTGCGCAAGACGCGCTACAGCATGCACGATTTGCTGATGCAAATCCGCGAGCAAGGCATCGCCAGCGTGGCCGATGTGGAGTTCGCCATCCTTGAAACATCCGGCAAGCTCAGTGTGTTCCCGCGCACGGAACGGCGTCCGCTGACGCTGGAGGACGTGGGACTGCGCGGCCAACCGCACGCCATCCCGATGCCGCTGGTTATTGACGGTGAACCGGTCGCCAAAACCCTGCGCGAGCTGGGCCGGGATACGGCCTGGTTGGAAGCGGAACTGAACCGACGCGGCTACCGCTTGACAGAGGTGTTCTACGCCGCGGTGGACCGGGACGGAAGCATCCACATCGACGCCCGCGACGAGGCCGCGCAGGACGGAGACAAGGGATCCGGCGCGGGGAGTGGGGCGTCCTGCGGACCTCGCGGGGCGGTGTCACACGGCAAACGGCAGCCGCCGGACGACCGTGGCCAGCCAGGGGCCGATGCGCGGGATGCGGCGGACGGTCGCCGACGTGATGACGCGGAATGAGCAGCACAGCACGAAGTATACGGCGCAGCCAGCGAGGATGACCGCGGTCAGGCGGCTGCCGGCGAGCGCGTCCGGATCCGGTGCGAGCAGGTTCATGAACACCAGCATGAGGAGCGCGGCGACAGCGATTTTAGCGGTGTCGTCGACGCGCACCGTAAAGCCGATGTAGTGCCACACGCACAGGAAGTACAGCGTTGTCGAGAGCGCAACGGACAGGGTGGTGGCCCAGGCGACGCCGAGGATGCCAAGGTCCGGGCGGGAGGCGAGCAGGTAGATGAGGCCCAGCCGCACCACGCCGCCGATGACGGAGTTGGCCATCGCGATGCCGGCGCGGTTGAGCCCCTGCAGGATGCCGGACAAAGGCGCCTGCAGGTAGAGCAAAAACCCGGCGGGTGCCATCACGGCGAGAATGGGCCCGACGTCCGCTTCGTGGTAGATGGACCGGCACAGCGGCGTCGCGAACAGCGTCAAGATTACCGATGCCGGAAAGCCGACAAGGGCAGTCGCCCGCCAGCTCTGCGCCATGCGGATGCGGACGCGGTGGCGCTCGTCGCCGGCGATGGCCTCGGATACCGACGGCACCAGGTTGACCGCCAGGGAACCCGTGAACACCGTCGGGAACACGAGCAGCGGGATCGCCATGCTGCCGTACTGGCCGTACAGCTTGGTGGCCAACGGGGTGGCGAGGCCGGCCAACAGCAAGGAGCGGGTCACCAGAACCGGCTCAACCGCCCACAGGAGGGAGCCGATAAGCCGGCTGAAGGTGACCGGCACGGCCAGGTCGGCGATGGCTTTCAGTGTCTGCAGCCTGCTCTCCAGACTGCGCGGGAGGGCGTCCGACAGCACCAGGGACAGCCGGCCTCGCCGCCGGTACTGAATGACCAGAAACAGCAGTCCCACCAACTCGCCGGCGACCGTGCCCGCCATCGCCGCGGCCGCTGCGTAGGCGATGCCGTAGCGGATGAAGTGGGTCGCCAGGGCGTAGACTGCGCCGATGCGGGCGAGCGTTTCCAGGATGGATGCGACGGCCGGCGGGGACATGTCCTGCAGCCCCTGAAAGTAACCGCGGAAGATGCTGGAGATGGCGATCACGGTGACAATTGGGATCATGACCAAGTACGTGAGGTATGCCCGCTCGTCGGTCAGCCAGTGCTGGCGGACGAGGTTCCGCAACAGCCACATCAGCGCGGTGAACAGTGCGGCCATGACGGCAATGACGTTCGCGCTGACGCGCAAGATCCGCTCAACTCGCACCCGATCCCGGCTGATCAGTGCCTCCGCCACCAGTTTTGAAATGGCCACCGGCAGCCCGGCGGTCACGAACGTCAGCACGAGGTTCATGAGGGGCCAGATCATCTGAAACAGCCCCATGCCCTCCGCGCCTATCAACCTGGAGAGGTAGATGCGGTAGACGAATCCCAGCAGGCGCGTGATGAGCGCAGCCAGCATCAGCATGAAGGCGCCGCGCAAAAACGACCGGTGCGCCATCCCATTCCGCCTCCCGCCGAGGGCCGTCGCCGGCCCGGTGTGGCACAGCCCGTCTCTGACTACTACCCTATGCCTCGGCGGAAGCGGATAGTCCACAGGGCTTATGGCGTGCGTACCAGGCGTACAAGCGTTCGACCCTGGCGGCAGGGATTCGACAAGGCGCGGCGAATCCCATCGCAGGGCAGATTTGCGGAACGGCGGGGGTGTCTGCGGATGACTGAGGAGACGTTGGATTGGCGGCCGTACCGCAAAGAGATCCTGGATTTGTGCGAGGTCAAGGCGGAGGAGTTCCGCCTGCTCGGTTACGAGACCGTGACGGGGGAGGACGTGTGGCACTGCGTGCGCGGCATGCTCAAAGGGAATGTGCCGCTGCACCGCATGGTCGAAGCGGTGCTGGGCCTGCAGGTGGGCACGTTTATGACGCATGCCACGATGAACGCCTACCGGCAGGCGGAGAGCGGGCCGGACAACCCGTTTGACCCGCGAAAGCGCGGTTGATTATACTAGGGTCTGTGCATTTCACGAGGAGGACACGCGGGATGAAGTGGGGCCGGTTTGCAGGCTTCTTGGCCATCGTTCTGGCCATCCTGGGGGTCACGGCGGGGACCTCCGCCCATCTGTGGAAGTCCGTCAAGCTGGGCCTGGACCTGCAGGGCGGGTTTGACCTGCTCTACCAGGTGCAGCCGACGAAAGATAACCCGCTGACCCCGCAGGGCATGCAGGCGGTGCTGCAAGCCGTGCAGTTGCGCGTCAACTCAATCGGCGTCACTTCTCCCGTCGTCGAGAAGGAAGACCGGGACAAGGTCCGCGTTGAGCTGGCGGGTACGTTCGACCAGCAGAGCGCCGAACGTTTGATCGGCAAGACGGCCGATCTGGAGATATACGGGGCAGCGAAACAGACCAAGGACGGCAAATGGGTGCCGGTGGGCAAGCCGCTCATCGGCGGCAAGGACATCAAGAGCGGCGCCCGTTGGGCGGTCGACCCGAACAACAACGAGAACGTCGTCGAGGTCACGTTTAAAGACGCGAAAAAATGGGGCGACATTACGACCAAATATGTCGGCAAGACCATCTACACGTTCCTCGACGGGCAGTTGATTAACCAGGCGACGGTGCAGGAGCCCATCCTTAACGGCAACACGGAGATCACCGGGCTGGGCAGCGCCGAGGCGTGCCAGGAGTTGGCCAAAGAGCTGAACGCGGGCGCCTTGCCGTACCCGCTGAAGTTGGTCAGCTCGACAAACGTGGGCCCGTCGCTGGGAACGGCATCTCTGCGCGCCACGATGTGGGCGGGCCTGGCGGCTGTCGTCCTCATCTTCGCGTTCATGGCGGCTCTCTACCGCGTGGCCGGGTTGATTGCCGACGTGGCCTTGGTGGCGTACGCGTTTCTGTTGCTCGTCGCCTTCGTCGGGCTTGGCGTTGTGCTGACCTTGCCCGGCCTGGCGGCGCTGGTGCTGGGAATGGGGATGGCGGTAGACGCCAACATCATCACCTACGAGCGCGTGAAAGACGAGATGCGTTCCGGCAAGAGCCTGATGTCAAGCATCATCGCCGGCAACCGACGGGCACTGCGGGCCATCGTCGATTCCAACGCGACCACGTTCATCGCTGGCGCCGTCATGTACTGGTTCGGGCAGGGTGACATCCGCGGCTTCGCGGTGGCTTTGATGTTGAGCATCGTCGTCAGCATGCTGACGGCGGTGTTGCTCAGCCGGGCGATGCTGTTGTTGCTGGCGAGATCGAACGTGATCCGGAAGCCGTGGTGGTACGGCATCGGCAGGGGAGTGGTCGCGAAGTGAAGGTGCGGTTCGGCATCGTCCGCAGGCGGGCGTGGTTCTTCCTCCTCTCCGGCGCCATCACGGTGGCCGGGCTGATCGTGTTCATCGTCAACGGCTTCAACCTCGGTACGGACTTCAAAGCGGGCTCACGCGTGCAACTGCAGCTGAACCAGCCGGTGGACACGGCAAAGGTGGAGAGGATGTTCGGCGAGATTGGCATCCGGCTGCCGGAAGGCGCGGTCACGCAGGCGGGCACGCGCGGCGACATGGCAGTGGTGCGCCTGCCGGAGGTGCTCACACCGGTGCAGGTGGCGGCGGTGAACCGGCAGCTGAAGGCGGATTTTCCCAAGTCTTCCGGCGCCAGCGTCTCGACGGTCGACCCCATCGAGGCGAAGGTCACGTCGCGCAAGGCGGTCTGGGCGGTGTTGCTGGCGTCGCTGTTCATCGTCGTGTATGTGGCCATCCGCTTTGAGTTCCGCTTTGCCGTGGCCGCCATCGTGGCGCTTTTGCACGACGCGTTCATCGTCATGTCGGTGTTTGCCATTCTCCGCATGGAGGTCAACCTCCTTTTCGTCACGGCCATTCTCACCATCGTCGGCTACTCCATCAACGACACCATCGTCATCTTTGACCGCATTCGCGAGAACTTGAAGCTGCACAAGCCAAAGACGTTCGACGAACTGCAGGAACTGGTCGACGCAAGCCTGTGGCAGACGATGTCTCGGTCCATTAACACCGTGGTGACGGTGCTGATTGCCGCTGTGATGCTGTACCTGTTCGGCGGGCAGAGCATCCACGACTTCACGTTCGCGCTGATTGTGGGCTTGGTGAGCGGCGCGTACAGCTCGATTTTCATCGCCAGCCCGCTGTGGGTGGCCTGGCGCGGCTGGGAGATGCGGCGGAACAAACCGGCGCAAGCATCGGCGTCGTGAGGTTCGCGCCAGCTGGTCCGCGCGGGTTCTGTCCGGGCTCAGTCGGCGCCCCCCGGCATGGTAGGGCGCATTTGTTGTGTGGAAAGGGGGCTCCGGAGCGTGCCTTTTCACGGGGACCGGCAGGCGCAGGTCGCTGCCTGGGTCAGCATGGCGGTCAACGTAATGTTGACCCTGGCCAAGGGCGCGGTGGGTTGGTTCACTGGCAGCCGCGCGCTGCTTGCGGACGCGGTTCATTCGGCAGCCGACGTGGTGGGGTCGGTCGCGGTGATCATCGGCCTGCGCATCGCTCGCAAGCCGCCCGACCGCGATCACCCGTACGGCCATGGCCGCGCGGAGCTGATCAGCACCGTGGTGGTCGCAGCATTGTTGGCCTTGGCCGGGATTGACGTCGGATACCAATCGGTGCGCGCCTTGTGGGAGCCGCCAGTGCGGCCGCAGTGGGCCTCGGCGTACGCCGCCGCTGCCGCCATCCTCGTCAAGGAGTGCCTTTTCCAGTACAACTTCCGCCTCGGCCGCCGGCTGCACAGCCAGAGCTTGATGGCCAGCGCGTACGATCACCGCAGCGACGTGTTTTCCTCCGTGGCCGCTCTTGCCGGCATCCTGTTGTCGTTGGCGGGCCGCCGCGGGCACGCGGCGTGGCTGCAGCACATGGACCCGGTGGCGGGAGCGGTGGTGGCGGTGTTGGTGCTGCGGATGGGGTACCGCATCGCCTGGGATTCCGTTCAGATGCTGATGGACCGGGTGGTGGAAGGGGAGGCGCTGCAGCCGTACTTGCAGGTGGTGCAAGCGGTGCCCGGGGTGGAGCAAGTTGGCGACATCCGCGTGCGCGATCACGGCCGCTACGTGTTGGTCGACGTGAAGATCAGCGTGAACGCTGAAATCACCGTGAAGGCGGGGCACGACATCGCCGTCGACGTGAAGCGCGGGCTGAAGCAGGCGTTTCCGCGCGTGAGCGACGTCATGGTGCATGTGAATCCGCACTACGAACCGGGTGTCACGGCGGACGGCGACGTACGTAAGTGAGCGGGCGGCGAAGGGAGAACGGGTGTGAGCGTGAGTGGTGAGTAGCGACTACCACACGGAGTGGAGCGTGCCCCCGTTGTCCAGCGGGTGCACCGGCGAGGGCGGCCAGAACGGCGGCGAAAGCCTGTGGCGGACCGCGTCGGTACCCCTGGACGAGGCGCGCCGGGCGGCGGCAGGGCTTGGCGTTCCGGTCCGCGTCGCCCGCTGGCTGATGGCCCGGGGTCTGCAGCCGGACGACATCCACGCTTGGTTGCGGCCGGAGCGGATCCCGTGGTCTGAGCCTGGTTGGTTTTGGGACATGCCTACGGCGGTTCGGCGGATCCGGGAGGCTGTGGCGGCCGGTGAGCGGGTCTGTGTGATCGGGGACTACGACGTGGACGGCGTGACGGCGAGTGCCATCGTCTGCTCGGCGTTGGCTGCCGCGGGGGCGGACTGGCGGTGCATCATTCCGCACCGGGTCGCCGACGGCTACGGGTTGTCGGCGGCGTTGGCAGAACGGGCGGCTGCCCTCGGCGCGTCGCTGATTGTGACTGTGGACAACGGGATCTGCGCTGCTGAGGCGGTGCAGGCGGCCCGTGCGCTGGGGCTTGACGTGGTGGTGACGGACCACCACGAGCCAGGCTCTGACCCCCTGGAAGGCGCCTGTGCCGTCGTGCACTGGTCTCGCTCCGACCATCCGGACGGGCTTCGTCACCTATCTGGCGCCGGCGTCGCGTGGAAACTGGCCGTGGCACTGCGCACACAGCTGCCGGCGGTCGGGTCGGTGGCCAGCGACTTGGCCGATTGGCAGATGGGCCTGGCCGCGCTGGGCGCGGTGGCCGACGTCATGCCGATGGGCGGGGAAAACCGGCGCTTGGTGCGCGAAGGGTTGGATCGCTTGCGGGTCTGTCGTCGGCCGGGCTGGCTGGCGTTGTGTGAGCAGGCCGGCGTCGCGCCTGCCGACCTGGACGATCGCGCGCTGGCGTTTGCGATCATCCCCCGCCTGAACGCAGCTGGCCGCATGGGCAGTGCGGAGGTCGCGTTCGCTCTGTTGATGGCGGAAGACATCGGGCTGGCTCGCGAGCGGGCTGCCAAGGTCGAAGCGTGGAACCGCGAGCGGCGAAGCGAGGCCTCCCGGGCCGAAGGCGAAGCCGCAAGGCAAATTGTCGCGGCCGCCGCTGGCCGGGAACTGCCCGCCGGTCTGGTGGCGGCCGGGCCGTGGCAGCCGGGCGTTGTCGGTCTGGTGGCGGCGCGGCTGGTGGAACGCTACCAGCGCCCGGCGATTGTCTTCGCGGACGACGGCGGCCCGGTGTTGAAAGGGTCCGGGCGGGCGCCGGCCGGGTTTCCGCTGCACCGGGCGGTCGAGGCGTGCCGGGCTTGGGTCTGCGAGTTCGGCGGGCACGAGGCCGCGGTCGGCCTGTCGGTGGCGCGGGAGCTGCTGGACACGTTCGCTGCGGCGTTCGCGGCCGAAGCGGCCGCTTGTGCCACGGGCGAGTACGCGATGGCTGTGCCGCTGGCCGACGACTACCTGCCACTCGCGGAGGTGACGGCTGACACTTGGCGCTGGGTCGAACGGATAGGTCCGTTCGGGCCGGACCTTCCGGCGCCCCTGTTTTACGTCGGCCCGGTGCGGTTGGAACGCGTGATTCCGATGGGCAACGGGTCCCATGTACGGCTGGAGGTATCGGAAGGAAAGCACACCGCGGAGGCGGTCTGGTTTCGGATGCCGCCTTCCAACCGCGGTTGGCTGCGACCGGGAGCGGTCGTCTCGCTGCTGGCGGAACTTGACGCCAGCCGCTGGCGCGGCGACCTGCGTGTGCGGCTGCGGGTGCACTCGGCCAGCCTGTTGGCCGGAGCGGTCCAGCGGGAGGAATTCGCCCGCGTCTATCGGCTGCTCGCGCTGCGCCGCAAGTTGCTCGCCGAGGAGGCGTCCCGCGCCTTGGTTGCGCGCACGTGGGCGGAGGTGCGGATGGTGCTGGACACGCTTGTGGAACTGGGGTTTGCCGAGTCCGTGGGCAGCGCGTATCATGTTGTTGAGTCCGCACCGCGACAGGATCTACGGGAATCGAGCCATTACCGGCGCCACCTGAGCTTGTTGCACCGTGCGGGCGCGCCATTCACAAAAGGAGATTCGCGATGAATCTGCGAGAAAAAATTCGCGATATACCGGACTTCCCTCAACCGGGCGTATTGTTTCGGGACATCACACCGCTGCTCGCCGACGGGTCGGCGTACCGCAGCGCCATCGACCAACTGGCGGCGTTTGCGCGGGAGCGGCGGGCGGAGTTGATTGTCGGGCCGGAGGCCCGCGGCTTCGTCATTGGAGCACCGCTCGCCTACACACTGGGCGTCGGCTTCGTCCCGGTCCGCAAGCGCGGCAAACTGCCGTGGGAGACGGTGGCAGTGGAGTACGCCTTGGAGTACGGC
>JADGIC010000078.1 GCA_019683615.1 Alicyclobacillaceae bacterium | reverse complement strand
GCCGCCGTGGGAGCGCTGGTGGTGGGGGAGGCGGGCCTGCCCACCGGCCACCCGTGGGCATTTGCGTTGCTGGGCGCGGTTATTTCGGTGGCCGGGCAGTTGGGTGACCTGGTGGAGTCGGCGTATAAGCGCTCCGCCGGGGTGAAGGATTCAGGCAAGCTGTTGCCTGGTCACGGGGGCATCCTCGACCGGGTGGACAGCCTGTTGTTCGCCGCGCCCTTCGCGTACTACTTGATCACGGTCGGCATGACATCTTGGGTCCGGTGAGGTGAAGCCGTTGATCGATGTGACCATCCTCGGGTCGACAGGGGTGATCGGCCGGCATGCGCTGGAGGTCATCAGCCGCCATCCTGAGGCGTACCGCGTGGTGGCGTTGGCTGCCGGGCGCAACGCAGCCACCTTGGCTGAGCAAATCCGGGCGTTTCGTCCGCAATACGTGTCCGTGGCGGACGAAAAGGCTTGGGCGGCGCTGCGGGAACGGTTGTCCGGCTGGTCGCCCCTGCCGGACATCGGCATCGGCGATGACGGGTTGGTCGAGGCAGCTCGGCATCCGTCCGACGTCGTCGTCAACGGCGTGGTTGGCGCCCGCGGCGTGCGCCCGACATGGGCGGCGGTGGAACGGGGGGCTACCGTGGCTCTGGCCAACAAGGAGACGTTGGTCGCCGCCGGAGACCTGATCATGGCGCTGGCCGCGACGCGCGGTGCCCGCTTGATACCGGTGGACAGCGAGCACTCGGCGCTGTTTCAGTGCCTGTTGTGCGGCCGTCCCGAGGAGGTTGAGCGGTACATCCTGACCGCTTCAGGCGGCCCGTTTCGGACGTGGTCGCTCGACCAATTGCGCCACGTCACCGTGGAAGCTGCCCTTCGCCACCCGAACTGGCGGATGGGGGCCAAAATCACGGTGGACTCAGCCACATTGATGAACAAAGGCCTGGAGGTCATTGAGGCGCATCATTTGTTCGCAGCGCCCTATGATAGAATTGAGGTGTTGGTTCACCCGCAGAGTGTAGTGCACTCAATGGTTGAGTTCCGGGACGGCGCGGTGATGGCTCAACTGGGAGCGCCGGACATGCGCGTCCCCATTCAGTACGCCCTCACGTACCCGGAACGCGCGGCGAGCACGTGGGCTCGCCTGGACCTGGTTCGAATGCGCGAGTTGACGTTTGAACCGCCTGATCTGGAGCGTTTTCCGAGTTTGGCGTTGGCCTACGCCGCCGGCCGGGCGGGCGGCATTCTGCCGTGCGTGTTGAACGCCGCAAACGAGGTGGCGGTGGATGGGTTTCTCCGGCAGCGCCTGTCGTTTCTGGGCATTCCACGTCTGGTGGAAAGCGTCATGGAGCAGTGCACTGCTGGTCCGCCAAAGACACTCGACGACGTGTTGGCGGCAGACCTGTGGGCGCGCCGCACCGCATCCGCAATGCTGGAGAAGGGCGGGTGGAGCGATTGACCTCCATGTGGCTGGTTGCCCTGCGTTCGGCGGCCGCCGTGGTGTCGGTGTTTTTGGTATGTGTTGTGGTGCACGAGTTCGGTCACTTCATTGTGGCCAAGCGCTGCGGCGTCGCGGTGCCAGCTTTCGCGGTTGGATTTGGACCGAAAATCGTCCGCTGGATGCGCGGGGGGACCGAGTTTTCCATCCGCCTGTTGCCGCTGGGCGGCTTGGTCCAGTTGGCCGGGGAAATCCCGCAGGACGCTCTGTTTCGGCGCGGCGAACCGATTGCATTTCGCTTGGATGAGCGCGGGCGGATTGTCCAATTGGGCGAACCCGCTGACGTCCCCGGTGGTCAAGTGGGCACGCTGCGCGACCTGGACCTGACGAACCGGCTGCAAATGACCATCGCCACCAGCGAGGGTACCTCGACGTACGCCGTGGTTCCGCATGCGCGGCTGATGACCAACCCGCGCAGTTGGATTCCGATTGTCGAGCGCCGCGAACAAGTCCTCGGAAAGCCTTTGTGGCAGCGCGCGTCGATGATCTTGGCGGGCCCTGCTATGAACTTTCTGTTGGCAGGTGTCCTGTTTTCCCTGTTTTTCACGCATACCGGCATTGGCTTGAACACCCCCACTTTGGGCAAGGTGGTCCCTGGTTCTCCGGCTGCCCAGGCACAGTTGGCGGAAGGCGACCGCGTGTTGTCGGTGGACGGGCGCGCGGTGGCCACCTGGATCGACCTGGTAGAAGCCATCCGCAGCGATACGGCGCGTCCCCCTCGCCCCTTGGTGCTGCGCGTGGAGCGCGGCGGTCAGGTGCGGGACGTCGTCGTCACGCCGCGATTGGTCCAAGGCGTGCCGCAGCTTGGCGTCAACGAGCCGGTTTCGCACGATCCGGTGCTGGCGTGGAAGTCAGGGTTTGCCGCGGTCTACGCCACGTCGGTCAACGCCCTGCACATGTACGGTCAAATTGTTGCACACCACCAGATCGACAACCTGGCCGGCCCTGTCGGCATTGCGGACGTCATCAGCCAACAGGCCCAGTCTGGCGTCTGGCAGGTGGTGATGATCGCCGGCTTGCTCAGCCTGAACTTGGGCTTGTTCAACCTGTTGCCGATTCCGGCGCTCGACGGCGGGCGCTTGCTGTTCATGGTGATTGAGATGTTTCGCGGACGCTCGGTGGACCCGCGCAAGGAAGGGCTGGTTCACTTTGTGGGGTTCGCGCTGCTGATGCTGTTTGCCGTCGTCATCACGTTCCACGATGTGGTGCGCCTGTTTTAGCCAGCGACAGGTGCCGTTTGGCGACGCGCGTTGGGACTGCAGGAGGTTGCGATGAAGCAGAGCCAATTGTTCTTGACCACACTTCGCGAAACACCGGCTGACGCCGACGTCGTCAGCCACCAGCTGATGCTGCGCGCCGGCTTGATTCGCCAGTTCACGGCCGGGGTGTACACGTTTCTGCCGCTCGGGCTGCGCGTGCTGAGCAAGATTGAAGCCATCGTCCGTGAGGAAATGGACGCTGCAGGTGCGCAGGAGGTGTTGTTGCCGGCCGTGCAGACGGAAGACATCTGGGATCAGTCAGGTCGCTCGGAGGACTACGGCCCGGACATGTTCCGCCTGCGCGACCGGCATGACCGGCGGATGGTGCTCGCTCCGACGCACGAAGAACTCATCACGCAGCTGGTTCGAAACGAGGTGCGGTCGTACCGTCAGTTGCCGGTGACCCTGTATCAGATTCAGACCAAGTTCCGGGATGAACCGCGTCCCCGCGGCGGCCTGTTGCGGATGCGCGAGTTCCGCATGAAGGATGCGTATTCGTTTGACCTGGACGAAGCCGGCCTCGACCGCTCCTACCAGGCGATGTTCGACGCCTACTGCCGCATCTTCGACCGGATTGGCATCGCCTACCGCGCGGTGGATGCAGACCCGGGTGCCATCGGCGGGGAAGGCGGTACGCACGAGTTCATGGTGCTTTCGGATGCTGGAGAGGACACGATTGCCGGCTGCACCGGTTGCTCGTACGCCGCCAACGTGGAAAAGGCGGCCGGACAAGCCCTGGCGAAGGCGGATGGCGCCGCGGTACCGCCGCGCGAGCGGATGGCGACGCCTGGTGTGCGCACCATCGAGGATTTGGTGCAGATGCTCGGGGTAAAGGCGAGCCAGATCATCAAGGTGATCGTCTACCTGGCAGACGGCCAGCCGGTAGCCGTCTGCCTGCGCGGCGACCACGAGGTCAACGAGGTGAAGTTGAAAAACGTTCTCGGTGCCCGCCACGTCGAGGTGGCGCCGGCCGACGCGGTCGAGCGGCTGTGCGGACGGCCGGTGGGGTTCGTCGGCCCGGATGTCAACCTGCCCGTGTGGTTTGACCGCGACGTGTGGTCAGTGGCAGATGGCGTGGCGGCCTCGGCTGAGCCCGGGTACCACGACGTGCATGTGCTGCCGGGCCGTGATTTCGAAGTCGGGCGAACGGCCGATTTGCGGATGGTGGCAGACGGTGATCGCTGTCAGCACTGCGGCAGCCCGCTGCGCTTTTTCCGCGGCATTGAGGTGGCCCACGTGTTCAAGCTGGGGACGAAATACTCGAGCGTGTTCCGCGCGACGTACCTGGACGAACGGGGCCAGGAGCGGGTGATCCAGATGGGCTGTTACGGTTTGGGGACCTCGCGGGTGATTGCCGCTATCGTCGAGCAGTGCCATGACGAGCACGGGATTGTCTGGCCGATGTCGGTCGCGCCGTACCGCGTTCACATCGTACCGGTGAGCGTCCGCGATGAACAGCAGATGCAGGTCGCGAAGTCGCTGTACCACCGGTTGCGGGCTGCGGGCGTCGACGTGCTCCTGGACGACCGCGACGAGCGCCCGGGCGTGAAGTTCAAGGACGCCGATTTAATTGGCCTGCCGGTGCGCATCACGGTCGGCAACAAGGTGGCGGAAGGAGCCGTCGAGGTAAAGCTGCGCCGTACCGGCGACGTGCAGGTGTTGCCGGTCGAGCAGGCGTTTGAGACGGTATTGGGACTGGTGCACAGATGAGCGGGGCGGGTTCCGGGCCGGCACCGGAGGTGGCGCCGGCAGCCGTGGACAGTCCGGTTGCGGGCCGCGGCGGGTTTGAGGGGGGCCGCACGGACGGTGTCGGAAGCGGGGCAGGCGTCCCTTCGGTGCCGCGCGACGCTGTCGAGCGGGTGTTGGTCCGCGTGCGGCGCCGTCAGGTGGACGTGTGGTTGCGGCCGCTGGAGCCGGACGGGCCGGACGTGGCGGACGGTGAGGACGAAGCCGACGGCCGCTGGCAGATGGCCGCCAGGCAGCGGTGGGTGCACCACGGCCAGGTGGCGGAGGCGTGCCGGCAGGTGTTTGCAGACAGCGCGCAGGTGACCATCCATCCCGGTACCTGGCTGCGGCCGCCAGGCCCGCGCGAGGTTAAAGGGGTCCTACAGGTGTTGATAGAGGCGTACGGGGCGGCGGAACCGGTCGCAGCCAAGTGGGTGGAGCAAGCCGAGTGGCGGTTTCACCCGGCAGCGGCGCGCGACGGCGGCGACGCCGGGGACGCCGGGGCGCCATGGACCGCCGTCTGCCTCGTGGCCAGCGACAGTGAGCGTACGTTGTTGACGCGCAAGGACGCGGCCGGCTGGTTGTCGGAGCAAGCAGCCCGAGTGTTCGGCCTCGATTTGACGATTCGTATCGACGTCGACCAGGCAGCAGAGCTTCGCCACGAGCAGCTCCGCCAGGAACTGATGGCGGAACAGCGGCGAGAGGCGGATGAGGCAGCGCTGCGCGAGCAGGACACGAACGCGACCGGCCGGGCGGACGCGGCGGGGTCCGCGGTGCGGCCGGAGCGGGGTGAACGCGGGGGCCGGCGGGATCGAACAGGGGATGACGCGTCACCGCCGGCGACGCTCACCCTCGGCCGGCCGGTGGAGGATCCGCCTACGCCAATGCGCGAGATCGTCGACGAGATGCGCCGGGTTGTGGTGGAGGGCCGCGTGTTCCACGTCGAGTCGCGCGTGCTGCCGAGCGGCCGGACCCTGTTCCAGTTCCACGTCACGGACGAGACGGACTCTATCACCGCCAAGGTGTTCGCCCAGGGGGAGCGGCAGTTGCAAGCGCTGCAGCCGCTGGCGGAAGGAGTCTATGTGCGCATCGGCGGCCAGGTGCAGTTCGACGCCTACGCCAAGGAACTGATCCTGATGGTGCAGGACATGGAACCGGCCGATCCGCCCGTGCGCATCGACACGGCGCCCGTCAAGCGGGTCGAGCTGCATTTGCATTCAACGATGTCGGCGCTGGACGGCGTCACTCCGTTCGCCGAGTACGTCAAGCAGGCGGCAGCGTGGGGCCACCGGGCCATCGCCATCACCGATCACGCCGGTGTCCAGGCGTTCCCTGAGGCGTATCAGGCGGGGCGCAAACACGGGGTGAAGGTGTTGTTCGGCGTCGAGGCGTACGTGGTCGACGACGGCACGCCCTTGGTGTACCGGCCGGCCGACGTGCCGCTCGGGCCGGACACCGAGTTTGTCGTGTTCGACACCGAAACGACCGGGTTGAACGCCCGCGAGGACACGCTGATTGAAATCGCTGCCGTGCGCATGCGCGGCCGCGAGATTGTCGATACGTTCCAGATGCTGGTGGACCCGGAGCGGCCGCTCTCCCACAAGATTTCCGAACTGACCGGGATCACGCCCGACATGCTCCAAGGGCAACCGCGCCTTGGCGACGCCCTGGCCGCGTTCCGCCGCTTCGCGGACGGCGCGGTGCTGGTGGCCCACAACGCCGAGTTCGACGTCGGTTTTTTGGGGCGTTGTGCGGAGCGTCTCGGCATGCCGCCGTACACGGAACCGGTCATCGACACGCTGGCGTTGGCGCGGGTGCTGTTCCCTGGGGAGAAAAACTACCGCCTCAAGTCGCTCACGCAAAAACTCGGCGTCGAGCTGGTCAACCACCACCGCGCGTTGGCGGATGCGGAAGCGACGGCCAAGGTGTTTGCGCACATGCTGGGGCGCCTGGCCGAGCTGGGCATCGCCTCTGTAGCGCAGCTGAACGATCTCGCCGCCACCGGCGATGTCACGCGCGTCCGGCCGTTTCACGCGACGCTGTTGGTGCGGACTCAGCAGGGTTTGCGCAACCTGTACGAACTGGTCTCGCTGGCGCACACCAAGTACCTGTACCGGGTTCCGCGCATCCCGCGCAGCGAGCTGGTGCGGCTGCGCGAAGGGTTGCTGATCGGGTCGGCCTGCCAGCAGGGCGAGCTGGTGCAGGCGTTTTTGCGCGGCAAAAGCGAGGAGGAGTTGGAGGCGGTCGCGCGCTTCTATGACTTTTTGGAAATTCAGCCGGTCAGTCATTACGAGAACCTGCTGCGCGAGGAATTGGTGGCCGGGTACGAGCAGATCCGGGAGATGCACCGCCAGCTGGTCCAGCTCGGCCGCCGGCTGAACATCCCGGTGGTGGCGACCGGTGACGTCCACTACCTCAACCCGGCGGACGGCGTCTATCGCGAGATCTTGTTGCACCAGCAGTACGGGCCGGAGGGGGCGAAGCAACCGCCCATGTACTTCCGGACGACCGACGAGATGCTGGCGGAGTTCGCCCACCTGGGCGACGACGCGGAGGCGGTGGTGATCCGCCACCCGGCGGCGGTCGCGGACCAGGTGGAGGACGTGAAGCCCATCCCGGACCAGCTGTTCACCCCGGTCATCGAGGGGGCCGACGAGGAGGTACGCCGACTGGCGTACGAGAAAGCGAAGCGGCTGTACGGCGATCCGCTGCCTGCCCTCGTCGAGAACCGCCTGGAGAAGGAACTCAACTCCATCATCAACCACGGCTACGCGGTGATTTACCTTATTGCCCACAAGTTGGTCACCAAGTCGCTGGCGGACGGATACTTGGTGGGCAGCCGGGGCTCGGTAGGATCATCCCTGGTGGCGACGATGACCGACATCACCGAGGTCAACCCGCTGCCACCGCACTACCGTTGCCCGGCGTGCCGGTACAGCGAGTTCATCGAGGACGGATCCGTGGGGTCCGGCTTCGACCTGCCGGATAAACCGTGTCCGCGCTGCGGCACGCAGCTCGACCGGGACGGGCAGGACATCCCGTTCGAGACGTTCCTCGGCTTCGAGGGCGACAAGGTGCCTGACATAGACCTGAACTTTTCCGGCGAGTACCAGGCACGGGCGCACCGGTACACAGAGGAGCTGTTCGGCAAAGACCACGTCTTCCGCGCCGGCACCATCTCCACGGTGGCCGAAAAGACGGCTTATGGCTATGTTCGCAAGTACGCGGAGGAAAAAGGGTTGGTATTGCGAAACGCCGAGCTGGAACGGCTGGCGCGGGGCTGCACAGGGGTCAAGCGCACATCGGGCCAGCACCCGGGCGGCCAGGTGGTGGTGCCGGGCCATATGTCCATCTACGACTTCACGCCCGTACAGTACCCGGCCGACGACAAGGACGCCGGGACCCTGACCACTCACTTCGACTACCACCCGGCGCTGGAAGGATGCCTGCTCAAACTGGACATCCTCGGCCACGACGTACCTACCATCATCCGTATGCTGGAGGACCTGACCGGTGAGGATGCGAAGAAGATCCCGCTGAACGACCCGACGGTGATCAGCCTGTTCCGGTCGACCGAGGCCATCGGCGTGCGCCCGGAGGACATTCGTTCGACCACCGGCACCTACGGCATCCCGGAATTTGGCACCCGGTTCGTTCGCCAGATGCTGGAGGACACGCGGCCGACCACGTTCTCCGAGCTGGTCCGCATCTCTGGCCTGTCGCACGGCACCGACGTGTGGGTGAACAACGCGCAGGATCTGATTCGAAACGGGATTGCCACGCTGTCCGAGGTGATCTGCGCACGCGACGACATCATGGTGTACCTGATGTACAAAGGGCTGGAGCCGAGCCGCGCGTTCAAAATTATGGAATCCATTCGTAAAGGCAAGGGGGTCAAGGAGGAAGACGCCGAGTACATGCGCCAGTTCGGCGTCCCCGAATGGTACATCGAGTCGGGCCGCAAGATCAAGTACATGTTCCCAAAGGCGCACGCCGCCGCGTACGTGATCATGTCGATGCGCATCGCCTGGTTCAAGGTCTACCGGCCGCTGGCGTTTTATGCGACCTACTTCACGGTCAACGCGGACGACTGCGACATTCCGGTGATGGTGCAGGGGCGCGAGGCCATCGCGCGCAGAATCGACGAGATTGAGCGCAAGGGTAACGCGGCCACGGCGAAGGAGAAGAGCCAGCAGACGGTGCTCGAGGTGGCGCTGGAGATGGTTGTCCGCGGGTTTCGGTTCCTTCCGGTGGACCTGTACCAGTCCCACGCCACCCGGTTTGAGGTGGATGAACAGCAGCAGGCGCTGCGGCCGCCGCTGGCGGCCGTGCAGGGCATCGGCGCGGCGGCGGCGACCGGGATCTTCCAGGCCCGGCAGGACGGCCCGTTTCTGTCCGTCGAGGACCTGCAACAGCGCGGCCGCGTCAGCCGGGCGGTGGTGGAAGTGCTACAGGCGCTGGGCTGCCTGGAGGGATTGCCGGAGACCAACCAGCTGTCCCTGTTCTGACGCGGGACAACCACCGGCCGGGGCCGGCGGTCATCCGCGGCCCGCCCTCTCGCGAGCGGACTTGGACAGCAGGCGCTTGCGCAGCCGGACGGACTTGGGCGTGACCTCGCACAGCTCGTCCTCCGCGATGTAGGCGATGGCCCAATCCAACACCACTTCCCGCGGCGTCTTCAGCTTGACCGTCTCCTCTTTGGTGCTGGAGCGCATGTTGGTGACGTGCTTCTGGCGGGTGACGTTGACCGTCAGGTCGGACTCCCGGTTGTGTTCCCCGACAATCATCCCTTCGTACACCTCGGTGCCCGGTGGGATGAACATCACGCCGCGATCCTCCAGGTGCTGCAAGGCGTACGCGGTGGCAACGCCGCTCTCGCTAGCCACCAGGACTCCGTGCCGGCGGGCGGCGATGTCGCCCCGCCAGGGGCCGTACTTGTGAAAGGTATGGTGGTACGTGCCGTACCCGTGCGTGAGCGTGAGAAACTCGCTGCGAAAGCCGATCAGCCCGCGCGCCGGCACAGTGAACTCGAGCCGGGTGGTGCCCGCTTCGGCGCCCGGCGCCAGCCGCTGCAACTCTCCCCGCCGCCGTCCCAGCGCTTCAATTACGCTGCCGCTGTACTCGTCCGGTACTTCCGCCACCAACCACTCGATCGGTTCAAGAGGCCCGTCCGGCCCCTTGCGGACGATGACAGTCGGTTTCGACACCTGCAACTCGTACCCTTCCCGGCGCAACCGCTCCAGCAGGATGGCCAGGTGCAGCTCGCCGCGGCTTGAGACGACGAACGCGTCCGCATCGGCTGTGTCTTCCACGCGCAGGCTGACGTCCGACTCCTGTTCCAGGTACAGGCGGGACCGCAGCTGCCGGGAGGTCACAAAGCGTCCCTCGCGTCCTGCGAACGGACTGTCATTGACGCGAAACGTCATCTGCAGCGTCGGCTCGTCCACCGGCAGGTCGGGCAGCGGATCCGGGAGGTTCGGGTCGCAGGCGGTGTCGCCCACCGTGATGTCGCCGAGGCCGGCCACCGCCACGATGTCCCCGGCCAGCGCCTCGGCCACTTCGGTGCGCTGCAGTCCTTTGTACGTGAACAGTTTCAGCGCGCGCGCCGGCGTACGGCGCCCGTCCCGGTGCACCACGACGACGGGCGATCCCGCTGCCATCCTTCCCCTCTGCACCCGCCCGATGCCGATGCGCCCGAGAAACTCGTCGGTGGTGAGGATGGCGACCTGCCACTGCAGCGGGCCGTCCGGGCTCACGTCGGGAGGCGGCACGTGCTGGACGATGGTGTCTAACAGAGGGCGCATGTCGCGGCCCGGATGGTCGGGGTCTAGTGAAGCGGTACCGAGGGCAGCCGACGTGTAGACAACGGGGAACTCCAGCTGCTCCTCCGTCGCCCCGAGGTCGATGAACAGGCCGTACACCTCGTCCAGTACCTCGCGCGGGCGAGCCTGGGGTCGGTCCATTTTGTTCAACACCACTACCGGGCGAAGGCCCGCCGACAACGCCTTGTGCAGCACGAACTTGGTCTGGGGCATGACGCCTTCGGCCGCGTCGACCACCAGAAGCACGCCGTCCACCATGCGCATCACCCGTTCCACCTCGCCGCTGAAGTCGGCGTGGCCGGGGGTGTCGACGACGTTGATGCGGATGCGCCCGTAGGGGATGGCGGTGGCCTTGGCGAGGATGGTGATGCCGCGTTCCCGCTCCAGTTCGCCAGTGTCCAGTACCCGCTCCTGCACCACATCGCCGGTGCGGAACACGCCGGACTGGCGGAGCATCTGGTCGACGAGGCTGGTCTTGCCGTGATCCACGTGCGCCACGATGGCGACGTTGCGAAGCTCAACAGGTTGCGCAGTGTCTTGGTCGGTGTGGAACTCTTGGTCGCCCATGGCTTCACCATAGCACGGCGCTAGTCCGCGTGCAAACGCGGACGGCTTGTGCGCGGCTGCCCGCCGCAGCGCGCGGCGGCAGGGAGGCAGCGTGACGCTCTCGTACCGCCTCGTTCGCCAAAAGGGACATGCCCCCGTCCTGATGCTCGCGTATACTCAGGTTGAGACCTGATTAAGCCCTGATTCCTTTACGGGGTCAAGGAAGGGCACGTATGCCGGGCACCGCTCGCTTGTTGGCGCCTGCTGGAAATAGCCGGCTCATGCGGGCATGTCCGACGAATGGAAAGGGTGATACCGTTGTTAGT
>JADGIC010000077.1 GCA_019683615.1 Alicyclobacillaceae bacterium | reverse complement strand
CGGAGCAAGAACTTTGATAACCGATGCCGGGCACGCAACCGGTCCTCAATCACGTCTTCCCGGGCACGAACAAGGTCGCGCAAAGTCTCGTCAGCCTCGAACTGACGGGATAGCCATGTTCCACGAAATCCGGGACAACGCCTTGATATGTCAGGGGTTCGCCTGGATATTCTGGCTGGCCTTCCTGTGGTGGTGAACCTGGCGCGGGCCCCCGATGCCGCGGGGGCTCTCTTTCATGCTCCCTGCACCCTCTCTGCTGCAGCCCCAACATGTTGGGACTAGCGAACGCCGTAGAAAACTCCCCCGCTTCGACAGTCAAATTCGGACAGAATTTGCACAAAAAATTCAGTATCCTGAGCGACGACGGATGCCAACCATGCGCGGACCTGCCGGCTGCACAGCGTGCGCTGAGGTGCCTCAGCTGCTCGCCAAGTCGCGGGCTCGTCCGCGCGTAGCGCCGAGTGGCGACGCAGAAGTCGTACATCCAGGCCGGGCGAAGCTTTGCCGCCGGCGTCCCGTACTCCACAGGAAAGGCGAGGTCGGCCCTTGTGAACAGCATACCTTCGACGCCGCTCCGCATGAAACGCCGTGCCGACCGGTGGCGCCCTGGCCGCGCGGCGTGTACAAACCGGGGGCAGCCAGTGCGCACCCTGCTGCTGGCCGCCTGCGCAGTGCTGCTCGCCGCTGCGCTCGCCTGTGAACAGGTGATTCAGCGAACCTGGGAAGGTTTTGCCGGGCAGGCCGTCCCTGCCGCCACCAGCACCACCCTGGCGACTGCATCCGCTGCGGCACAGCCCGGCTCACCAGCTGTCCGCCAACTCCACCCCGGTAACACCAGCGCTCCGGACCAGCCGCTGCCGTACGGACCAGGGCCGCTCTTGTGGTCTGACCACGGGACCGTCTATCGCGCCGCGCACTACCTTTCGGCATGGAACCCCAGCGCCCGGTGTTGGCAAGCAGTCTCTCCTGACCTGACGGAGGCGTACCAGCCAGGGAGAGACGGCGCCGGCATCGACGGCATCTCGGCCCTGGCGGCGTGCAATGGTGCCTGGTACGCCGGGACGCTGGTCGGGCACGTGGCCGTAAAGCTGCCGGGCAGTCCGTGGCGCGTGGTGTCGTCAGACCTCCCCGCCCGCACCGTGACCGCCATCGCTGTCTGCCCCGCTGTGCCTGGCGGCCGCATGGCGGCGGTTGGCTACGGCGGCTACAGCTCCGCCACACCGTTGGAGCCCGGGCATGTCTACGTCACCTTTGACGGCGGCGCGCACTGGAACGACCTGACCGGCGACCTTCCCGACCTGCCGGTGCAAAGCGTGCACTTCGCCGTGACAGATGGCAGAACCACGCTGCTCGTCGAATTGGAAAACTGCTGGTACCGCGTCGTGTCACCCGAACACTGGGCCGTCGTCAGCCCGTCTGCTGCCGGCTGACGACTCGGCTGACAAATCATGCGCGCTTCCCCGGCCTTCGGATCGCCGCTCGTCTCAGACCGCTAGGACACCAGCCGGTCCTCCGCCTCCTGCTTCCCCGGGCTCCGCCGGACCCAGCGCACGAACAGGTACGCCAGCGGCGTCCCGAACACCGCTTCAATCAGCACCTTCGCGATGTACTGCGTGACCACCATGCGGCCCAATACCGCCCCTGGCACCAGGCCCGCAAACGCGATGGTGATGAACATGGCCGAATCAAACAGCTGCCCGACAGCCGTGGACAGCACCGTCCGCGCCCCGAACCAGCGGCGGTTGCGCAGCCAAGCCATGATGGTTACGTTCAGCGTCTCCCCGACCAGGTACGCAGTGAGCGATCCCGCCACAATCCTCGGAACCAGCCCAAACACGCGGTCGTATGCCGCTCCTGCCGCCTGGGTGCCGGGCGCCGCCGGCAACAGCGTGCCCAGAGCCGTCCACACCACGAACACGAACAGAGCGGCAAACCCGAGCCACACCACACGGCGCGTCCGCGCCCCGCCGTACAGCTCTGCCAACACATCCGCTAGCATGAACGAGAACGGGTAGATGATGACGGCGGCGGGCCCCACGTAGGGCCCCACGGCCACCAGCTTGGCGGCCATCAGCTCGCTGATGATCAAAGCCGCCACGTAGAGGGCGGCCAACGTCGCGAACCTCGGCATGCATCCTCCTCCTTGCGCGTCCCGCTTGCCGCCGCCAGGCTCACTTCGGCCACACGATAGACACCGCCCGCTGACTGCTGGAAAAGTGTTCCCGCAACCGCTCGTTCGCCGCCTCCAGCGTGAGCGACTCCAATACCTCCCCGGTCGCCAGCCAGTCGGCCTCCTTCAATCGGTACGAGGTGAAGCTGCGCGTCACGTGGCTGGGCGAGTCGAGTGATGTGACAAACCGCCCAAGCGCCTTGCGGCGACTGCGTTCAAACGCCTCCTCGCCAATCCCGTTCGACGCCGCCCGCGCCAACTCCTCCTCCACCCGCTCGACGAGCGCGTCCGGCTGGGGCGTATTGCCCCCAACCAGGGAGTGGCCGTAGCTCGGCGTCACCTCGTACTCCCAGGAAAACTGTTGATCAATCAACCCCTCGTCGATGAGTGCATGATACAGTGGGCTGCTGCGGCCAAACAAGGCGTCGAGGATGACGCCGGTCAACAGTTCCTGCTCCATCAGAGGCCGTCCCTTCAGCCCCGCCTTGCGGTCCTTCCAACCGATGAGGCAGCGCGGCTGGCTCACGCTGAGGGACGCCTCCGTGCGCGGCGAGGCCGCCCCCGCCGGCTCGTCCGGCCACTTCCGCTCGATATCGGGAGCGGGGCCGAACGACTTTTTTGCCTGATTTGCCCGGATGACTTCCAGCAGTTGGTCCGCGTCAAACCCGCCCGCTGCCACAAAGATCATGTTTCCCGGGTGATAGAACGTGCGGTAACACCGATGCAACAGGTCCTTGTCGATCCGCTGAATGCTCTCCACCGTCCCGGCGATGTCGATGCGCACCGGGTGGTGGGCGTACAGTGCCTTCAGCAACCCGAAGTACGACCGCCAGTCCGGGTTGTCGTCGTACATGCGGATCTCCTGGTCGATGATCCCCTTTTCCTTCTCCACGTTTTCGTCCGTAACATACGGCGTCTGCACGAAATCGAGCAGCGTCTCCGTGTTGGCCGCCACCTCTCCCGTGCACGAAAACAGGTAGGTGGTCTGGTCGAACGTGGTAAACGCGTTGGCGGATGCGCCCTGCTTCGCAAAGGTGGCAAACACGTCGCCGTCTTCCGACTCGAACATCTTGTGTTCAAGGAAATGAGCAATGCCGTCCGGCACCGTCGTGAAGTCCTCGTCGGGACCCGCGCGAAACGTCCGGTCAATTGACCCGTAGCGCGTCGTGAAAGCCGCAAACACCTGTTGAAACCCGGGCTTTGGCAGGAGGAACACCTCCAGACCATTGTTTAGCCGCTCCCGGCAGACCATCTGCCGAAGCTGGTCATACCGCATCTCCTGCACTCGCCCTCACCTCCGCGGCGTCCCGCAAGAAGTACACCGTGTCCAACCGTAACCGTTGTGCTGCCCGGACCACGTCCGCCTTTCCCACCGCGTCCACCGCCGCCAGCACTTCGGGGATAGATCGCACTCGCCCGCCCAACAGGCCCACGAAGTGCATCTCCGCCAGCGACACCGGCTGATCCATCAGCTGCAGGTACTGGTTGCGCAAACTTTGCTTGGTCAACTCCATTTCGTCATCGGTGATGTCTCCGTCCTGCAGCGCCTTCACCTGCTGCATGATGATGTCCATCGCTCGCTCGTGCAGGTCCACCTGAATCCCTGTCTGCACCACCACCACACCGGTCAGGGCGTCCAGCCGGCTGGAGGCGTAGTACGCCAAGCTCGCCTTCTCCCGGACGTTCACAAACAGCTTGCTGTGCGGAAACCCGCCCAGTACGCCGTTGCACATGAGCATCGCCGGGTATTCGTCGCTGTCGTACCCGACGCCTGTCCGAAAGCCGAGGTCCAGCTTGCCTTGATTCACGTTCTGCCGGTCCGTGATGCGCTGGACCTCACCGCCCCGCTCTGGCAACGCCTGCACGGCCGCCGGCCGCCGCTGACCCAGGTCGGCAGCGCCGGCCGTCACGGGCCAGCGCTGGGACACCCGTTCGCAGAGCGCTTCGGCCCAGCCGCGGTCTTCCGGCACCGCACCGACGACATACACGTGGACATCCGCTGTTTGCAGCACCTCTTCGTGGATAGACCAGAGCTTCAACCCGTCCAGTCGGTCCAGGTCTTCCACGTATCCTAAACGCGGCAAGCCGGCTGCTTCACCCCGGCATACCTCCTCCACGCACCGTTCGAACGCGTATGCAACCTTGTCGTCAAACACGGCCTCAATGCGCCGGCGATGGAGCATCTTTTCGCGCGCGACGTGGCGGCCGGGAAATCCCTGCGCGCTGTGCGCCGGGTCGGTCACCAAGTCGAGGGCCAGGTCGACCGCCTCGTCAAACAGCCCGCTGGCCCCTGCCAGGCTCACTTCGTCGGGCACCGCCACATAACTTTCGAGCACATGGCGATCCCCTCGTTTCCCAATCCCGCTGCGCAACACAGCCCCATACAATTCGTCCGCCTTGCGCCAGACTGCATCCGCTGTGGGAAGCCGGCCCGTCCCTTCCATCCACAGATACGGAAGGACAGCCACCCCGGTCACCGTCTCGCGCCGCAGCGGTTGAACCAGCCGCACACTCACGTGGCGCGTCTGAAACCGGGGCTCCGCCAGTACGTGGACGGCCAGACGCCCCTGGTGAATGGACTGAAAGTCGGACATTGGGCGACACCCCTGTCTTCAAACAGCCGAGGCTGCGTCCTGTGAATCGAAAATTCAGCGAAAAGAAGGCGTACAGCCCCTCCGTCCACTGCATCTCAGTATGGACAAAACTTGCCAGGCTTACAACCTGCGTGCCGCTTTGCTTCAGTACCGCCTGCGGAATTGGTTGCGGACCGACGCCTGCGCCATTTCAAAGTCAAGTCGGGTGATGATCTGCGACTCCCGAATCCAGCGCTGGATCTCTCTGGACATTTGTGGAGCCACGTACTTAGGCTGGCCATAGCGCGCGACCAACTCATCCTTGCTCAATTGGTGGCGCGACCGGCAATGCACGTGGGTCAGCGCCTCCAACAGTTCGCCGCAGGCTGGACACTGAAACATAGAACCCCTTCTTTCCGTTTTGGTTCCATTCATATGGGAGCGCGCTGTCGCCTATGCCCGCGTGCACTGGCTGCCGTCGGCCCATGCAACAACGGCCCTCAGCACACCGCACCTCGGTGCGCCCGGGGCCGTCTGCTGCCGTTCACACGTACACGGCGGCGTTCACGCCCGCGCAAACAATCCGCCGATGTCGTACAGGTAACGGATTTGGCTGGCATCCTTCAGCCACGCAGCCAGTTTGCCCTGTACCTCGAACTTGCGCGAACCCACCAAGCCAATGGCGTCCTTTCGGCCCAAGGAGGCCAAGGTGCCAGCCAGGTGAGGCTCGAACACCTCCAACCTGCCACCCTTGATGAGGGTGTAGATCTGCCGCCCGACATGCGCACCCATCTGCGCTGCCAGCTGTGCGGTGGGCGGATACGGCCGGCCGGTCTCGCGGTTGATGACGACGGCGCTGTCCCCAGCGACAAACACCGCCGGATGGTTGACCGCCTGCAGGTAGTCGTTCACCAACGCCCGGCCCCGTCCGTCAACGGCCAAGCCGGACGACGCGACGACGGAATTGCCCCGCACGCCCCCGGTCCACACCAGCGTGTGCGTCTCAATCACGCGCCCGTCCTTCAGATGCACCTTTCCCGGCTCCATTTGGACAATCGGCACACCAGTCAAAAACTCCACGCCCCGTGCTTCCAAACTCTGCTTTGCGCGGGTGATCAGCGTATCCGAGAATCCGGGCAAAATCGAGGGCATCGCTTCCACGGACAGCAGCCTCACCTGGCTCGGGTCAATCCCGCGCTGTTTGCACATACCGGGCAGCGTGTCCGCCAACTCACCGACCAGTTCGATGCCCGTGAGCCCTGCCCCGCCGACGGTAAACGTCAAGTAGGCCTTGTCTCGGGTGCGGACGAAGGCGTCCAGGCAGGATTGGATATGGATCCGGATCTTGTGCGCATCGTCGACAGTCTTGAGTACGAAGCTGTGCTCCTTCAAACCGGCAATCCCGAAAAACTCCGTCTCACTGCCCAAGCCAACGACCAAATAATCAAAGGAAAGGCCGCTCCCGTCCGCCAGCTCGACGACATGGTCATCCGGCCGAATGGAGCGAACCTCACCAAGACAGATGTCCACTTTCTTATTGCCAACCAGTTTGTCCAACGGGACCTTCACGTGCTGTTCCGACGCCGTTCCCGCCGCCGGCATATGCAGCTCTGTTACAATCTGGTGGTACGGGTACCGGTTCACCAGGGTGATGCGCGCCGCATCTGCCGTGAGTAAGCGGCGGGTCTCCAGGGCAGCCAACAGGCCGCCGTACCCGGCGCCGAGAATGACAACGTGCTTGGCCAACTTGCCTCTCCCCGTTCCTCAGAAAAGTCGTGCGGACCCTTGCCGGATCCCGTCCCGCTTGCTCGCACCGTTTCCATCTTAACAGCCCCTTCCCACAAGTCAACCGAAAACTTTGTGGTGCGGCCGGCCATTCTTGCTCTGCCCGGAGCCGGCCGGCGCTGTCATTGCGCGGAGGATTCTCCAGTTGAAAAGCCCCTGGGCCTGTTATATCATGGTCCTGGCATTTGAGGGACCCACCCATTGAGGAGGAATGGACGTGGCATTTGTCATCACGTCACCTTGCATCGGCGAGAAAGCTGCCGATTGCGTGGAGACCTGTCCGGTCGACGCGATTCACGAGGGGCCTGATCAGTACTTCATTGATCCGGACACCTGTATTGATTGTGGTGCCTGCGAAGCGGTTTGCCCGGTGTCGGCCATTTACCAAGAGGACTTTGTGCCTGAGGAAGAGAAGGAGTTTATCGAAAAGAACCGGGCGTTTTTCCGGAACCGGTGAAGCGACGACAACACGCCATTGACCAAGGGCTGTCACCCGTTGCGGCGGGCTGACAGCCCTTTTCGGCGGCGAGCCGGCAGCTCGGCGCGGGCGTCAAACCCTGGCCAACGCCTGCGCAGCGGCGGCATCCCGATGGCCGCCTTCAACATCAACCACGTCCCCAGCTGAACGAACCCCAGCCCGGCGGCAAACCGGGAGACCTCCACCGCAGACGCCCCGTACCGGGACAACCACAGGAAAGCCCCGATGCCTGCTACCCGTCCGGCATTGCCGAACAGCTCGCGGACGATGAGGTGTTCCATGTGGTGCCGGCCGCTCGGACACTGGCGGCTAATCTCGTCAAACACGATCCCCTGCAGTGGAACCAAAAACAGCGGCAGCACCAAAGCCACCAAAGACCCGTAGATGACGATGGTCCGCGTCTCCACCGGCAGCAGAAACAACATTGCAGCACCAGCCATCGCCGCGGCCCCAATCTGCAGAATGCGCAGCCGGTTGTCCGGGCGGATGTACCGGCTGACGCCCAGATATGTGCCGAAAGACAGGGCGCCTTGCAACAGCGCAAACTCACCCAGCCTCAGCTCACTCCCGATGGACACGTACAGCAGCAGCCCGATGAGAAACAAAAACACGCCTTCCCGCATGCCGTACAGGCCGATGCCCGTCAAAGCCAACCGCCACCGGCGATCCCGCAGAGCCCTCCAAGCAGTGGCGAGATCGAGCGGGTGTGCTGGCTCAAGCCCGCTTGTTGCCGTCCGGACAGGCGCAGGCTTGTCAGCTGCCGACTTGCGCTGCCCGCAATCCTGCTCGGCCCGCACCGGCCGCCTCTTGATTTTCGCACTGCACAACGCGGCCAGCAGGAACAAGCCCAGCGACAGGGCGAAGATGAGGTGATAGCCGGACAATCCCCCAAAGCGGTCTTCGTACGCGATCAGAAATCCGGCGGCGGGCGGTGCCGCCATTCCCGCGATGGCTCCTACCACCCCGTTCAAGCCGAAAAACCGGTCGCGGGCCCCGCGCTCGGTCGCGTGCAGACTCAGCAGGTTGAACGACAACCAGTAGAAGCCGCCCGCCATGCCCATGATGGCGCCGAGCACCCAGGGATGTTGGGCAACCGGAATGCCTCCGAGCAGGGCGGTCGCGTAAAACAGGGCATGCAACCCGATGCCAATCCGCATCGTCCATACCAAGTCGAGGACGGAGCGGGCCAGCCAGCCGGCTCCGACGAACGTCACGGGCATCGCTGTGTACACACACAGGTTGTACCATCCGATGGCGCCGTACGAGCGGTCCACCTTCCACAGGTATACATTGACAAACGTGTTCGACAGAGCGACAGACAGTGTGAAGATCCCGCTGACGACGAGCAGCCACCAGGCACGGGGCGCAAGGTTCGGCAGCCACCGCTGCCACTGAAACCTGTGCTCCAAATCATCACCTCTCCCAACCTTCGTTCCCGCGTCAACCGGATGTTGTCAACAACCTTTCGACAAGCCGGACAGCATCCGTACCGGCTTGAAAGTAGCGGCCTGTTTTGGCGTCCAGCAACTCCCCGCCGCGCGTCATCCACAGCTCCCGCCCCGCCGTGGTGCCCCTGTACAAAAATTCGAGGCGGTACGCGTAGCGACCGCCGTGAGCAACCATGGGGGCAGCGTCCAGCAACGAGGCCAAGGGCACAAACAACGGCTGATCCCGCGTCACGCACAAAAGTGGTTGCGATGGAACGTGGTCTACGCGGGACACGATGAGGGCATCCGCTTCGGCCAGCGGATGATGGATGACCTGGGCCAGCAGGACAGGAGCGGGAGAGACCGGGTCGTCGGCGTCGACACCGGCTGCGGAGGTGCTGAGTGCTGCCGGTGCCGGGGCGAACGGATGCGGTGCGCGCAACCGCCCGGCATGCCAAGACTGCAGGGACTGTACGCTGGTTGTCAGGCACAACACCAAGGCGGCCAGCGCCAAACCCGCCTGCAACCTTTCCTGCTGCCGCATGGTACCACCTCCGTCAGCAAGGCCTTGCCCCAGCCACCGTAGTGTTCCCGGCGAACGGGGGAACCATGCCGCCCTTGGCTGCGGCGGCCTTGAAGCCGTGGCGGATGGCGGTGTCGAATCCGTTTGCAATGTGCACACTGGTTGCGGGTCGGAATTTGATATAAAATATAGAAAAAAACGATTCGTGCGTATGCTCAGTCATGCGCATGTCTGCGTCAAATGGGGGGTCTGCCGATGGACATGCACCTGCCCGCAGCACCCGGGTTGGGACGTGCCCCTCTCGTGCGAAGGGGGTCGCAGGCACTGTGGATCGAATCAGCGTTGGCGTACCTTCCGTTCGGAGTGTACGAGCTGGACCCGGCTGGCACTGTCACGGTTTGGACGCCGTCCGCTGAGCGGATTTTTGGCTGGTCCGCGGAGGAGGCGGTAGGACAGCCCGATCCCACTCTCAGCCCGGACGAATGCCAAGCCTTCGTCCGCCTCACCTTGTCCGAAGGGAAAGTGGAAGGGCGGTTGTCGCAGCGTCGAAAGAAAGACGGCACCGTCATCCCCGTCGTGGTCTGGGCCCATCCCCGCACCGACGAAGACGGGCGGTGGTCGCACGTGACGGTCTTTACCACCAACGATTTTCGACGCGCGGACGTCTATCAAGAGATGAAACGGAACCAATCGAACATTGAACGGGTTGTGTCTGCGGCAGACATATGCATATTTGCGCATGACATCCAAAATCAGAAGGCTCTGTTCGGAACCTCGGGAGGCGAAAAGATCTACGGGTACACCAATGAAGACTTCATGCGGGATCCTTGGCTGTGGAAAAAGGTGATCCACCCCGACGACCTGCCGTACGTGGAGTCGATCTCCCTGAACCAACCGCCGCCGATCCGCTCGGAGTACCGAATCATTCGAAAGGACGGACAAGTCCGGTGGATCTCCAATACCCTGTACCCGCAGTTCGACGAACAGGGCCGGCCGGTTTTGCTGGAAGGCATCACGATGACATCACGGAGCGGAAGGAACACCAGCAGCAGCTGCTGGAAATGGCGTTCAAAGACCTGCTCACAGACCTCCCGAACCGCTACAAATTTGAACAGGATCTGTTGACGACCTTGGCTGCGGCCGAGCAACAAGGGCACAAAGTCGCGCTGTTGTTCATCGACTTTGACGAGTTCAAACGCGTCAACGATACGTTCGGCCACACGTTCGGGGACGCCGTCTTGCGCCGCATCGCCCGCCGCCTGAGCAAACTGGTGTCGGAGACGGTGCGGGTGTACCGGATGGGCGGCGACGAGTTCACCCTCATCGCCAACGGCATCACCGACGACGGTCAGGTCCAGGAACTCGCCGAACGGGTGTCGTCGAAATTCCGCTTCCCAATGTCCATCGGAGCCCAGCGGATCTTGCTGCACTGCAGTATTGGCGCAGCCGTTTACCCGGATCACGGACGCCGGGCGGAAACGCTGCTGCAACGGACCGACGAAGCGATGTACGCGGCCAAAGGGAACGGCGGACGCTGCTGCCATCTGTTTACCGCTCACTCCCTGCAGGATGGCGGCGACCAGCTCCTCAATCGCACCGAAGCCCTCACGCAAGCACTGCACCGGCAAGAATTTGAACTGCATTACAACCGCGGGTCGACGCGTCGACCCAATCCCTCGCAGGGGTGAAGGCGCTCATCCGCTGGCGCCCCCGCGGCAGAAACCTGCTTTCACCGGCTGCATTCATTCCGTTCGCGGAACAGACCGGCTTGATATGGGACATCGGCAAATGGGTTCTGTATACCGCCTGCCTGCAAAACGCGTCTTGGCAGCTGCAGGGCCTTCCTCCCGTGCGCATGGCCGTCAACGTCTCGGCCATTCAATTGGAACACCCCGGCTTTTTTGATCTCGTGCAATCCGTTCTGGCAGACACCGGGTTGGATCCGGCGTGGCTGGAACTGGAAATGACCGAGTCGGTCCTTGTTCACCGCATGGAGCAGGTCGCGTCCGTCATCACCCGGCTGTCAGATCTGGGAGTGCGCGTGTCTGTCGACGACTTCGGCGCAGGTCATTGTTCCCTGCCGTACCTGGCTTACCTGAGCGCGGACTTCTTGAAAATGGACCAGTCGTTTATTCGCGACATGGCTATCCCGTCAGTTCAGCAACGGTGATTGGACTGGCAGAAATGGATGCCTGTAGCAAGCGATTGAACCATTCGCCCTGGAAATGGCGACGG
>JADGIC010000076.1 GCA_019683615.1 Alicyclobacillaceae bacterium | reverse complement strand
CCGGAACAGGGTTCCGCGGCTTATGTTATATAAATAAACATTTAGAATCGAAAACAGGCTCTTTATGTAATATATCATTACATAATGCGTTGACACGTCGCCTGTTTGCGGTGTAATGTCAAGGTAATCCCGGCGATTCGAGGGCAAAGATGACTTGCCCAGAAGGATTATGTAAGGAATTACTTCACGGAGCGATCGGGGTGCGCAATGTGGCGGGCCGGGAAGCGGGACGGTCTGGAGGTGAACTTGCGGTGGCTGAGCTGGAGCCGGGTTTTCGATGAACATTGACAACGGGACACGGGCTTCGAAGGCGACGGCGTCAAGCCGGAGTGCCAAGCGGTAAGGCGGAGCGTGGGCTGTTGGCCGCTAAACCTGGGTGGCTGTGTGAAGGGAGCAGAGGCGTATGCACAGTGTATCGGCAGGAACGCGCATACCGAAGTGGTTGTTGGTTGTGTTGGGAGCCCTGGCGTCATTTGGTTGGGTACCGGCCGCCCGTGCAGCTGCAGACAGCACGGTCAGCGCCGGCGACACGGCGTGGGTACTGGCGTCGTCGGCGTTGGTGTTGCTGATGACGCCGGGCGTTGCCTTCTTTTACGGCGGTCTCGTGCGCAAGAAGAACGTCATCACGACGATGTATCAGGTGGTCGCAGTCATTCTCATCGTGTCCGTGCAATGGGTGGTGGTGGGGTACAGCCTGGCGTTCGGGCCGGACGTACACCACGTGATTGGCGGACTGCAGTGGGTGTTGTTCCGGGGAGTGGGCGCCGCGCCGGATCCCAACTATGCCGCCACCATCCCGAATGAAGCGTATGCGCTGTTCCAGATGATGTTTGCCATCATCACGCCGGCCTTGATTGTCGGAGGTCTGGCGGAACGCGTGAAGTTTTCATCTTTCCTCGTGTTCATCCTGCTGTGGACGACGTTCATTTACGATCCGCTGGCGCACTGGGTGTGGGGGGCTGGCGGTTGGCTGCACAACCTTGGCGTGCTGGACTTTGCGGGCGGCACAGTCGTCCATATCAGCTCCGGCGTTGCCGGATTGGTCGCGGCTGTCTTCCTCGGGAAGCGCGCGGAGCACGGGGTCAAACAGATTCGCGCGCACAGTGTGCCGCTCGTCGTGCTGGGCACCGCCCTGTTGTGGTTCGGGTGGTTCGGTTTTAACGCGGGCAGCTCGGTTGCTGCGAACCCGTTGGCGGCGTCCGCGTTTCTGACGACCAACACAGCGACTGCAGCGGCGGCTTTGGGCTGGATGTTGGTGGAGCGGGTGTACACGGGGCACGTGTCGCTGGTCGGCGCGTGTGCTGGCGCCGTCGCCGGATTGGTGGCCATCACGCCAGCTGCCGGGTTCGTCACGCCAGGTGCGTCCATCGCCATCGGCTTTGTCGGCGGGGTGTTGTGCTACTTAGCCTCGACGTTCATGAAGCAGCGTCTGGGGTACGATGACGCGCTCGATGCGTTCGGCGGCCACGGCATCGGCGGCACGTGGGGCGCGCTCGCCACGGGATTGTTCGCCACGACCGCGGTTAACGCGGCCAGTGCCAACGGGCTGGTGCACGGTCACCCGCAGCAGCTTTGGCTGCAGTTCATAGGCGTGGTCGCCAGCTGGGTGTTCTCCGGTGTCGGCACGTTTGTGCTGATCAAAGTGGTGGATTGGATCATGGGCTTCCGGGTGACCCCGGAGGAAGAGTTGATGGGTCTGGACATCGTCTTGCACCGGGAAGTTGCGTATCCGGAGCAGTTGTCCGTCGACGAACTTCCGCAGCTTATCGGCGGGGACGCTCGGACCGGTGTCAAAGGATGAGTCGCGATGGAATGGACGGTGCCTTCCCCGGACCCGTCGAGTGGTCGTGGGCGTGTGCGCCAGCGCCACTCCGTTAGCGGCGGGCGCGAACCAGGCCATCCGCCCCACACGCCATCCGCTGCAGACACGTTCTGGTTGCGCCTCTTCATGCGGGTGCCGGCGCTGTTGGCCCCCTTCCAACGATTCCCGAAAATGCGGTAAGATCAAAAGGTCAAATCCCAGGGATGCGAGATTCCCGTGGAACGCACAGCCGGTCTGTGCCGTCGGCTTGTGCACCGGCCGTTGGCGCAGACCGGATCGTCTGGAGAAAGGAGCGGGGCGCCGGTGAGGTTCACCAAATCCGTCGCAGTGAGTCAGACGCGCGTCCTTCTGACCACAAACATCACGTATGCTCAGGTCGGTCACCCGATGAAGCCGGTGATTAACGTTCCCCTTCATATGAGCGTGCTGCGGCCGGACGTGCCGGATCATCCGCCTCTGCCAGTTTTGGTGTGGCTGCAAGGCGGGGCGTGGATGGTCGTGGACAAAGACATGTCGATCCCGTGGTTGGCGGAGTTCGCTCGGCGCGGGTACGTCGTAGCCAGCGTGCAGTACCGGACCAGCGGAGAGGCCAAGTTCCCCGCTCAAATTGAGGACGTCAAGGCGGCCATCCGCTATCTGCGGGCGCACGCCGACGTCTACAACATCGACCCGGACCGCATCGCCATCATGGGGGAGTCGGCAGGCGGACATCTGGCCGCGTTGGCAGGTACCACCAGCGGTCTGACGACCTTTGACAAAGGGGATTGGCTTGAGTATTCGAGCGCCGTGCAGCTGGTGATTGACTTTTACGGTCCGACCGACATCGCGCAGATGAGCAAGTTTCCCTGCGCGTTCGATCACGACGCACCATACTCGCCCGAGTCGCTGCTGATTGGCGCCGTGGTCGGGGAGGACCGGGAGAAGGCGGCGGCGGTGAACCCCATCCGCTACATCTCCCGCGGGTGTCCGCCCTTTCTCATCATCCACGGAGACAAGGACGACATCGTGCCGCTCAACCAGAGCGAACTGCTGTACGACGCGCTCGTGCGCAACGGCGTCGAAGCGACCTTTTACGTGTTGAGTGGCGCCGGGCACGCCACAGCAGAGTTTTGGCAGCCGGAGGTGCAAGCGTTGGTCCTTGAGTTTCTCAACGCGCACCTGGAGCAGCGGCCGTGATCCGGATGACACAGACGCAGTCAGCCGCACCGTTGAACGCCGGGCAGTCCAGCCCATACCGGTGGGTGGTCCTGTTTGTCGCCACCGCCATCCAGACCGGCACGTCGTTTGTTTCGCAGGCGGTGGCCGCCCTGATGCCGTTTCTGGTATCGCAGCTGCACCTGAGCAACGCGCAGGTGGCGTTGTCCGTCGGCGCCGTCAACTTCGGCATGGCGCTGACGTCGATTCCCTTTGGGCAGTGGGTCGACCGCTTCGGTGAAAAGGTCATCCTCGTCGCTGGCAGCGTCTTGACCGGGATGTCGGTGCTCGCCGCGTCGTTCACGAGAGGGTTTTGGTGGCTGCTGGTCTGCCTGTTGTTCACCGGCGTGTGCGCAGCGTCGTCCACGCCGGCGGGCAGCAAGGCGATCATGACGTGGTTTCCGTACTCGATGCGGGCGCTGGCCATCAGCATTCGCCAAACCGGCGTAGCCGCCGGCGGCTTTCTCGCGGCACTGATCCTTCCCGCCATTGCTACGCGTTCGGATTGGCGGCACGGCTTTGTGACGGCGAGCGTGTCCGCGATGGCTGTCAGCCTGGCCTGCGGGTTCGCCTACCGCGAACGCGCGTCCCGGCGGGAGAGGGCGGATGGGTGGCGGCCGAACCGTCAGCTGCGGCTGCTGTTGCGCAGCCGCTCCTTGTGGCTCGCAAGCGCCGGCACCACCGCCTACCTGGGCGCCCAATTCGTCATCTTGGGTTACTCCCAGCTGTTTTTGCACGAGCAGGTGCAGATGTCTGTGTATTGGACGTCTGTCGTACTGGCTCTCGTCTTGTTCATGGGCATCGTGGGCCGGGTCATCTGGGGGATGGTGAGCGACCGGTTGTTCGCAGGCGCTCGCAAGCCTGTCATGTTGCTGATCGGCGGCATCGCCGCCGCGGAGTGCCTGCTGATGTTGTGCGTGCGGGCGCACACGCCTGGCTGGTTGATTGCAGTGCTGTTCGCCTGCTTCGGCTTTTCCGCGACCGGTTGGAACGGCGTCTGGGTGACCTGGATCTCGGAGTTGGCCGGGCGGGAACAGGCCGGCACAGCGGTGGGATTGGGGATGACCGTGCTGCAGGTGGGATCGCTCCTGTACCCGCTGCTGTTTGGCGCCTTGATCGACCACTTTCATTCCTACAGCGTCAGCTGGGTGGTGCTGTTTGCGATTGTGTGCCTGGGCGCGCTGACGCTGTGGCGCGTGCCGGACCGGCCTGCCGACCGCGCCGCGGCGCCGGCGGACGGCCGCGCGGTGTGAAATCGGCGCGGGTGTGGTCGGTTGCGCGCAAGCGTGCCGAGTGACATACTGATTCTGGGTGGCGGGAGCAAACACGTGAGGAGGGACCTGGATGTACGATGTCGCCATCATCGGAGCCGGGCCGGCAGGTGCCAGTGCCGCGATATTCTGCGCAAAGGCGGGTAAGCGTACGCTCGTCATCGACAACGACCTGAGCATCACGCGCCGCGCGTGGATTGAGAATCACTACGGCGTGCCGCAAATCAGCGGGCCCGATTTGGTGGAAACGGGACGCCAGCAGGCGAAGAAGTTCGGTGCGGAACTGGTGAAGGCGGAGGTCACCAATGTCACCCGCGGCGCGGACGGGTTACAGGTGGAGACGGATCAAGGTACATACACTGCTCGCCACGTGATCATCGCAACGGGTGTCTACACCGATCTCGCCGAAAAGATTGGCCTGCGCACGAAGCCAGGTACTGAACCGCGCATCAAGACGATTGTGGAGGTCGACAGCCAGGGCCGGACCAATATCGACGGTGTGTGGGCGGCCGGCACGATTGCAGGTGTCAGCGTGCATACCATCATCACCGCCGGCGACGGCGCGAAGGTTGCTGTCAACGTCATCAGCGAGCTGAACGGCGAGCGCTACGTGGACCACGACGTATACAAGCCCTTCACCTGAAGGAGCGTGTACGGATGGCTGTACGTACAGACATCGAAGGAATTTTGACCGCGACAAAAGTGGTGGTCCGGGACCCGGCTGCCGATGCGGTGCGTGACATCGAGGCTGACGTGTGCGTGGTGGGAGCGGGCATCGCCGGGGTGTCGGCAGCCATTGAAGCCAGCCGCCTGGGGCGGCGCACGGTGATTGTCGACAGCCTGCCAACCCTGGGCGGGCAAGCCGTGAACGGCATTATCGGGACGTTCGTCGGCCTGTATTCGCAAGGCCCGGATCCGTCGCGCCACCGTCAGCTGACACACGGCATCGCCGACGACATTCTGCGCGATCTCGGTGCGGCTGGCGCACTGCATTACCGCCGGGGCTTCTGGACGACCGTCATGTACGACGAGGTGGCGCTGGCCCGCTGGATCGAGCGAACCATTCACCGGGAGGGCATCCTGCCGGTGCTGGGGGCTGTGTTGACAAAGGTGGAGCGGGACGGGCGTCGGATCCGGTCCGTCCAACTCGCCACCCGGTACGGCGTCGTACAGGTGTCCGCCAAGGCATTCGTGGATGCCACCGGCGACGCGGCGCTCACCTGGCTGGCGGGGTTGCCCTGCCGCGAGCCGGCTGAAGGGACGGTATACGGGTCGCAAGTCGTCGTGTTGGAGAATGTCAACACCGACCGCGTACCGGATCGCACCGAAATCGCCGCGCGCTTGGACGAGCGGGGAGACTTGTACGGCCTCGTGCGCAAGGAAGGCTTTGCGTTCGCGTTCCCGGGAAAGGGCACGGCGTTGGTGAACATGACGCACGTGGAAACGCCGCTGGATCCGGTGGCGTCAGCCATCAAGTCGCTGGAAGGCAAGGACCAAGCGGATCAGACGGTGGAATTTTTGAAGAAAGAGTTTCCGGAGGCGTTTGGCGAGTCGCGCGTCCGCGCCTACGGGCAGTTGGGGATCCGGCAGACCCGTTGGATTGTCGGCCGTTACCAACTGACAATGGACGACGTCTTGCAGGGCCGCGAGTTTCCGGACGCGGTCGCACGCACGGCGTGGGGTATCGAGCTGCACGAGCGCCCGGAGGCGCACGTGTTTCACGCGTTTCCGGAAGGTCACGTGCATTACGTGCCGTTTCGCAGCCTGACGCCGCCGGACGCGGACAACCTGGTGGCCGTGGGCCGCTGCATTGACGCCGACGTGGCGGCACTGTCCAGCGTTCGCGTGATGGGGCCGTGCATAGCCATGGGCGCGGCGGCTGCCCACGCCTTCGACTTGATGTTGCAGAGGGGCGGCAGCGTGCACGACGTTCCTGCTCAGTCGCTGCGCGAGCGGATTCGCGACAACGTCGAAGGCTGACAGATTTCCGGACGATGCCAAGCTTCGGGGCGGTGTGCCTCGCGGCATGCGTGCCCTCCGCGGCGCCGTCGCGACGCCTCCCATCATGCCAATCCTCTCCATCATACTCATCACCCTCGGCCTCGACATCTGCACGTGGGTCGCGGGGGCGGCTGCGGGGTTGATCAGCTGCGGCGCCCTCGCGCTCCTGTTCTTTTTCTTTCCCCTGCTATGAAACGGAGACGGGATCCGTCTTTTAAAGATGGAACGGTGCCACACACCCCGCGCGGAGGAAACGGTGGACTCGTTCCCGAACGGAGGTGACCGCGTTTGGCGGATGAGATGCCGGAATCCTTTCAAGTCCTGTTCCGTACGCATTATCCGACCGTGCTGCGCCACCTGTTGCGCATCGTGGCAGACCGGCCCGCGGCGGAGGACCTCGCGCAGGAGGTCTTTCTGCGCCTGTATCGCAGCCCGCCGCAGCGGCTGGAGGCGGTCGGTGCCTGGCTGCACAAGGTGGCGGCCCGGGTCGCGTACGATTACCTGCGTGCCAAGGCGGCACGCTGGCGCCTGGAGATGCGGGAATGGGCGCTGAACGCCGGGCCGCGCGACATCGCGGGCGACGAGTGGATGGCGCGGCACGCCGATCGCGAGGCCGTCAAGCAGGCGTTGATGCAGTTGTCAGAGCGGGATCGCCAGGTCCTCCTCTTGCGGCACTCGGGATACAGTTACGAGGAAATCGCGGAAATTGTCGGGGTCCGGCGCGAAATTGTCGGTACGGTCCTGAGCCGGGCCCAGCAACGGTTCAAACAGGTGTATCAACGTGAGGAGGGAGCAAGTCATGCAGCACTGGACCAACCGGGGCAGGCATCTGTTTGAGTCGCCGCCCGGCGCACAGGCCGGCGCGGGACGTCCCCGCGTAGCCGAGGCGTGGACCATCACGCAGGACGACGTGGAGCAGGCGTGGCAGCGGTTTGTGCGTACCGTTACGAACGAACCGGTGCCCGACGTGTGGCGGCAGTCCTCCGGTGGAGCAGCAGCGGGCCCGCCGCCGGCCGGGGGTGACGGTGCGGTGGTTGTGCGGGAGATCGCGTTCGACCGCTCCGAACCATTCCGGACCGAATCTGCCGCCGAGGCGGTCGGAAGCGCGGAGTCGGTCCGCCGCAGGCGGGCGTTCCGTCACCGCCGCTGGTGGAAGGGGATGGCGGCCGCAGCGGTGCTATTGGCGGCGGGCGGGCTGTTCGCCTCGCCAGCGGGGGACCGCGTGCTCGCAGACGCCATGCAGACGCTCTACTTCCAGAATTTGATGGGCGTGGGCGGGGAGGACCTCACGCAGATCGCGAATGCACTCGATGATGCCGGCATCCACCAGGTCGACCTCAGCCAGTACGGCACAGTCGAAAAATCGGGCGGCGACAGCGAATCGCACGCGATGACGCTGGCCGCAGCCGAGCAGGCGACCGGACTGTCCGTCCCGACTCTGCCGAACTTCAACCCGGCATCTGATCACGTGTTCGTCACCGGGGCGCGCGTGTACACCTTCCGCCTGCACGTGGACGCCATCAACCGGCTGATCCGGATGCTCGGCGGCACTCACCCACTCCCGCAGGCTGCGGATGGCGTCCCGATTGTGGTGCGGCTTCCCGGCCAGGTCTTCGAGCAGTCGCAGGATGCGAACGGAAGTTCCGTTGGGCTGGATGTGACAGGTGTACCCACTGTGGAGGTCCCCCCGGACGTGGACCTGAACGCCGTGCGCCAGGCTTTGATTGGCCTCCCGTTCCTGCCATCCGACATCCGACAGTCGCTGATGCAGGCGGATGAGTGGCAGAAGACGCTGTACCTGCCGGTGGGAGGCCAGCCTGTGGATGTGACAGTCAATGGACATGCGGCGGTGGCCGTCCTCGCGAGCCGAGGATCGGGTGCGTCCATCACCTGGCTCGCGAATGGAACGCTGTATCAGCTGACCGGTAGCCCGAAGACGTTCCCGACGGTCCACAGCCTCGTCCAGGCGGCGGAGGCTTTGACCAAGTGACGGCAGTCATTGAGACGCGTCGGCTCAGCAAACAATTTCCCAACGGCCGCGGGGTGCACGACGTCACCCTGCGCGTCGAGCCAGGTGCGGTGTACGGCTTTCTCGGGCCGAACGGAGCGGGCAAAAGCACGTTTGTCAAAATGCTGGCAGGGTTGATCCGGCCGACATCAGGGGAAGCCCAGATCCTGGGCTTCCCGCTCGGCCATCTCGAAGCCAGGCGCAGGCTGGGCTATCTGCCGGAACTGTTCCGTTACCAGGATTGGTTGACCGCCGAGGAGGTGCTGCGCTTTCACGCCAAGCTCTGCCGTCTGCCGGCGCCGGTGGCGGAGCGGCGCATCACCCGCGTGCTGGCGGATGTCGGCCTGTCGCAGGCCGCGCACGCGCGCGTCCGCACATTTTCGAAAGGGATGCAGCAACGTCTGGGCCTCGCCTGTGCACTGGTGGCCGAGCCTCAGTTGTTGCTGCTGGACGAGCCGGCCTCAGCGCTCGACCCCGGCGGCCGCCGGCAAATTCGCGAACTGCTGGCGGAACTGGCGGCCGCCGGCACGACGGTGTTTCTCAACACGCATCAGTTGGAGGATGTGGAGTCCGTGTGCACGGACGTCGCCCTGCTCATCGACGGTCGAGTCCGGGCGCAGGGCCGGGTGGACGAGATTCTGCACCCGGAGCCGGTGTGGGAATTCGACGTCGGGGGTTGGTCGGACGACGATGAGGCCAGTGTTCGTGCCGCGCTCGAGGCGCTGCCTGGCGAAGCGGGTGGGGGGCGCATCGAACGAATAGAACGAGTCGAGCGCTTGCCCGGAGACGCCGTGCATCGGTTGCAGGTGCGCCTGGAGGACGCGGAGCAGGCCGCATGGTTCAATGCACTGCTCATGGCCGGCGGGCTGTCCGTTTACCGCGTGCAGTCGAAACAGCGCCGACTCGAGTCCTGGTTCCTGGATTGGACGGCGGAGAAAGGGGGGAGCACGCCGTGATGGTGCTCACCGTCGCGCGCATGGTCTGGACCGAGATTGTGCGCAAACGCTTGTTCTGGACCACCGTGGCCCTGACGGTCGTCTTTCTCGCCCTCTACCTGTTTGCCGTGCAGCGCGTGTCCGCATCCGCGGGCAGCGACAATCCGTTGGACGATCCGTTGGACGCTTACCTGCACCGCGCGGTGTGGCTGTCCATCGGACTCTACATGGCGAACCTGATCGTCGCCTACCTTGCCATCTTTTCGGCGGCAGGCACGATCTCGTCTGAGATCGAGAGCGGCCTCTTGCTCGCCGTTCTGCCGCGCCCCATCCGGCGCTGGCAGGTGTACCTGGGGAAGTGGTTGGCGCACACGGTCTGGAGCGGCCTGTACGCGGCCGGCGTATACTGGGCGGTTGTGGGCATCGTCCGCGTCCGGACCGGCCTGCCGCTGGACCCGTCCGCGCTGTGGCGGGGCTGCGGCGTCTTCGAACTGATCCCGTGCGTGCTGGTCTCGCTGATGGTCCTCGGGTCGCTGTTTCTGCCGACACTCAGCAACGGCGTGATGGGCACGCTGTTGTTCGGAATAGGGATGATTGGCGGCTTTGTGCAGAGGGTGTCCGCCGCGCCGACGATGAGCAAGGTGGGCTTCGTCACCAGTCTGATCATCCCCACCAACGCCGATTACTACCGCATGTTCTACGAGGCGCTGGGCGGAAGCAGCCTGCCCCCCATCGGGGCGCAGATGAGCGCCCGCTTTGGCCCGTTCGGCGGCGGCCCCGTGCCGAACAACGCCTTCCTCGTCTACACGGGGCTGTACATCGCCTTGTGCGTCGGCATTGGCCTGTGGAGATTCGGTCAGCGCGACCTGTGACCGGGGACGAATGGCGACAGCGGACTTGCCCGACTCCGCGCTCCCAACGTACGCGGGCACTCCTGGGTTGAGCGCATACACCGGATGTGATTGATGCCCTCGTGGTTCCATCGTATACTGGGAGTATCCAACGGACATGCGCCTTCTGTGAAGCGACCGGCCCGCCCTCATCACCGCGACGTTTACGGGCGGCCGGTCGTCTGCGCGGCTGAGGAGGATGCGTCGGTGCCCGTCGGAAACATGGAAGCAGCAGCCGGCCTCGGAGCACCCACCTGCAATCAACCAATCCTGCGCCTGCTGGAGGCCTCGGTGGTCCGGGGAGGGATCGAGGTGGTCCACAGCGCCAGCCTCGCCCTGTTCCGCGGGGAGATGACGGGGCTCATCGGGCCCAACGGCGCCGGGAAAAGCACCATCATCGGCGGCATCTTGGGGCACCACCCGCTGCGGGCGGGGTCGGTCGAGGTGGACGGCACATCGTACGGGCCGGGCGAGGAACTGCCGCCGTCGGTACGGCGGCGGTTTGCGTACGTGCCGGAGCAGCCCGTCTACTACTCTGACCTCACTCTTGCCGAACACCTGGAGTGGCAGCGGCGCGTGTGGGTCCAAGCGGGGAGCGGCCGGACTTCCCGTGTGGAGCGGGGCGGTGCCATTCCTGCCAGCGCTGGCGATCCCGCCGGTACAGCTCCCGGGGGCACCGGCCCGGACGGCGGCCGCGCCTTGGCCGGGCCGCTGTGGACGGTGGAGGAGCTGGTCCGGCGGTTTGATTTGGCTGCGCATCTGACCAAGTTTCCGCACCAGTGCTCGAAGGGCACGTTGCAGAAGTGGATGCTGGTGTCGGCCCTGATGTTTCCGTTCGACATTCTCATTGCTGACGAGCCGTTCATCGGGCTGGACGTGTTCGCCATCCGCACGGTCCGGGAGCTGCTCCGGGAAGCGCGCGAGGCAGGTGCCGCCGTGCTCCTGTCGACGCATGTTCTGGATTTCGCCGAGCGCATGTGCCAGCGGTTCGCGTTCGTGTTGGACGGTGAGGTGTTCGCCGCCGGCACCCTCGCCGAGCTGCAAGCCGGCTGCACCGCCGACGGCGGGACTCGCCCGTCGCAGTTCGGCCAGCCGCCGTCACCTCCGGCGGATTCCGGCCTGTCTCTGGAGGACGTGTTTATGTGCCAGGCGGCGCGGCGGAATCTGGCGAAGGGCGGGGACGTCCCGTGAAGGGG
>JADGIC010000075.1 GCA_019683615.1 Alicyclobacillaceae bacterium | reverse complement strand
CCATTCCTCGCTGTGCCGGTATGGCGCGTGTGCGAGGCTCAAGTACAGCCAGAGGTCCGGCAGCCGCTCGCGGGGCGCGCGGCTGCGAAACCACTGCCACCAATCCACCACCAGCCATTCGGACGGGCCCGCCGTGATCGCACAGCAGTCGCTCAGCAACGCCCGGTCACAGACAACGACCCCGAAGCGCACCGGAAACCCGCAGCCCGCCGACAGTGCCTGAAGGAACTCCGCGTCGAGGCCTCGCCAAGTCAATCCCGTGCCCAACAGGCGTTCCGCCACGCGGCCGCGGAAGCGGTCCTTGACCCGGGCCAGGACCATCTCTGAGATCCACCGCGCCGCGCCTGTCGGCACCGCGACGTCGAGCGGATCCGGATGGCAGGCGGCAACCGCCAGGGTGTCGATGAACGGTTGCAGGCGTTCGAACTGGTGGGGTGTTAAGTATTCCAACCGCATCCTCATCCTCCCGGATGCGATTGTACCACGGATGGCCGGAGGAAGAACAGCCGGAGCCGGTGAGACAGCGGGAGAGCGGCGAATTGCACCCGCGGAAGCGACGGGATCCGTGTGATTCGCCAGCATCCGTTAGAAAGCCGCCCCTTCCGGGCCGGAAGGCGCGGCAGGTCGGCTAAACTCAGCCATCAGCCCGACGGGCGGCAACGACCCGTCAAGCACCGAGCGGTACTGGACAACCGCTCTTCACACTCCGCTCGCGTCAAACTCCGACAGGCGGCGGCTGGCTTCAAAAAACAACGCCCGATCCCGCATGTCCAGTGCGCGGTCCACTTCGTCCATCAGGCGCCGGCGCTGGAAGCTGCGGACGGCTTGGTCAATCACCCACTCCGCCTGCAACGAGATCATCTCTTGGACCGCCGGCTCCAGTTCCATCGACGTCGTCTCCTCCAACACCGACGCGTACGCGGGGCTGGTCGCCCGGTCTTTGAAGTACAGTCCGACGTAAATGTCTTCGTCCGGATGTTGATACAAGTCCAAAAACGCTTGTTCGACATCCGTGGACACAGGTTTATTTCGCCGGTAGTACCGGAACGGAGCGACGGGCACACAGGTCGTTGACACGACCACAACGCGCGGCAGATGGTGGAAATTCTCCACGAAGTGTACCCGGCGAAGGACGTTCTCGCGGGTCATCATGTACCGGATCAGCATCTCCGCCTCACGGCTCTGCAATTGGTAATTGGCGAGGAACCAACGCAGGAACTGTTTCTTTTCGGCGATCGTCACCGTGCTGCTCATGGTTGTCGCCCCCCTGAATGATATGTGGCAACGTCCACAGAGTCTGCCTGCACCCGATGCGGAACGGGGAAGCCGCAAGCGAGGCAATCGTTTGAATTCTTTGTGTATTTTATTCGAGTACACCACCGGATTTTCCTGCCGCCCGTGCTCTGTGCAAGCGCGGAAATTTCACGACGTGAGGGTTCCATCTGTCACGTCCAGCACCTTTTCCCACTCCTTCAAGGTCCTCTCGACGTTGCCGGGAACCGGCGTCTGCGCGTGCCGCTGCAGGAATTCCAGCCAGCCAGACACCGTTCCCCCGCCGGCCAAGCCCCGGCGCACCGCGTCTTCCGAAATGCGGTAGACTCTCACCACGCCTGCCTGGCGAAGTTCCGCAAACGTCGACAACTCCGCAGTGACCAGGGGTTGATCGGCAGTGACGACAATCTCGAAGTTCGGCTGCACGATGAGTATCCGCTGGCGCTCCTGCGCCTCGTCGACCGTCTGCGGAATCGCGTCAGGTGTTAATAATTGTTGACCGAGTTTTGTCATTTGAAACCAGGGTTCGCCGGCTTCGTCCCACCCCAGCCGAATCACGCCAAGGTGCATCAACATTTTCAAGATCCGCGTGTTCCAAACCTGTTCTTGGCTGTCGTAGTAGTACTCATTGACAAACGGGCTGAGCTGTTCCATCATCGAAGGGCCATGGACCCAGCGGATGGCGACATGGGCGATGACCTGGGCGACCAGCGGCAGGCGGGCGATAGCGCGCCGGTACAATTGCAGATAGAAGCGAACGAGGCTCTGCTGCCGGTCAGTCGGGGACGCTTGAATCCAGCGCTGGCACTCATTGGTCACCGTCAGGAAGCCGTCATCCCGTTCCTCAATCATATGCTGGTGGTACGCGAAATCGTAAATCAGCGCAAACCGGTCTGGATAGTCGTGAAAACGCCGGCCATACCCGAACCGCCAACCTCCTTTCAGCGGTTCCTCTGCCACCTCCAACAACTCCAACACCTGTTGCAAGTTGCGCTTGTACATACTGCCTTCCGTCGTCAGGCGCACCGAATGGTTTCGAACGTATTCGAGAAAGACGTCCAAGTCACGCGCCATCGCCTGCGCCTCTTCTCGGTACGTGAGGGGCCCTTGCTCACAAGAGCGGACGCGATCCGACAACCGCTTGAGCAGTTCCGCCCGGATCCGCTGCTTCAGCTCCACAGGGACGCAATACATCAGCCGGCTCCCGAAGTGAGTCGTCCCAAACAGCCATCCTTCACCGGTCAGCTCGTCCAGCCAGGACCCCGGAGGACCGGCGGGCTCTCCGACAGGCGCACTGCTGGTCGTGGCTGGCCGCATGAGCCGGAGCTCCGGTGTCCCCGCGCCCGCGCCGGCAGAGCCGTGGAAATACGCCTCCAACTCTTCGGCAGAGAACACGTGGCGGCCTTCCATGACCAGGCGCAACAGCGCTGCCTCGCGCCCGCGGCCCCAGTCCGCCACGTGCTGTTCGACGAACGAGCGGCTGCCAAAGGCGAACAGGATCGCCTGCAGCAAGTCCAATTTGGAATGCCGCGAACAACCCAATTCGTAGTGTTCCGCGATGCGTTGCAGCGTGCGAATGTCTGCGGCGTTCAGACACTCTGACAACTTCACGACCCATCTCCCTTTCTCCGTCAACGGCCAGCCCGGCTGCGCCGGCACACCGCCATCGCCGCAGCGTCCGTCACCTCGTACGAGTATCCTTGTTCAACCAGGTACATTTGCCGGTGCTTCGCCATCCGTTCCTCGACGGTGCCGCGGCTGACCAGTGTGTAAAACACGCCCGGCCCGGAGTCCGGCCGCAGCAGCCGGCCCAACCGCTGGGCTTCTTCCTGGCGGGACCCGAACAGGCCGGAAACCTGAATCGCGACTGACGCACAAGGCAAGTCGACCGACATGTTGGCCATCCGCGACAGCACCAAACAGCGCAGCAAACCGCCGCGAAAGCGGTCAAACCAGGCCAGTCGTTCACTTTGCGGCGTGTTCCCTGTCAACACGGGACAACCCAGTTCGTGACCAATCTGGTGCAGTGATTCGAGATAATGCCCGATGACGATCACGCTCTCGCCGCGGTGCTGTTCCACCAACATCCGAACGACGTCGAGCTTCTCAGGATTGAGCGCTGCCAGGCGGTGTTGTTGCTTCGCACCCGCGGCAGCATAGGCCGCCTGCGCGCCGGCCGGCATCGGTACCCGCACCTCCACGCAGCGAACAGCCGCCAGGTACCCTCTTCGCTCGAGTTCCTTCCACGGAACCTCGTAGCACTTCGCCCCTATTAAGCTGAAGATGTCGGTATCACTGCCGTCTTCGCGCACCAAGGTGGCGGTCAGGCCCAGCCTGCGGACGCTTTGCAGGTCGGCAGCCAGCCGGAACAAGGGTGCCGGCAGCACGTGCACCTCGTCGTAAACCACGATTCCCCAAGGGTGATTGGCGAGGGCGGCGAAGTGTCGGCGTTCACCGCTCGCTGCCCGCGCCGTGACCCGTTGATAGGTGGTGATGGTTAACGGTGTCAGCGGCCGGCCGGGTTCGTAGAGCGACACGTCCGCAGGGTCTGCCGTTGTATAGCGCCGGCACTCGGCCAGCCACTGGCGGGCCGCTGTCTCGCTCGGCACCAACACCAGGGCGTGCAGTCCCAGCCGCGCCACGATGGCCAGTCCGACCAGCGTCTTGCCCGCACCGCTGGGCAGCACAATCACGCCGCTGCCGTCATGAGTCTGGTCAAAAAACCGTTCCACAGCGTCTGCCTGGTAATCACGAAGCCGCGTCTCGGGTCGCAGCGCCATCCGTAATGGCGGTGCTGTCTGGTAGCCGGCCCGGTCGATGACAGGGTGCCCAAGCGCTGTAACGGCCCGCTTAACGGACGCACGGTCTCGGCTCCGGAAAACCAAGTCGTCCTGGCGGACCTCTACAGCAATTCGACGGATAGCCGCATCCTCCGCCAGTCTCCGTATGGTTGCGGCGTCTCCGCGCAGCAGCAACCGCCCGCGAGCACCGGTTTGCAAAACGAGCCGGCCCCACTTGCGCATCTCCTCGACAACCATGTGCTGCAGATGGTAGGGTACCGGATGCGCGGAAGCCTGCCGCAAGAACGCCAGAACTTCCCCCGCAGTCACCGCCAACGAGGCGGCTTGCCAAAGCGTGACGGGCCGAATCTGATAGACGTGAATCGGGTCGAGGCGTTGCCTCAGTTCGCTGAATGTGAGAAGCATCGGGCGCGCCTCGTCGTAACCCGGATGGTCGGAGCAAACCAGGAGAGTGCCGTCCGCCTGGACGTACAGCAGCGCGGTCACGAACGAACCCCCCTTTGTTCCGCAGCGAGGCAACACACCTCGGCAGGCAGGCAGACCGAATCATCCATCTCCGGGATAGTATGACAACTCGATTGCCGGGGTATGCGGCGAGAAGGACAGGGCGGTAACAGCGGGTGCATATCGTTCACGGGGACAAATCTGGACCGCGAGAACTAAGATGGACAAAGACAGGGGGCAGCGACAGCAAAAAAGGAGGATCCGTGAGCCGACGGATCCCCAAGCCAGTTGCTAGGAGTGGAGAGAAATCAGAAGAAACACCCTTCGACGAACAGCATAGACCGGAATGAAAGCGTTGTCAAGACCGAATCTTCAGACCCGCAGAAATTCGCCGGTGATTGCCTCTTCCACCCGGAGCCGAAGGCTGCACTCACCCGCGCTCTCGCAGTTCCTCCCAGCGCTTGCGCGCCTCGTGGGCTTCGCTCAACAAACGGTGCAGCGCATCGCCATCGGCGCGGGCCAACACGTCTGCGAACCGCTCCAACCAAGCGCTGGTACGGCGAATCTGGGCAACAACGGGCTCGCGGTTGGCGAGCAGGGTACTGACCCAAAAGCCCGCCGGGGCCCCGCTGACACGGGTCACGTCGCGGAAACCCGGCCCGGACAGCAACGCCCAATTCGCATCTGTTTCCGCCTGCCCCAATGCGTCCTCGGAGGCCAGCATCGCGGCGGCGGAAACGAGGTGAACAGCGTGGCTGACGACCGCCATCGCGTCGTCGTGATACCGGGCCGACTCCACGCGGACCGGACGAGCCCCGACGGATTCGACAACGGCATGGAGTTGTTCGCAGCGCGGCCAGCCTTCAATGAACAGCCAAGTCTGGCCCGCGAACAGCGACGCCCGGGCTGCCGCGGGCCCAGCCGCGGCCAGTCCGGCCATGGGGTGGGTCGGGGCGAACACGTCTGTCAGCCTGTGAGCTTCGGCGACCTCGCACACCGGAACCTTCACGCTGCACACGTCCATGACCACGTCGGCCACCTGCGCCACTTCGGGCAGTGCACGGCAGGCAGCGTCGACCGGCACGGCCAGAACTGCCAAGTCGTACCTTGCGGACGGGAGGTGTACCCAGTGTTCGGCAACAGCATCGACAGCTCCCAGCCGCCTGGCTGTTTCCCGATGTTCGCGGTTGATGTCGACCCCGTCGACCGCCATCCCCGCTTCCCGCAGCGCAAGCGCGAAGGAAGTGCCCACCAAGCCGCACCCGATGACCAGGACGCGGCGAGGGCGCCACCCATCAGCGTGGTTGTGCATACGCGACCTCCCCGGAAGCACGCGTCGCCTGGAACACGCGCCGCACGTCCTCCACCATGGCCGCGAAGTGTTCCAGTGTCAAGGACTGTTGCCCGTCCGATAGCGCTTCCGCCGGATTCGGGTGGATTTCGACAATCAACCCGTGCGCCCCGGCCGCCACGGCTGCCCGGGACATCGCCGGCACGTAGCGCCATTTGCCGACGCCGTGGCTGGGGTCGACAATGACCGGCAAATGCGACAGGTGTTGCACCACGGGGACCGCGTTCAGGTCGAGCGTGTTCCTCGTGTATGTCTCAAACGTCCGAATGCCGCGCTCACACAGGATCACCTGGGAATTGCCACCAGCCAGAATGTACTCGGCGGACATCAACCACTCTTCAATCGTGGCTGACAATCCCCGCTTCAGCAACACCGGTTTGTTCGCCTTCCCGACCGCTTTGAGGAGCGGGAAGTTCTGCATGTTGCGGGCGCCAATTTGCAGCACGTCGACGTACTGCAGCATCAGCGGGAGGGATTCGACATCCATCACCTCTGACACCACCGGCAGGCCTGTGGCTTCGCGAGCCTCCGCCAAGTACTTTAATCCGGTCTCCCCCAAGCCTTGAAACGAATAGGGCGACGACCGGGGTTTGAAGGCACCGCCGCGCAACATATGCCCGCCCGCCTGTCGGACAAACCGGGCGATCTCCAGGATCTGTTCCCTTGACTCGACGGAACAAGGTCCGGCGATGATGGTGAGTTCGTCCCCGCCGACCACGTGATCCCCGACTTGTATCTTCGTGTCGGACGGGTGAAACGCCCGGCTGGCCAACTTGAACGGATAGCTGACCGGCACCACCTTCTCCACGCTCGGCAACGACTCAATCGGCAACTCCAAGACTTTCTCCTTGGGTCCGATGATCCCGACGACCGTCCTCTCGGCTCCTTCAGACACGTGCACACCGAGCCCGCGTCCTTTCAGCAAGGCAACCACCTGTTCAACATCTGCCGGCGTGGCCCCTTCTTTCATGACCACGATCATCTCTCCATCTCCCTCTCCATACCAGACGTTCCTTTGCCCGCTCAGACCAAGGCGTCGTTCAATTCGCGCGCAAATCCGGCGACCACCGTAACCAGCCGGGACACCTCCGCCGCTGCGACCGGCTGGTCCGCAAGCGGCATTCCCGCGTCCCCGCTCGCGCCTGTCAGTACCCGGGTTGCGCCCGGGACTGCCGCGAGAGCGTCCTCCAACCGACGAATCAAGGCGCTGCCGACGATGACACCGTCCGCATAACCTGCGATGTCTGCCGCCTGCGCCGGCGTGCTGACGCCAAAGCCAACAGCCACCGGCAGGCGGGTGTGCGAGCGGGCCTCCGCCACCATCTCGCGCACCCGTTCCGACAAGAGCGCACGCTCGCCCGTGACGCCCAGCGACGATACGCAGTACACGAACCCTCGCGCGGCCTCGCAAATGCGGGCAATCCGATCCCGACCGGACGTCGGTGTCACCAGCGGAATCAAGGCGACACCGTGGCGGTCGGCCGCCTGCCGCACCGGCCCGCTCTCCTCGAACGGAAGATCCGGCACAATCGCTCCGTCCGCCCCGGCCGCCGCGGCGTCCCGAAAGAAGCGGTCCGGTCCGTACTGCAACAGCGGGTTCACGTAGGTGAACAGGACGAGCGCCTTGTCGGTGACATCGCGCAACTGGCGGGTCAAGTCAAACGCCTTTGGCAGCGAAAACCCCGCCCGCAGGCTGCGCAGCGCAGACGCCTGAATGACCGGGCCGTCGGCCAGCGGATCCGAATACGGCAGACCGATTTCCACCACGTCGGCACCGGCTGCTAGCACGCCGCGGAACAGCTCGAAGGAAGCCTCGAGGGTCGGATCGCCCGCGTTGAGAAAGGGGATGAAAGCGGCTCGTTTACCACACCCGCGGATGACGCGTTCAATGCGCTCCACCAGGCACCCCTCCCTCCGTCATGGCGGCGATTTGTTCCACGTCCTTGTCGCCTCGTCCGGACAGGCAGACCACAACGATGTCCCCTGACTTCAGCTCGCCCTGCTCGACCATCTTCACCACGTGCGCAACGGCGTGGGCGCTCTCGAGCGCTGGGATGATGCCTTCCAGCCGAGTCAGGAGGAAAAACGCATCGAGCGCCTCCCGGTCGGTCACCGGCACATAGGTCGCTCGCCCCGTCTGGTGCAACCAGGCATGTTCCGGGCCTATGCCAGGATAATCGAGACCGGCCGAGATGGAGTGTGCAGGTGTCACCTGCCCATACTCGTCCTGCAGCAGATAGGTGAGTGCCCCGTGCAGGACGCCCGGTCGGCCGCGGTTGATGCTTGCCGCGTGGCGCTCAGTCTCCACGCCTTCACCGGCGGCCTCGGTGCCAATGAGGCGAACCGACTCGTCGTTCACAAACGGGTAGAACATGCCCATCGCGTTGCTGCCTCCGCCCACGCACGCCACGACTGCGTCAGGCAAGCGGCCTTCGCGTTCCATGATCTGAGCCTTCGTTTCGTCGCCAATCACCCGCTGAAAGTCCCGTACGATGGTCGGATACGGGTGCGGCCCGACGACCGAGCCGATGATGTAGTACGTGTCGTCAACGTGCTCGACCCAGTGCCGTATCGCCTCGTTGGTCGCGTCTTTGAGCGTGCGCGTGCCGGACGAGGCTGGCACCACCTCGGCCCCCAGCATGCGCATCCGGAACACGTTGAGCGCTTGCCGCCGCATGTCCTCCTCGCCCATGAACACCGTGCACTCAAGCCCGAAGCGTGCTGCCACGGTGGCGGTGGCCACGCCGTGTTGGCCGGCGCCCGTCTCGGCGATGACGCGCCGCTTGCCAGTGTGCACGGCCAGCAGCGCTTGTCCGATACAGTTGTTGATCTTGTGCGCGCCAGTGTGGTTCAGGTCTTCCCGCTTCAAATATACCTTGGGCCCGCCCAATTCCCGGCTCAGCCGCTCCGCATAGTACAGCGGCGTCGGACGGCCCGCGTAGTGTTCCAAATAGGCGCGCAGCTGCGCCTGAAAACCCGGGTCTTGGGTCAAGCGCCGAAAGTCAGCCTCCAGTTGGAGAAGGGCGGACATCAGCGTCTCCGGCACGTAACGGCCGCCGAACGGGCCAAACCGCCCGTGTTCGTCAGGGTATTGCTGGAATCCAGCCATGTCCGCTTACCACCTCAATCATCGCTTGAATCAGCGCCGGCGACTTGCGCCCGTTCTCCTCGACACCAGAGGACACGTCGACGCCGTCCGGACGAAACACGCGAAACAGCGCCGGCACGTTGGCCGGGGTCAAACCGCCCGCTACCCACAGCGCCGGCAACTTCGCCCGCCCTCCGGCCGCTTCCACGATTTCCGGCAACAGGGACCAGTCAAACGGGCGGCCATGTCCTCCAGTCACCCCCCGGGCGGCGCCTTTCGGCGGCGCCGCATCCAGCAGGATGGCGTCCACAACGTCAGCGTACAGAGCCAACTGGCGCGCTACAGACGGCACCCCCGCGCGATCCTCGGCCACCGGCAGCGCTCGCCAGACGATGTAACCCCGCGCCTTCAGCCGCTCGCACAAAGCCGGCGATTCCGCTCCGTGCAGCTGCACGCCGTGCAAACCGGCCGCCTCCAGCGCATCAACCAGCCACGCTTCGTCCGCGTCCACCGACACGCCGATCGCCCGGCAGCCGTCGGCCAGCGCCCCAGTGATGGCGCGGGCCGCGGCCGGCGGCACAAAGCGGCGGCTGGCCGGCACCAGCACGACGCCCACGTAACGGACGACTGGATGAGCTGTGAAGCCTGTGTCATCGCCCGGACGCAAGCCGCAGATTTTCAACCCGACGGCATGTCCGGCGCCTGTCTGCTTGCGGCCGGCGTTCACCGGACGCCACTCCGGCGCGGCGACACCGGTACCTGGAAGGATGTCAACAGGCGGGCCACCGCATCCGCTTCGCCCTGGCGCATCAGCGACTCGCCGACCAAGATGCCGTTCACCCCGCAGGCGGCCATCTGCCGCGCATCTTCCGCCGTGTGGATGCCGCTTTCCGCAATCACCGGGATCCCTTCCGGCACTTCGGCCAGAATCTGCCCCGTCGTGTCCAGCGACACTTCGAACGTGTGCAAGTTGCGGTTGTTAATGCCCAACACCGACGGCTCCGCCGCCAACGCGGCGGCCAACTCCTCGCGCGCGTGCACCTCCACCAACACGTCCAAGCCCAGTGACTTTCCGTACCGCGCGAGTTCCCGCAGGCGATCCGCCGTTAACGCGGCTGCGATCAGCAACACGGCGTCGGCACCAGCCGCCCGCGCCTCGTCAATCTGCAACTCGTCGATGATGAAGTCCTTGCGCAGCACGGGAACGTGCACCGCCTGGCGCACCGCTTGCAAATCTGCAAGCGAGCCCCGAAAGTACTGCACATCCGTGAGCACAGAGATGGCCGCCGCGCCGGCCGCCTCGTACGTGCGCGCCATCGCCACCGGGTCTGCGCCCGGCGCAATCAGCCCTTTGGAAGGGCTGGCCTTCTTCACCTCAGCCACCACCGCCAGGTGTTGGCAGCCGGCTATCGCCGCCGCAAATCCGCGCGGTGCCCAGCTGCTTGCCGCTGGAAACGGCTCGCCGCGGCGGCGCAGAGCTGCCACTTCTTCCTGCTTCGTCTGCAAGATCCTCTCCAAAAATGTCATTGGGCAACCTCCGAGCGTCGTTCAGCTTCCATGCCAATTGTCCCGTGGCCAGTTGTCCCGCCGCCAGTTGTGCCGTCATCCGCACGAACCGGTCCAACGTAGCCAGCGCCGCCCCGTTGTCTATCGCTGCCTGCGCCTGTACGACGCCCTCCCGGATGGAAGGCGCGCGCCCGGCGACGTACAGCACCGCGCCCGCGTTGAGCACCACAACGTCCCGCTGCGGACCGCGTTGGCCAGACAACACCCGGCGGATGACCGCCGCGTTGTGTACGGCGTCCCCTCCCGCCAGCGCTTCCACCGGCGCGGCCGGCAAGCCGGCTTCGGCGGGCGTGAAGGCGTATTCGCGCACCTGCCCGTCGCGCACCTCCGCGACGAGCGTCTCCCCCTGCAGGGAAAACTCGTCGATGCCGCCGGCCCCGTGCACCACCAACGCGTGCTCGCTGCCCAGTGCCAACAGCGCGTCAGCCACTTTGCGCACCAGTTCCGGCCGAAACACGCCCAGCACTTGGCGCCGCGCGCCAGCCGGGTTGGTCAACGGGCCGAGGATGTTGAAGACCGTACGGAATCCGAGTTGCCGGCGCGGCTCCGCGGCGTGCTTCATCGCCGGATGGTACACCGGTGCGAACAAGAAGCACAAGCCGGTTTCCAATAAGCACGCGCGCGCCGCCTGTACGTCCAGGTCGACCCGCGCACCGAGCGCCGCCAGGACGTCCGCGCTGCCGCTGCGGCTCGACACCGCCCGGTTTCCGTGCTTGGCGACCAACGCTCCGGCAGCGGCTGCCACGATGGCAGCCGCCGTCGAGATGTTGAACGTGTCCCGGCCGTCCCCGCCCGTGCCGCACGTATC
>JADGIC010000074.1 GCA_019683615.1 Alicyclobacillaceae bacterium | reverse complement strand
GGCTGCCGGCGGGGGGGCGGCCGCGCTGGGCTTGGTGGGCAGCGTTGGTCGCGTGTGCTGTGTTGGCGGCGTGGCAGGGATGGCGGGGTGCGGCGGCGGGAGCCGGGTGGGCGCTCGCTGTGACCTTGTTGCTGGCCGTGGGGCTGTGGCTGGACGCCCGGGAACGCCGCAGAGAGCGCCAGCGGGCGCATGCCAAGGCGGCCTTGGCGGACCAACGGGCGAGCTGTGAACGCCGAATGGCCGCGTGCCGGGACGAGCGGGAGCGGTTGACGCACGAGCGGCGGGCCGCGGAAGCACTGCTGCGGGAGCTAGGTGCCGCGGAGCCGCTGCTGCAGAGTTGGCTGGCCGCCAGCCAAGCTGCCGCGGAGGCAGCTGGCCAAGTCGACGGCCTGGGCGCCAGCCGGGCCGCGATGGGAGACCGCTGGCAAGCGTTTTTACGCCACGAGGTGTGGGCTGGCGCAGGCAGCGCCAGGCCCGCCGCGGACGCAGGGGTTGCGCTTGGCCCGCAGGCTGAGGCTGTGCAGCGGTTTGTCCAGCTCTCGCCCGCCAGCTTTGTGGCGGAGGCGAAGGTCGTGTTGGAGGTGCGCGAAGCTGAGCGAGAGGCGCGCGAACAGCGGCACCAGGCCGCCACCCACAGGGAGTGGCTGGCACGCTGGGTGCGAGCGGCGGAGGCGGCCGTGGCCGAGTCGGCCCCAGCCATCCCCCTATCGGTCACTGGCCGGGCGGACAGCGGCGAAGACCTGGAGAGCCGATTGGCGGTGGTGTCGGAATGGCTGCAACGGGCCTTGGCGCACGCGCGCCAGCAGGCCGATCGGCAGCGCCAGCGGGCTGCGATGGACGATGAGTTGGACTTGCTGGCGCGCACCATCGCCCGCCAGGAGGAGGCGGTTCGCCGTTTGCGGGAACGCCTTGCCGGGTTGTACGAGGCGCTGGGCGCACGCGACGGCGACGCTTTCGATCAGCTGGCGGCGCGGGCAGCGCAGCGCCGGCGGTTGCTGGAAGCATGCCGCGAACAGGAGGCCCGCTTGCACGGTCAGTACGGCGGCCGCGACCTGTACGAGTCCCGGCAGGCCGTGCTGGATCAGGCGGACGAGGCGGTGTTGGCCCAGCAGGTGGCGCATTGGGAAGCGGAGTGTGCCCGGCTCAGCCGCGAGGTGACAGAGCGCACCCGCGAGGTGTGGGCGCTGGAGCAGGAGTTGTCCGCATGGGAGACGCGCGCTGGCGGCTTGGAACTTCGCTGGCAGTTGGCCCGCTGCCGGAGCGAGCGGGATCGGCTGGCGAAGCGGTGGGCGGCTCTGGTGTGGGCGGAGGCGCTTACGCGCCAGGCGCGGCTGACCTTTGAGCGGACGCGTCAACCTGAAGCGCTGCAGGTGGCGGCGGCGTTGTTCCGGCACCTGACCGGCAACCGTTACGTTGCGTTGGCAGTGCGTACCGGCTCCGCGGGCGACGCAGAGCTGGTGTGCGTGCAAGCGGACGGGCGGGAGTGGAGCCCTGCCCGGTTGTCCCGCGGCACGCGTGAACAACTGTACCTGGCGCTGCGCTTGGCGCTGATCCACTTGTACCGCCGGCGCGGCGTGGACCTGCCGGTCGTCATGGACGACCCGATGGTCAACTTCGACGGCCCGCGGCTGGCGGCGGCCCTGCAGGTGATTGCGCAGGAGGCTGAGGGCGGCCAGGTCCTGTACCTGACCTGCCGGCCGGAGTTGGCCGATCTTGCGTCGCAGATCGACGGCGTTCACGTCATGTACTGGCCGGACGCCGAGGCATAGCCGGATGCCGAATGGCCGGATGCCCGCGCCGGAGGTCAGGGGTGCGGGCTGGCGGCCGCGCGGAAGCGACTTGCGACGAACACCAGCGAGGAGGCGGCTGATGGGCAGTTTGGAAGTGTGGTGCGGTCCTGCGGGCAGCGGGAAGTCGGCGCGGGTGGCGGAAGACATCGCCCGGGAGTCGGCGGCCGATCCGCTGGGACCACCCCTGTTCTGGGTGGTGCCTGCCGAGGCGACGTATTGGACTGAGCAGACTTTGTTGCGGCGGTTGCCCGCCGTTTTGCGCGCGGAGGTGCTGACGTTTGACCGCTTTTGGGAACGGTTGTGGCAGCAAGCCGGGTGGTCTCCCAACCTGGCCGTCAACCGTACCGGCCGGCGGTTGATCCTGGCTGCCGTGTACGAGGAGCGGCGGGACCAGCTGCGGGCCATGAAGCGGACAGAGCTGTCCGTCCGCTTGCTCGACGCGCTGCTTGGGGCGTTTCGGACGTTCTCCAGGGCGGGAGTGGCGTCGGGCGAGCCGCCGTGGCATCCGGAGTTGGCGGAGTGGCCGGACAAGCTGAGGGATTTGGCGGTTCTTTACGACGGGTACCGGGAGGCTCTGCGCACGCGGGGTCTGGCGGACCCGGACCTGTGGCTGGCGGATCGGCTGTCAGACCTCCGGGCCGGGCAATTGCTGAACGACGCCACCGTGTACTTCGACGGGTTCGCGGACTTCGATCCGCTGGAACAGGCGTTGCTGTTGGCGGTGGCTGAATCGGCTCGGCGGACGGTGCTGACACTCTCGGCCGATCCCGCATGGCTGCGGGCTGCGTCGCCGGGAAGGCGGCCGGGTGACGCGCTTGGCGACGTGTACGCGGCGCAGACGTTGGTCCTGTTCGAAGAGTTGCGGCAGGCTTGCATCCGGCGGGGGTTGCGCGTGGACATCCACTGGATTGACCGCCCCTTGCGCTTTCAGACACCAGATTTGCGGCGGTTGCGCCAGCTTTGGCACCCGGCGGAGACACAGGCCGGCGCGCCCGCCGGGGCAGCCGGCAGGGCGGGCCTGGGAGCGGATGTGGAAGGACAGCCTGGTGCAGAGGGCGCCGGTTCGCGCCACCTGTGCTTTGCGTACGCACCCAGCCTGCGGGCGGAGGTGGACGGAATCGCCCGCGAGGTCGTGCGCTTGGTGCGCGAAGAGGGGCTGTCCTGGCGGGACGTGGCGGTCGTCGCCCCGCGCCTGGAGGTGTATGCGCCGTACGTCCGCGACAGCTTCGCCAAGCACGGCGTGCCTTGCCATGTCGATTTGCCGCAACCGCTTGCCCATCACCCGCTGGGACGGCTGCTGTTGTCGGCTCTCGACGTGTCCGAGACAGGTTGGTCGCTGGAAGCGTCCGTCCGCCTTTGCAAATGTGAGCTGACCGGCCTCGCCGCAGAGGATGCCGACTGGTTGGAGCAGTACATCCGCCGCTACGAGGTCGCAGGTACCGGCGTCTGGCAGACGCAACAGCCGTGGACGTTTGCTTGGGATCAGCGCAGTCCGGACGCTGATGAGGCGCGGCTGCAGGCGGATGACCAGCGGGCAGACCGGTTGCGCCAGGTGGTTGCCCGCCGCGTACTGCCGTTTGTCGGGGCGGTCGCTGCGGACGCCCTCTTGCCAGCGGCGTTTGCGCGTGCCATCTGGGAGCTGTTGGAGAGCACAGGCGCCAGGCGCGCGCTGGCCGCCTGGATCGCCGGGGAGGGCCCGGCGCAGGCGGCGTCTGCGGCCAACCTGCACGAACAGGCGTGGCTGAAGGTGACATCTGTCCTCGACGACCTCGCAGAGAGCGGGTGCGACCGGCCTCTGCCGCGCCGCTACCTGTTCGCGCTGGTTCGCCGGGCGCTCACGGAAGAGGCGCTGGCGACCGTACCGGCCGGGTCGAATCAGGTGTTGATCACGGATGCAGCGCGCGCGGAGGCGTTTGAAGCGGACGCGGTGTTTGTACCAGGAGCGGCCGACGGCGTGTTGCCGCCGCGCGTGCGCGACAGCGGCGTGCTCGGCGAGGACGAGGTGGCGTGGCTGCGCGAGGCGCTGGGCGTTCGCGTTGGCAGGTCCAGGTCCGAGCGGGAGGCGGAGGGCTGGCGCCGCTTGTACCAAGCGGTTACCCGCGCGCGCCGGTGGCTGTACGTGAGCTGTCCGTTGGCCGACGCCGAAGGTCGGGCGGTACACCCTTCGCGCTGGCTGGACGAGGTGCGTCGCTTGTTTTCCGGGGATAGTCACGACGGGGTGCGGCAGTTGTGGTGGGAACGCTCAGACCTGGTGCCGGACGGGCCGCCGGCGGCTCTTGAGCCGCAACTGGAGTGGGTGGCTGCTCGCCTCCGGCAAGCGGTTCACTGGGCCGAGCCGGCAATGCTCGCCGAGCCTGGCTTCGCGGCCGCGGTGGCGGCGCTGGCGGCAGACCCGCAGGCACGGGCGTGGCTGCGCAGGGTGGTTGCCGGTGCCCAGCATGTGCCGGCAGCCGGGGCCATCGGCCCGGGACTGGCCAGGCGGTTGTACGGCGAGCGCCCGGCTGTCAGCGTGTCCCAACTGGAGACATTCGCGGCTTGTCCATTCCGCCATTTCGTGGCATACGGGCTGCGCATCCGCGAAGAGGAGCCGGCTGAGCCGACGGCAGCTGTCCGCGGCACGCTCGTCCACGAGGTTGTGCGCGAGTTTGTCCGGCGCATGGCGGCTGATACTTCGCGCTGGCGGGCGTTGTCCGAGGCGGAGGCGGAAGAGGCGATGCGCTCCGCGTTAGAAGCGGTGCTGGAGCGCCCGGACTTTGCCCACTGGACGCGCCGTGCCGCGCGGCGCCAGCGCGTGCAGGCGGTGTGGCCGCTGTTGGCGACGGCCGCGCGAGTGCTGACGGAACACGCTCGCCACGGCCTGTTTGAGCCGGTGGCGTTGGAGCTGGCGTTCGGGGAGGGGGAGGCGTTGCCTGCGCTGGAGGTTGAGCTGCCGGGCGGCGGGGTGTTGCGTCTGCGCGGGCGCATCGACCGCGTGGACCGGGTTGCCGTGGGCCGGTGGTTCCGCGTGATCGACTACAAAAGCAGCCGCCTCAACCTCGACTTTACGCGCGTGGAACACGGCTTGCAGCTGCAGCTGCCGGTGTACGCCGCGGTCGTGGAGCGCCATGGCGAGTTGTTGTTCGGATACCGGGCACAGCCGGCAGCCCTCCTGTACGTCCCGCTGGTCCGCCGCTTGGAGGTGTGCAACGCGCCAGAGGACGCGATGACCGCCATCGCCGAAGCCGACCGGGCGCTGCAGGCGCGCGGCGTGCTGGCCAGTCACCCGGAGGTCATCGCGGCCACGGACCAGCGCCTGCTGTCCGGGACAGCGACGAACGTCTTTCGGCAAGTGTACCGGAAAGACGGCACTTTGGCGGCGACAGCGCCGGTGCTGAATGAGGCACAGTGGCGCGCGCTGTTAGGACGGGCCATCGCCCGGGCGGCGGAGTTGGGAGCGCGGATGGCGGCCGGCGACATCGCCGTCGCGCCGTACCGCCTCGGCCGCGCCGAGAGCGCCTGCCGGTACTGCCCGTACCCGGGGTTGTGCCACCTGGAGCCGCGTCGGCATGCGGCGTGGGAGCGCAAATTGGAACGTTTTGCGGCGGGCGACCTGTGGATGCGCTGGGCAGCGGCCGCAGCGCACCCGGACGGGGGCAGCGGCGGCAACGCCAGCAGCCAGACGGACGCCGGCAGGGCGGAGGTGGCTCCATGAACAACGGGCTGGATCGGTGGTCGGATGCACAACGCCGGGTGATTATCGCGCCGCCCGGCAACCTGCTGGTGTCTGCCGGCGCTGGGTCGGGGAAGACCTCCGTGCTGGTGGAGCGGGTTGTGCGCCTCGTCGCCGCGGAAGGCGGCGTCGATTTGACGCGTCTGCTGGTGGTCACGTTTACAGAAGCAGCCGCTGCGGAAATGCGGCAGCGCATCGCCCGGCGCCTGGCGGAATTGCGGGAGGCAGCCCGATCAGAGGGCGACGAGCCGGCGGCACGGCGCCTGGAGCGGCAGCAGAGCTTGCTGGATGCAGCGCAAATCTCCACGCTGCACAGCTTTTGTTACCAGTTGGTGCGCCGGAACTTCCTGCGGCTCGGGTTGGACCCGGACTTCTCCATCCTCTCTGAACAAGACGCCCTGTTGCAGCGGCGGCGGACGGCCGCGGCGTTGTGCGAGGAGCGGTTGGACCGGGGCTCCGCCGCCTTTGGCGACATGCTCGTGCGGTTTGCAGGGTCGGATCCGGACCGACTATGGACGCTGGTCAACCGGCTGGACGAGTTCGCCCGCAGCCAGCCCGACCCGGAGGGCTGGCTGGCCGAGATGTGCCGCCGCTTCCAGCAGGCCGGGGGCCGCACGGTGTGGGATCTCCCTTGGGGGGAACCGTTCCGCACCTGGATCGTCCGTCGGCTGCTCGACGCCTGGGAGGGGGTTCGCACGGCCAGCCAGTTGGCCGAACCGCATCCGGAATTGGCGGCGTATGCCCGCGACGCCCTGCAGCTCGCAGAGGCGCTGTCCGCGCTGGTCGGGCGCGTGTCGCCGCCGGGCGACGCGCCGCCGCTGCATGAAGTCGCCTCTGCGCTGGAGGCGGTGGTGAAGGGAGCCGGCAACCCCCGGGCTGCGGCCCATCCGGCCCGCGATGCCGTGAAGGAGCTGCGGAGTCGGGCGTTGAACAGCCTGCGCGAGGTGTTGGAGGTGGTCGGCCGCGGCGAGGAGGCACTGGTCGCGGACGTGGCGGGGCTGGCTCCGGCGGTGGCGGAGCTGGTCTCGTTCGTCGTGGACTTTCAGCGGCGCTGCCGGGAGCAGCGGCTGGCCCGCGCGGAGTTGGACTTTAACGATCTCGAACACCTCGCCCTGCAGGTATTGTTGGACCCGGAAAGCGGGGAGGCCCGCCGGTTGCAGGAGCAGTACGCGCACGTATTCGTGGACGAGTACCAGGACACGAGCGCGGTGCAAGACGCCCTCATTCAAACTTTATCGCGTCCGGAGGGCAACGTGTTTGCGGTGGGGGACGTGAAGCAGAGCATCTATCGCTTCCGAATGGCGGAGCCGGCGCTGTTTCTCGACCGCTACGCGCGCTTTCGGCGGGGAGAGGGCGGGCAGGCGGTCGAGTTGTCGGACAACTACCGGAGTCGCCCGGGCGTGGTGAACGCGGTCAACTTTCTGTTTCAACAGTTGTTCTCGGAGTCGTTTAGCGGCATTCGCTACGACGAGCGGGCGATGATGCAGCCGGCAGCCCGCTACCCGGCCCCGCCGTCCGGTTGTGAGGCGGTGGCGGGGCCTGTCGAGGTGCATCTGATTGAGCGCACCGACGCTGGGGCGGATGCCCCGGGGAACGATGCGCCGCCCGGCCGGGAGGACGCGGCCCCGGAGGTGCCCGGTGCGGACGAGGAGGACGGGGACGACACCGCCGAGGAATTGTCCGCCACAGAAAAGGAGGCGCTGGTCATCGGCCGGCACATTCTCGCATGGACGGGTCAGCTCGGCGAGCCGCCGCGATGGGTGTGGGACGCGGCGTCCGGCGCCTACCGCCCTCTCCGCTTGCGCGACGTGGTGGTCCTGCTGCGTTCGGCGCAGTCGCGGGTGACTGTGTTTCTCGACGTGTTCCGGCGCCTTGGCATTCCTGCTTACGGCGCCAGCGCCACCGGGTTTTACGCCGCCCTGGAAGTGCGTTGGCTGGTGTCCGCCCTGTCCGCGGTGGACAATCCATTGCGCGACCTCGATCTTGCAGTGTGGCTGCGGTCGCCGTTGTGCGGGCTGGCGGACGCGGCGCTGGCAGACCTGCGGGCGGCTTTCCCGGGGGGCCGTCTGATTCACGCGCTGCAGCGGGCTGCCAGGCAGGCTGGCTGGGAGCCGGTTGCGTCCGGCGCGACCGGCGAGGATGGCGGACAGCCTGGCGGTGGGGGCGCCGGGCACGTGAACGGGGTTGAGGGCGCTGTTCCTCCACCGTTGGTGTCGCCCGGCACGGCGCAGGCCGCCCGCCAGGCGGTGGAGCAGCTGGAGCGTTGGCGGCAGATGGCCCGCAGGCTGCCGGCCGAACCGGTGTTGCAGGCCATTCTCCACGAGACCGGGTTCGTGCCGTACGTGCTCGCGATGCCTGGCGGTGACGTGCGCCGAGCGAACGTGGAGGCCCTGTTGGACCGCGCCCGCCAGTACGACCAGCGCGCCCACGACGGCGTGCACGGCTTTGTGTCGCACATTCGGGCGTTGCTCGAACAGCGGGCGGACGAAGGCGAGGCACGGGCGGTGGGGGAAAGCGAAGACGTCGTGCGGATCCTCACCATCCACCAGAGTAAGGGACTGGAGTACCCGGTCGTCTTTGTGGCCGATTTGGGTCGCCGCTGGCATCAAGACGCCGACGAGAAGCGGTTCGCCTTGCATCCGTCCCTCGGTTTTGGCCCGGAATGGGTTGACGAGCCGGGGCACCGGCGCTGGCGGACGCTGCCGTCCATCGCAGTGGCGGAGGCAAACCTGCGGGAGACGCTGGCGGAGGAAGCCCGCCTGCTGTACGTCGCCTGCACGCGCGCGCGCGAGCGTCTGGTGCTGGTGGGGTCGGCCCGGGACTTGGCGCGCAGCGTGGTCGCCGCCGAGCAGCGGGTGGATCCGCACCAGCGCGAGCTGCCGCTGAACACGATGATGGGCGCGCGGTCGGCCTTGGACTGGTTGTTGGCGGCGCTGGTCCGCCACCCGGATGCCGAGCGTTTGCGCGCGTGGGCCGCAGCGCATGGCCTGCCACATCCCACGGAGGGCGTGCGCCCGGCGGATCCGCACAGCGAAGCGTCGGCAGCGGCAGGTTCGGGATGGCCGCCGGCGGACGGCCGGACGGATAGAGGTCCGGGGTTGGCCGCGGACGTTTGCTTTCATGTGCAGGTCTGGAACGCGCCGGGAGCAACACCGTTGCCACCGCTGCGGCCAGCGGCCGAAGGCAGCGCTGCAGGTGCCGGCAGTGCGGGCAGCGCTGAGGATGGCAGTGACGCGCCGGTTGCGGACGCCCCCGCCAGTGGCTCGGCCGTGCGGGCGGTGCGGCAATGGCTGGATGAGCGGTTGCGGGAGTGGTCCGCATCCGGAAACGGGGAGGCGCCGGTGAGGGAGGTTACACTGCCCGCCCATCTGCCGTTGACAGGGGATCGCGCCGCGCCTGGCAAGCTGTCGGCGACCGACCTGCGGCGGATGTGGGCGGCCGCAGCCGGAACGGGCAGGCAGCCGGCCACCGGCGGGCCGTCGTCCCCCGGTACCCCGCACGGCGGCGCGGGGCGGCCGCAGCGCTCCTTGTACGTCCCGGCGGCGGGGTTGTTGCGCGAACCGCGGTTTGCCCGGGCAGGCGAGACGGACGCCGTGGAACGGGGGCGCGCATTTCACCTCGTGATGCAACACCTGAGCCTCAACATCCGGCCGGAGGCAGCGGCCGTCCGCGCTGAGTTGGCGGTTTGGCAGCAGCAACAGCGCCTGCCGCCGGCCGTCCTGGCGGCTGTCGAACCAGAGGACGTGGTTGCCTTTTTGCTGTCGGAAGCGGGCCAACGAGTGCGCCGTGCTGCCCGGGTATGGCGCGAACGGCCGTTTCTGCTGCGGTTGGCGGGCAGCAGTGGATCACAACCGGACGGCCCGTTCACGGTCGTCCAGGGCGTCATCGACCTGTTGGCCGAAGAAGCAGACGGCAGGTGGCTGATTGTCGACTACAAGACGGATCGCGTGGATCCGTCGGAAGTGCGGGCGAAGGCGGAGGAATACCGCGCACAGGTTGAGGTGTACCGGCGGGCTGTGCAGTCTGTGGCAGAGGGCCGTGTGGTCGACGCGTTCATTTGGTTTGTCCACCCGCGCGTGCTGGTCCCCTCCGACCCGTTGGACCTCGGCCAACTGTGGCGCGACGGACAGGCGCGGGCAGCGCCGGAAGGAGGAAGCGCATGAGCGGACCCTGGGTTATCGCCATCGATCAAGGAACCACCAGCACCCGTGCAGTGTTGTTTGACGCCCGCGGCCAGGTGGCTGGGCTGGCGTTCCGGCCCGTGCAGCAACACTATCCGGAGCCCGGCTGGGTGGAGCACGACGTCGAGGAGATTTGGTTGGGTGTCATCGATGTCGTCACGCAAGTGCTGCGCGATGCCGGAGTCACACCCGGGGAGGTGGCGGCGATTGGCATCACCAACCAGCGTGAGACGACCGTTCTCTGGGAGCGCGCCACCGGCCGGCCGGTACACCGGGCGCTGGTGTGGCAGAGCCGCCAATCTGCTGCCATCTGTGACCAATGGCGGCAGCAAGGGCTGGAAGTGGCCGTTAAGGCAAAGACAGGGTTGGTGCTGGACCCGTACTTCTCGGCATCCAAGATCCGGTGGCTGCTGGATTGCGTGCCCGGCGTGCGTGACCGTGCGGAGCGCGGGGAACTGCTGTTTGGGACCATCGACACGTGGTTGATCTGGAAATTGACTGGCGGCCGCGTACACGTCACCGACTGCAGCAACGCGGCCCGGACGATGCTGTACAACATCCACGAGCAGCGTTGGGACGAGCAGCTGCTGCAGGCGTTCGGCATCCCGGCCGGGATTCTCCCGGAGGTGCGCTCCTCGAGCGAGGTGTACGGGTACACATCGGCCGCTTGGTTCGGCCGGCCGCTGCCCATCGCCGGTGCCGCGGGCGATCAGCAGGCCGCCTTATTCGGCCAGGCCTGCTTTCAGCCGGGGATGGCGAAAAACACGTACGGAACCGGTTGCTTTCTGCTGATGAACACAGGGGAAAGGCCGGTCGCGTCCGAGCACGGCTTGGTGACTACCATCGCCTGGAAGCTCGGTCAACGTGTCTGCTACGCATTGGAAGGCAGCGTGTTTGTGGCCGGTGCTGTGCTGCAATGGCTGCGGGATGAATTGGGGCTGTTGGCGACAGCAGCTGAATCGGAAGCGTTGGCCTTGTCGGTGCCGTCGACTGGCGGCGTATACATGGTTCCCGCGTTCACCGGCCTTGGCGCGCCATTCTGGGACATGCAGGCGCGCGGAGCCATCCTTGGCATCACCCGCGGCACCACGCGGGCGCACGTGGTGCGGGCGGCGCTGGAGTCTGTCGCTTACCAGTCGCGCGACGTGCTGGACGCGATGGAAGCGGATGCCGGTGTCCGGCTGGAACGGCTTCGCGTCGATGGCGGCGCGTCGATAAACCGGTTCCTCATGCAGTTTCAGGCAGACATCCTCGGCGTGCCGGTGGAGCGCCCGGAGGTGCACGAAACCACCGCGCTCGGCGCTGCTTTTCTCGCCGGCCTGGCGGTCGGCGTGTGGGACAACGAGGACGCCATCAGCGCAAACTGGCGGCGCACCGCACGGTTTGACCCAGCCATGGACGGCACGGCGCGGGAACGGCTGTACGCCGGCTGGCGGGACGCGGTCAGCCGCATCCTGACTCGGCCGATGCGTTGACCAGCAAACCCGCGCGGTTTTCCCGTTTGCTCCAAGCCGGACCGGTGTCGCGCGGCGCATGGTTTGCAAATGGTTGGCGTACGCTCCAAGTGGGTGATGACGATGAGGACGAGAATCGATTGGTTGTACGCCATCGTACTGGGCGGCTTGTTGGTGGTGGGCGTCGTCTACCTTATCCTGCACACCGTGGCATTGACGCGCTGAA
>JADGIC010000073.1 GCA_019683615.1 Alicyclobacillaceae bacterium | reverse complement strand
CGACTAGTTTCCAGTTCGCCGGAAAGAACTGGGCGCGAAATGTGGGTACTGACACCGCCGGTCGGCGGGCCGGCCCGCCAGCTCGGCCGGCCCGACCGGCGGGGCCTGGGCGCGGGAACCGCCGCTGGCGCCCGTGTCACCGCCCACAAGCAGCAAAAAGGCGGCCAGGCATGGCCGCCTCTGGTATGAACGCCTGTTCATTCATTGTCCGCCCGGAACAAACTTCTTGATTTCCTTCAACGTCTTGTCATCGACGTGAGAACCGTACTTTTTCACCAGTTCATCGACATTTGCGTTCGGTCCGTTTTTCGTCGCGTCCTTGTATGCGTTGACGAACTGTTTGATCCGCTGCTCCGGCACCGACAGCCCGAGCTTGCTGGCGAACGTGCGAGCCAACTGCTCGACCTGGTTCGGGTCTTGCCACTGCTCCGGCTTCACCCGCTTCACATCGTCGAGGATCTCAAAGATGGCCTTGCGTTTGCCCGTCAGCCTGCTTTTCAACACGTCCAGCCCCGAACCGGGCGAACCGGTCGCTGTTTCGGCGCCAGCCGACCCCGCCTGCGCCGGAGCCTCCGAGACGATCCTGCGTGCGCTGGCCCGGTCGCCGCGCTTTGTTCGCTTGTCAGGTTTCTTTGCCATGGCTCCCCCTCCTGTTCGAAGGTCCGCTCCACTTCGGAGCCTCCGTATACAGTATGGAGAGCGGCCGACGGCTGCGCCGGCTTGGCGCAAAAACGGGCTCACCGGGAGAGACGCCCTGTTCAGCGCGCGGACGTGGCGGAGGCCAACACCTGCTGCCGCAGGCGGGTGCGCTGGATCTTGCCGGTCGGCCCGACCGGCAGCTCTTCGACAAAGTAGAATTCAGCCGGGCACTTATATGCCGACAGGTTGTTGAGACACAAGGCCTTCAGCTCGGCTTTCAGGGCAGCCTCGTCAAAGCTGGCATCGGTCTTCCAGCGGTCGTCCTCCGGAATGACGTACGCCACCACCTGTTCGCCGTACACCTCGTGAGGCAACCCGATGACCGCCGCCGAGCGCACAGCGGCGTGCCGGCCAATCACTTCTTCCACCTCGCGCGGACTGATCTTCTGGCCGGCGCGGTTGATCATCTCCTTGCTGCGGCCCGTGATGTAGACGTACCCTTCGTCGTCCGCATACCCGAGGTCGCCCGTCCGGAACCACCCGTCCACGAAGCTTGACCCGTTGTCATCCCCGTACGCATAACGCCGGATGACGCTCTCCCCGCGGATTTGGATCTCCCCAATCTCCCCCGCCGGCAACACCTCGCCGGCCTCGTCGACGACCCGCAGTTCGACGCCGCAGGGCAGTCCTACGGAGCCAATCTTCCGCTTGCCGGGGGGCAACGGGTTGACGCACACCTGGCTGGCCGCTTCCGTGAGACCGTAGGACTCAATCACCGGTACCCCAAAGCGGGCCTCAAAACGGTGGGCGTGCAGTGCCGGCAGCGGCGCCGAAGCCGAGCGGACGAAGCGCAAGGTCTTCGACACGACCGGTTCGTCCGGTGCTTTGATGAGGATGGCAATCACGGTCGGCACCGCCGACACCCAGGTGACGCCGTGCTCCAGGATGGTGGGCCAGAACCGGGACGCGCTGAACTTCTCTTCAACGACCAGCCGTCCTCCGGTGATCAGTGTCGACAACAGCGCCACAACCTGCGCGTTGATGTGGAACAGCGGCAGGAAGCAGTACGTGACGTCCGCAGGTGTGAGCAGGTGGGAACGGGCCACGTTGTTCGCCGTCGCCAGTACCTGCCGGTGTGACAATGCCACGCCTTTGGGTGTCCCCGTGGTGCCGGACGTGAACAGCAGCACGGCCGCGTCGTCGGCCGCCACCGGGTTCACCGCGAGGTCAGCCGGCTCCAGGCGTCGGCCCGAAAGTCCCTGCACGCCTGTCACCGCCATGCGTCCACCGGCCTGGCAGGCCAGTTCGCCGGCAAAGCGCAGGGAGGTCTCACCGACAAACGGCGCAACGCCGGTCCAGACGTCCGGCGCCACCCATGCGCCCGCCGGCTGCGCCCGCTCCAAGACGCGCGCCAGCTCGGGCAGCGGCATGCGCGGGTTCACCGGCAACACCACCGCACCATGTAACAAGGCGGCGAGATACGCCACGATGTACTCGTACGAGTTGGGCAGCGCCAGCACCACCCGCTCACCGGGCAAGATGCGTGCCTCCCGCAAGGCCTGCTGGACGCTGGCGATGTCAGCGCGGATGTCCGCGGTTCCGTACCAGCGGCCGTGATCGTGCACGACAGCCGACTCGTCACCGTTCAAGCGTTCCCCGAGCAACCGTTGTAACTCAGACACCGTTGTTCTCTCCTATCTCCGTTCCGACGTGTATGTTCCCTTCAGCCCGTGCGTCTTTCGTTGCGCTGTGTCGTGGATGACCGGGCCGCGCCGTCGGCTGCTGTCACAGGTTGAACTCCGTACCCGGCTGCAGCGGAAACTCCCCGTCCAGGCGATCGAACGACAGGTCGGTGCCGGCCTCCTCGACGCTGATGCCGGCCGTCTCGCGGCCCCAGATGATGAACGGCAGCGCCAGTGCCAACAGGGCGATGGCAATCCCTTCATAGATCAACCGGCTTCCCCACAGGTTCAGCAACACCGGGATAAAATACAGCGTGACGACACCGCTCAGCGTGCGGGCGACGCTCTCCGACAGGTACACACCCTTGCCGCGCAGGCGGGTCGGGAATTGCTCAGACACCGTGAGTTTCGAGACCGGGAACACGCCGAGCCCGAAAAACGAGGTCAGGAACGCAGCGAACGCCAGCAGCGCCGGTGCCGCTGCCAGGCCGAACACGGCCGCGCCGATGCCGGCCAGCAGGAAGTAGACGATCAACACCCGCCGCCGCCCGTACCGGTCGGCCAGGTAGCCTTGCGCCACCGACCCAAGTCCCGCCACGCCCATCATCAGGCCGCTGAACAGAATCGCGTTGCCCGACTGGAAGCCGCGCTGGATGAGAATGGTCGGCCCGTACACCTGCAGGATGTAGAACAAGATCAGGGCGCCGGTGAGCTGGGCCGACACGACCAGACCGCGGCCCAAATACGGTTGGCGAAGCAGTTGCCGAATGGTCGGCTTTTCCACTTCGCCCTTTTGGATCACCATCAGGGCGCGCCGGTTGACCAAGGTCGTGTCGTGCGGCAACCCGGCCTGGCGCTCCAGGCGCTCCACCAGCCGCCGCACGTCCTCCCTGCGCCCGCGCTTCAACAGGAAGCGCGGCGATTCCGGCAGCCACAAGAACAGCGGGATCAACAACAGCAGCGGAATGCCGCCCAAAAGGAAGGGAACGCGCCAAGAGATCGCGGGGTCGAAGGCGCCGAGCGCCCAATGGGCGGCCAAGCTCGGAATCAGGTACGCCGCCGTCAAGACGCCATTGGAGTAGCCGACGCTGACCGCCCGCCGTTTGGTCCTCACGAATTCGGCCAAGAACAGGTACGGCATCGGGATCACCGCGCCCTCGCCCAAGCCGGCGAAAAAGCGGATCAGGCACAGCTGCCACACGGTGGTGGCAAACGAACCCGCCAGGGTGATCAGCGAAAACACGGCAATGCCCAGCAGCACCAGCCGGCGCCGGCCAAAGCGGTCGGCGATCACGCCGGACGGGATCATGCCCATCACGACACCGGCGGTGGAACTCGCCGCGAGCAGGCCCATCTGCGACTCTGTGAGGTGCCAGCTGTCTTTCAGCGCACTCAGCACCGGCCCCACAATGCCGATGTCAAACGCTTCCGCCAGCCACACCAAGGACAACAGCACGACAATGCCGACCGCCGTCCGCGTCACCGGCATGCGGTCGAGACGGGCCAGCAGGTTTTCATCTTCGAACAAATGTCGCTGCACCGTCGGCACCCCCTTGTCTCCTCAGCGATCCCCTGCCAATCCCGCCCCTGCCGCCACGGCCAGGTCGGAACGGCGGAGCACTTTTTTCTGCCCCACGACGTAACTGACGTACGGAATCTTGCCAATGCCGTAGGCGATAGCGACGGACACGACGTACACCGCCAAGATGGAGACAGGCAACAGCAACTGCCGGAGCTGTGCGCCGGGATGTGTGCGGTACACGGCCACCTCGGCGAAATGCATCACCACCGGGTGCACAAGAAACACGCCAAACGACGCGGACGCCACGATTTCCACCGGCCTTGCCAGCCACCCGCGACGCGGGAGCTGGCGAGCGGCCGACCACGCCACGCCCAGCCGCCAAAGCAGAGCGGTGACGGCGAGGCTGTACGGTACCATGACCGGTTGCAGGACGAGTACGCTGAGTGTTTCGTCTTCGCCCAGAACCAACCGGTCGACGAGAAAATGAGCAATCAGCGCAACCAGCATCGCTGCCGCCGCGAAGTAGATGACGCGTGACCGTTCCAAAAAGTACGATTTGACGCGCTGGTAATGGACAGCCATCAGCGCCCCGGCGACAAACCAGAATTGGTAGGTGATCACGTATCGGTCGCGGTATTTCCACAACGCCGCTTCCCATCCCGGCAGATGGCCGGGTTGCACATGCTGCAGCACCGCCTTGTTGTACCACATGAAGGCGATTTCCAGCGCAAAGCTGGCCACGAACACCCACAGGTGCCAGCCTTCAAGCTTCCGGATCAACCAGACAAACACCGGGAACAGCAGATACAGCTGCATGGAAATGAGAAGGTAATACAAGTAAAACTGGTTGCCGGTCAATAGCGACAAGCCGTACTCGCGGAGCACGTGCCGGGGCGCCCAGTCGAAGTCTCGCAGGTACGTCCCTGCGAACAAAATATAAGCCAGCGTCCAGAACGCGTACGGGATGAAAATCAGCTTGAACCGCTTGCTCCAAAATTGCCAAGCGGTGAACGGGCGCCGGTAATAGGTGACAAACAGCACCAACCCCGTTATGAACATGAACGCCTCCCGCGTGAAGTGGAAGGCGGATAAGGCCGCTTCATAGCCGACGTTCGTCACCGACAAAGGCTTGGCGAACAGGTTGTAGAACGAGATCACGTGCACGCAGATGACGCCGAGAATGATGCTGGCGCGCAGCAGGTCGACCTCGTAGAGATGCTCTTTCTTCGGCAAGCTCAACGCCCCTCTCCGTTATCCCACATCTTAACGGAGAACTATTGAAGTAAACTTAAGAGACTGTGGAGTAGTTATGGAGAAGGAGTGGAGAAATAGTGGTAAGAGAGGGGAAATTCACTGTGCGATATGGCCGTATCGATGCGACGGGCTGCCGCCCGCCGCCGCGGACCGTGCGGTCCGGCCGCACCGGCCATACCGCCTCACTGCGGCCGCGGCGCCCGCCCGTGCAATTGCGCAGTGGTCGCCTGCAAGACGCGGCGCATAGTCGCCAGGTCGGTTGTTGTCACGCCGTCACCCGGCCGCTTCAGCCACTCCCGCACCGGCAACACCCGGTACACGGCGCGGCCGCCGGCCGCCCGCCGCTGCACCCAGGTGGGCACGTGCCGCACCCCTGTGACCCGGGCGCGACCGTCGCCCCCTGGCTCCACGGTAAGCAGGGTGATCACGCCGCTTTCCGTGCGGACCATCCCGCGCATGCGGGCGGAGACGAAATTGCCCAGTGAATAAATCACGAACTTTCGCCGCAGGCGGCCGTCCAGCTCGCGAACCAACAGCGACTCGGCCGGCTGGATGACGTGCGGATGGGCGCCCAGGATGACGTCGGCGCCGTGCCTGAACAACCGCATCACCAGCGCGCGCTGCCCGGCGCTCGGCTGCAGATGAAACTCGCGGCCAAAGTGCAGGCAGACGACAACCAAGTCTGCGAACCGGCGCATGCGGCGAATGTCCTGCAGGATTTTTGCCTCGCGGATACGGTTGACCGCCCAGGCACATCCGGGCCCGGCCGTGAGCCCGTTCGTGCCGTATGTGTACGCCAAAACCCCCACCTGCAGGCCTTTCACGTCCCGAATCAGCAGCCGCCGCGCTTCCGCCTGGCTGCGAAAGGTGCCGGTGTGGGACAGGCCGGCCTGGTCCAGCACGTCGAGCGTTCTCCTTAGACCGGCCATCCCCCCGTCCAAGCAGTGGTTGTTGGCAGTCGTCAAGATGTCGAACCCGCTTGCCCGCAGCGCCTCCGCGAGGCTGTCCGGACAGTTGAACATCGGGAACCCGTTGCGCGGATTCCGCCGCTGAAACGGCAACCGGGGGCCGGAGAACGTGGTCTCGAGATTGCCCAAGGTCAGGTCTGCCGCCCGTAAAACCGGAGCCACCGGTGCAAACACCGGCGAAAAATGGTATCCTTCCCCGCCGGGCTTGCGTGCCGCCCGGATCTGTCCCCGCCACAACAAGATGTCGCCGACGGCGGCGATGGTCATGTCTCTCATCGTGTCGTCTCCTTCGCAAGCGCATCGCAACGCCACTGGGCCTGCCCTGCGGCCGCCCCGCTGCCTCAAGCCCAATCCGCTGCGGCCGGCGCAGCATTCATTGACCAGTGTATTCGCCAGCCCTGCAGAGGGTCCGCACTGCTCGGGATGCGCGGGCGGAGGTGGACACCGGTTCCGGCTGGACGGAGCTGCTGTCCGGGAAATGGGCCGCCGCAGCGGTCGCGCGTAGGTACGTATCCCCTACAAGCACAGTCTCCCGCACATATGCTCGAACATCGCCGGGACCCTCCCCGGCCAGAAGGGATGCTGTCCCTGCGGTCAGCGCCGAAGAAGGTGCAAACTGTGAAGACGCTGATTCTCGACCGGCCCGTCATCGCGGTGACGGGCAGCGCGGGAAAGACGACGACGAAGGAAATGATTGCGGCCATCCTGCGGACCCGGTGGCCGATTCTCCAGTCAAAGGGAAACATGAACTTCATTAACCACACGCGGCGGTACGCCCAACAGGTCCTCCCGCGCCACCGCGCACTGGTGCTGGAGTACGGAATGTCGCGGCCCGGCCACATCCGCCGGCACTGCGCCATCATTCAGCCGAACATCTCGGTCATCACCAACATCGGCACCGCCCACATCGGCTGGTTTGGCGGCGATCCCCGTAAGCTGGCGATGGCCAAGGCGGAACTGGTTCGCTACATGAAACCGACCGGTACGTTGGTGATCAACGCGGACGATGAAAACTCCCGGTGGGTTTTCCAACAACCGTTTCGAGGGCGCTTCCGAGGCCGGATCATCACGGTGGGCATCCACCAGCCGGCCGACTACGTGGGGAAGAACGTCCGCTACGCGCCGGGGGGCATGCGCTTCACGGTTCGCCTGAACGGGACAGACGAGCCGTTTTACATCCCAAGTTACGGAGAACACCAGGTGTACAACGCATTGGCCGCGATCGCAGTGGCCCACCATTTGGGGTTTGGGGCCCGCCACATCCGCGCCGGGTTGCGCGGCTACCTGAAGCCAAGACGCCGCTTGACGGTGTACCGTTTCGCACAGGGATTGACTATTATCGACGATTCATTCAGCGCCAACCCGAACGCCGTGAAGGCGGCGATCGACGTCTTGTCGCACGTCAGGCAGGGCACAAAGGTGGCGGTGCTGGGGAGCATGTTGAGCCTTGGCAATTACGCCCGGCGCGCGCACCAGGAAGTCGGCCGCTACACCGTACGGCAGAAAGTCGATTTCCTGTACACCTACGGGCAGCTCGGACGAATCATCCGCGACGCGGCCGTGGCGGCCGGCATGCCGGCGACGCGCGCGCGCCACTGTGCCGACATGGACACGCTGTTGGCCCGGTTGCGCCGCCACCTCCAGCCGAACACCACCATCCTCATCAAAGCGTCCCACGCCATCCGGCTGCACCGCTTGGCCGACAGCCTGGTCGCTGAGGCGCGGCGCCGCCGGCCCGCTCCAGCCCGGCGCTGAGGGGAACAGCAACCGTCGTGCCAGCGGCGCGGAAAAGTGGTGTCACGGCACCGTCCCCGCCCCGCGCGGCGGCTTTGTTTCGCAGCCTTGGCTGCCCGCTTGACCGGCAGCAAGCCGACGGACCTGCGCCAGCCGGGCCTCTGCGACTGCGTGCCACCGCGGTTCCAGTTCAATCCCCATCCACTGAATCCGGTGTCCTTGGCTGTTCAAGCGCTCACAACATACGCCCACCGTCCCGCTGCCATGAAACGGGTCCAGGATCCGGCCGCAGTACCGCCCCTTTTCGTCCTTTGGGCAAAAGGCGCGGATCAGATCGGTGATCAACGACTCCGGCTTCTGCGCGGGGTGCCCGGTCCGTTCGCCCGCAAATCGCTTGCCGGCAAGCGTCGGGTAGGACCAGACATCGCTGCGCAGCGCGCCGCCCGGGTTCGGGCGCCACGCCCTGCGCTCGCCGGCCGCCGTTCGGTAGTAGACCGGGTGGCGAACGCGCTGCGTCTTGTACGGCACGCGCACGTCGTCGGCGTTGTACACCCAGGTTCGGTCGGACCGGCTGAACCACAGCACCGGCTCGTACGCGGTGGCGGGCGCCCGCTGGCTGCGCGAAAAGCCGTTTGCGTAGTGCCAGATCAGGATCCGCCGGTAGAACAACCCGGCTTCGTACATCAGCAACTGCACGTAGCCAAGGTACCGGTGTATGCAGAACCAGACGAGACTGCCCCGCTCCGTCAACAAATCGCGCATCAACGCCACGCGCTCCCGCGTGACAGCCACAAACTCGTCCAAGCTGAGGCGGTCGGACGCGTTTCCGAAATCCTTCCCGAGGTTGTACGGCGGGTCGGTCAGAATGAGGTCAAAACGGACTCCGGCGTCCCGCAGCGAACGCAGCACCGGCAGATTGTCCCCTGTGTACGTCCGGTTGAACTCAAGCATCAGCTTCCCCCTGGCTGGCGGTGAACTTGCGGGCCTGGTCCGGCTTCGGTTTGCGGAGGATGAGGATGTACTGGTGGTGCACGTTTTCCACGTACGCAAACGGATACCCGTACGGGTACAGGGGTTTCTGGTTCTGCACCAAGACTTTGATCCCTTGCAGGACAAACGGGACGGGCAAGAGGGCGTTCGGCTCCGTCAACCGCCCCACGAGATGGGCGTGGAACGGGATGAACCGGTCGCCGTGCCGGAAGTCGCTGACCACCACCGCCGCGTACCGGCCCGCCCGGAGCAGCCGGTGACAGTGCGCGAACACCGTCACCAGCTCCTCCAGGAACGCGGCGTACGACGGGATGTTGCCCAGGTCTTGCGGGTCGTCGCCGTAGTCGGCGGCCAGCGCCTGCTCCGTGCGACGCCGCAGCTTGTGATCCGGCCGTTTCGACAGGATATTCCAGTAAGGCGGGCTGGTCACGACAAAGTCGAAACTTTCGTCCGGCCAAGACGGCAGCACGGCGCGGGCATCGCCTGTCACCAACATCTGGGTTCGCAAAGCGTCCGGCCCCACTTCCTGCAGCAAGCGTTCGCGCCCCAACGCGCTCCACCGCTTCGACAGCTCCACGCCGACCCCTGCCCGCTCCGCCAAGGCGCACGCCTTCAGGGTGGAGGCGACGCCGGCGAACGGATCGAGCACCCGTTCACCGCGTTTGGTGAACAACTCCACCAGTCGCCTCACATCCTGGTAGGAAAACGGAGCCGGGTGTTGGCGTTCGTACCAGGTGTGCTCGTGACCGCCGCCCAGCCCGCGTTGGAACCAGACACTCTTGGTCTCCTGCACCCACTGCCGGCCGGTCAGCTCGTTCAAGGTGTTGCGCGGGTCCACCCGCTCCTTTTCCGGCACTGTCCCGCTCCGTGAAAGTGGCTCGTCTCCGGTCATCACGGGAATCATATTCGCACCGGACGGCCCGGATTCCTGCGTGACTGGGGGCGAATCCCGATCGGATCGCCCGGATGCGGCACCAGCAGAGAGGCGGGCAACACCTGCCCGGGCGCGACGGGTCGGGAGAAAAACGCTTCCACGTTCGACTCAAACCAAACGGGACCTTGCCGCCACAGCGAAGCGGGCATCGTAGCGGTGAACGAACCGTCGCCTCGCACCGCCGTCACGGTCCAGCGGGTGCCGCGGGGCGCAGCGACGCCCACCGCGAATCCTTGGTAAAACGCTCCTGAAATAGTGTGTGCGACCAAAGTCGGCGGGCGATCGACAATGACGTTGCCACGCGCAGGCAGGGTGACGTCGACCTCGGAACTCGTGTCCTCGGGAAAGTGAAACACCTTGCCAGGCGGAAGCACGTACTCGTGCCCTCCGAGCGTAACGCGAAACGAAGCGTCCTCGTCGTTCTCAGGCATGAACTTCAAGCGGTAAAACCCGTCTGCGCTGGTGGGTGCAGACTTCGCCCAACCCTCCCCGCCGTCGGTGGTGAGGCTGACGACGGCACCCTTGACCGGGTGCCCGCCGGCATCGTATACGTGCCCCTGCAGTGCGTAGCGGTCCACCTGGAACGACAGCGGAATCGCGGCGGGCGCTGCGACGCGGCCGCGGACCGTGACCGTCTTGCCGTCCGGAGACACCTGCGGCGGTTCAAGCTGGATGGGAAAGTCCACCCGCACCACGGTCCGGACGCCGGGCAATTGTGCCCGGACAGCGGTCGGCAGCGGGCGATTGCCCACTGTCGCTCCCCGCCAGGACGCCACGCGCACCGGAATTTCCGCCAGCTCCCCGGTCGGAATCTGCAGGGTGAACGACCCGTCGGCCGCCGTCCGAGCGACACTGGCACCGTACGCAATCACCGCCCCGCAGACCGGTTGCCCGGACAGCAGCAAGCGCCCCCGCACGGTTCGCATCTGACCGTCGGGCGAGCCCCACGGCTCCACCGGCACGTCCGTGCGGGCCAGCTGAAGCGATACCACGCCGACTTGGCCTGCGCCAGCCACCCTGGCTTGTCCCGTCAATGCCGCCGGACCCGCCGTTACACCGGAGAACGCCGCCGCCAGTGCCGCGATGATCGCCGCGCCTGCCCAACGCAACCGTACCATGGCGCCACCTCAAGCGCTGAACGACGGTGCGCGCGCACTCTTGCTGACCACCAAGGTGTCGTACATACCTGCGATGCCGTGGCCCGGCACGCCGCACCAAATCAGGTACGTGCCGGCCTTGGAAGCGGTGAACGTGAACATCTGCGCGCCCTTTCCGCTGTACCCGCGGGAGGGGTTGGGAGTCTCAGCGTGGGGGAACGCCGGCGTGAATCCGGTCGCCTTGCCCTTCGTGGCGGCCGGCACAATCATCACGCTGTGCGGGATGGGGCTTGGGTTTTCGAACTTCACGTTCACCTTCCAGCCCAACGGTATCGTCACCTTGAGCTGGCCGTTGGCGTACCCGTTGAAGCTCATTCCGTTGTTCACGTTTTTATACCCGGCAATGACCAACAGGTCTGCCGTTTTGGCGCTGGTTCCTTTCGCCACCCAATGGCCCGGCGTCGCCGTAAACACAGCCTTGGCCTGGGCCTGCGCGACCCCTCCGGCACCACCTGTCCCCGCCGCCAGCGCGGCCAGGACCAGCCACGTTGTGCCAATTGACTTCCAGTTCATGCTGTCTGCTCCTCCTCTCCCTCAATGTTCTTTTGTTATCTCTCGCTTTCTCGCTCACTCGTAGCATTTTGCATTTGACTCAGCAGGCGAATGATGTCAGACTCCCCGTAGTG
>JADGIC010000072.1 GCA_019683615.1 Alicyclobacillaceae bacterium | reverse complement strand
ATCCCAGGCGCCCCACCCGTGCGAAATCGCCCGTTCGTTCATCTGCCACGACCCGTGCCGCTGTGCCAGCTCGTCAGCCCGGCGGCGGAGGGTGTCGTCCGGCGAGCGCCGGGCCGCCACGGCTGCGTCGACCACCGGCCGCTCCAAGTCGACCTGCCGCTCCAGTGCCCGCACGCGATCCAGCGCCACGTCACGCCCTTGCGCCAACGCCGCCGCTTCACGCTGCCAGTCGGACCACTTGCGGTACTCCTCAGTGTCCAGCATCCCTGCCTCCGCCAACACCTCCAGGGCGTCGGCGATGCGCCGCTGCAGGTCAGACACGCGCGAATGAATTTCCGCGCGTTCGCGCCGCATCTCCACGAGCCGCGATTCCAGCTCCCCACGCAGCCCCGCCAACTGTTCCGCAGATTCCAACAGCCGATCCGCTGACAGCAGCGCTGACGGTCCGGTGCCGCCGGGCAGCCGGGCCAACTCGCGCGCCGCCGGCAACACCGCGTCCAGCCGTTCCCGCAGGCGGTCGCCTTGGCTTTTCTCCTGTGCCATCAATTGGTCCAAGCCCTCGCGTGCCTCCGGCCCTTCCCACCAGCGGATGAGCGCCTCCAGCCGATCCCTGGCTTCGGCCCAGCCCCGCTCGGCGGCGCCGCCGCCGGCCATCATCGCCAACACGTGAGAAGCCCGCGACACGAGCACCGGAAAGCGAGGCCCCAACCGCTCCCACCACGGCCCCTCGTCATCCGCCGCGCGCACGGCGTCCAACGACGTCACGTGGTCGATGTCGGCGAGAATCCGCCGCAGATCCTGACAGGTGGGACCATCCCCGGCCCCGCAGCGCTCCAGCTTCGCCACACAACCCTCCACCACCGGCCGGCGTTTCGCCGCCTGCTCTCGCCACTGTGCCCACACCGCCAATCGCCCGGCCCTGCGCTCCCACACCCGCAGCTTGTGCTCCGCCTCTGCGGTCCCCGCCGCCCGCCGCGCGGCATCAGACTCCAGCGACAGGCGCAGCAATTCGCCGTCCAACTCACGCCACTGTGCATGCCACTGCACGGGGACTTCGGGGACGGCACGGCTCAGCCGCCCGCGCAACGCCTGCCAGCGCTGGATCAACGGCGACACGGCGCGCTTCGCCTCGTCGAGCCGCTCGTTCAACCGTTCGACGTCACGGCGCAGCCGATCGGCAGCAGCGTGCAACTCATCCCACTCGTCCATGGCACGGGCGAAGTCGATGTCCGCGTCGCCGACCCGCCACCAGCGCCGGCGGCCGCCCCATTCGTCAAGCCGACGGCTGGCCTCGGCGTAGCGGCCAGTTAACTCATTGAGGCGGCTCCGCACGTCGTGCACCAACCGCCCCAGGTCGCCGTCGTGGTAGACGTCCGTGAACGCGGTTTCCTCCGCGAGCCGCGCCAGCAGGTCGCCAATCTCGCGCCGGCGCTGCTTCGCCGCCCGCCACTGCCGATCCGATTGCGACCACCGTTGAAACACACTGACACCTCCCAACGACAGGAGCAGCACAGCGCCCACCGTCACCAATGTTTCCACCGACGTCATCTCCCACATTCTACCAGGTCTACGTCATCTCGTAAACAACCGGTTTATTCTCCCTATCATTTGGACATGCTGGTAGCAAGCTGCGAAACCACCAGAAACAAGGGAGGTTTGTCGAATGTACCGCAGTTGGCTCACCTGGCTGACCGTGGCGTTGCTCACGGTGGCCACCCCGCTCGCCGGATGGGCCGCCGTTGTTCATTCACGCGCAGCTGGCGGCACCCGGGTGTACGTCGTTCGGCCCGGAGACACCCTATGGGATCTATCGAGAAAACTCGGCGTGCGCCTTTGCGACCTGATTGCCGACAACCACCTGTCCCACCCGGACATGTTGCGCATTGGCCAGCGACTCGTCTACCACGTGCCGGCCATACAGAACCACAAGGTGAGCGTGCCACGGCGCACCGTGACACCGCACGATCGGCGCGTCGCCTCGCCGGTGACCCGCGTCCTGTACTGTACCGTTACCGCCTACACCGCAGGCTACGAATCGACCGGCAAGAATCCGGGCGACCCGGGATACGACATCACATCAACAGGCATTCATCCGACACAAGGCGTTACGGTCGCCGTCGATCCGCACGTCATCCCGTACGGAACGCGGCTGTACATTCCGGGGTTGGGCTTTCGCGTGGCCGAGGACACCGGTGGCGCCATCGTCGGCAACCACATCGACGTGTTTTACAAGGACGTCGGCACCGCCATCCACTTTGGCGTCCGGCGCAACGTCCCGGTGTACGTGCTGGCGAACTGGTTCGACGTGCCAGGGCTGACCTGACCTTCGAACACAACGCCTGTCAGCCGGCGGAAGCGCGCCGGGATCCCAAGCGTCGTTTGCGGAGGTACGACCCGGCCCAGCAGCCCAGCCAGGCGATGAACAGGTACATGAGGATCCACGACCAAAAGTGCATGGTAAACCACAGGGCCATCGGAACGACCGTCCCAGCCAAAACGACGACCGTGACCAGCCACACCCGGCCCAGCCAGGCGTACAGCGCAACGCCAGCGGCGAACGACAACAGTGGAAACCAACCGGCAATCCACGCCATCGTGTACTCGGGAACCACAACCAGCACCGCCCTGCTTTGAGGTGTCAACCGACCGCCCTGGCCGCGGCGTTGCGCAAAGGCCCAGGGCGGTCCGGCGTGCCCACGGTTTTTAGTGTAGAACAAGGCTTTTGTGCAGAACAAGCGGGAGGTTGAATACAGGCCGCACCGCTGCTACGACACGTACTTCTCCGCCGCGATGACGCGGGCTGCGATGGCGCGTTTGAGCGCCTTCGAGTTGACCGGTTCGAAGCGCGTCAGGCGGCGCAAGACGGCCAGTTGCGTGCGCAATGCATCCCCTTCTTCCATCCCGGCAAGGATTTGGCGCGCCCGCGCATCGATGCGTTCCATCGCTTCGCGCGCGTAGACGCGGACCATCTCCACCTGGTTCCGGGCGCTGTCGCCGGCACCCGCTGACTCCCCGCGCCATACCGCCTTGGCCGCCCGCAACAGGGCACTGTCCAACGCGTATATCTCAATGACAATGTCCGCCAATGCCGCCAGCGTCTCCTGTTCGCCTTCCAGCGCCTGCATGTACTTCTGCACCGCGGATGCGCCGACAAACAAAAACACCTTTTTCGCTTGTGCCAAGAGTTGCCGCTCGGCCGCCAGCGGATCAGCCGGGTCACCCCCGTCGGCCGCCAGGTGGCCGCCCGACAACAACTCCCGCTGCAGGGCTTCCGCAGCCGGGAACAGGCCGAGTTCACCCCGCATCGCCTTGCGTAACAGCATATCCGGAATGAGCAGGCGGTTGATCTCGTTCGTCCCTTCAAAGATCCGGTTGATGCGCGAGTCCCGGTACATCCGTTCAATCGGGTATTCTTGAATGTAGCCAACGCCCCCGTGAATCTGCACACCCTCATCCACGACAAAGTCGAGCGCCTCGGATGCGTACACCTTGTCGGCCGAGCACTCCAAGGCGTACTCGGCAATCGCGCGCGCGGCACTGGGTCCGTCAAAGGATCCGCCAAGGGCTGCCAGTTCGCGGTCCATGTCACCCGTCGTCCGGTACGCCATGCTCTCGGTGACAAAGGTGCGGATGTTCATGTCCGCCAACTTCTGCTGAATCAGCGGAAACTCCGCAATGGCTCGTTGAAATTGGCGCCGCTGCTTGGCGTAGCGGACAGACGCCTCAATCGCCGCCTTCATGCCGCCAACGCATCCCACCGCCAGCTTGTGGCGGCCAATGTTGAGGATGTTGAACGCGATGACGTGGCCTCGGCCGGGATCGCCCAACAGGTTTTCCACCGGCACGTGCACGTCCTGAAGGATGAGCTGCCGGGTGGAGGACGCCTTGATCCCCATTTTCCGCTCCTCGGGCCCGGTTGTCAGGCCCGGCGACGAACGGTCGACGATAAACGCCGAAAAGTGCTCGCCGTCAATCTTCGCATAGACGATGAAAACATCGGCAAACGCCGCGTTGGTGATGAACTGCTTGGTTCCGTTCAGGATGTAGTGGCGGCCGTCCGGCGACAGCCTGGCTGTTGCCTTCGCGCCGAGCGCGTCAGACCCGGAGCCGGGCTCGGTCAACGCGTAAGCCGCAAATTTTTCCCCGGACGCCAGAGCTGGCAGGTAACGCGCGCGCTGGTCCGCGTTGCCAAAGTACACGATGGGCAGCGTGCCGATGCCGACGTGGGCGCCGACGCTGAGCGCAAACGAGCCGCCGCGCGTCAACGCCTCCGTGATCAACGATGACGACACCTTGTCGAGCCCCAAACCGCCGTACGCCTCCGGGACATCAGCCGCCAGCAGCCCCAACTCCCCCGCCCGGCGCAACAGCTTGACCGTGAGATCCCAGTCTTGGTGTTCCAGCTGTTCCCCGTTCGGCAGCACTTCTTCGTCCACGAACCGGCGCGTGGTCTCCGCAATCACCTTTTGTTCCGGCGTGAAGTCCTCCGGCGTGAACACCTGCGCCGGATTGACATCCTCCAGCAGAAACGAGCCCCCGCGCGGAGCTTTGTCCTGATCCGCCGCCATTCCCCGCTCACCCCACTCGCTCGAACACGCCCGCGGCGCCCATGCCGCCGCCGACGCACATTGTGACGACGCCGTAACGGCCGCCAGTGCGGCCCAGTTCCGACAGCAACGACACTGTCAGGCGCGCACCGGTGCAGCCCAGCGGATGGCCGAGCGCGATGGCGCCCCCGTTCACGTTGACCTTGTCTTCGTCCAATTCCAACGCCCGTATGACAGCCAGCGCCTGTGCCGCGAACGCCTCGTTCAATTCGACCAGGTCCACCTCACCGGGCGCTATCCCTGCCAGGCGCAGCGCCTTCGGGACTGCCGTCACCGGGCCGATGCCCATCACGTCCGGTTCCACACCTGTCACCGCAAACGACCGAAACACCGCCTTCGGCCGCAGCCCGAGAGCCCTCGCCCGATCCGCTGACATGACCAGGACGGCGGCCGCACCGTCGCTGGTCTGGGAGGCGTTGCCCGCGGTCACGGTGCCGCCCTCCCGAAAGACGGGCTTCAAATTGGCCAGCGCCTCGGCCGACGTGTCCGCCCGCACGCCTTCGTCTGTGTCGAACAGCCGCTCCGACACCACCGGCCGTCCATCCGGCCCCATCTCTGTCCAGCGCACCGTGACTGGAACCACCTCCTCCCGGAAGCGCCCTTCCTGGATGGCGGCCAACGCGCGGCGATGGCTGCGCAATGCAAACAGATCCTGGTCCTCGCGGGTGATCCCGTAGCGCTCCGCCACCTCTTCGGCAGTGTGGCCCATCGCCATGTACACCGCGGGATACGTTTCCACCAACGCCGGATTGGGGGCGAACGTGTGACCTCCCATCGGGATCCGGCTCATCGATTCCACCCCGCCGGCCACAATCACGTCCGCGAACCCCGCCATGATGCGCTCGGCCGCCATCGCGATGGCCTGCAGTCCGGACGCACAGAAGCGGTTCACGGTGACGCCCGGCACGTGGCTGGGCAGTCCGGCCCGAAAGGCGATGATCTTCGCCACATTCATGCCCTGCTCGGCCTCTGGGAAGGCACAGCCCATCACCACGTCCTCGACGTCTGCCGCGGCCACTTCCGGGACGCGCCGCAACAGTTCTTGAAGCACCAGCGCTCCCAGGTCATCCGGGCGCGTCTGTGAGAGAGCGCCTTTCGGCGCCTTGCCAACCGGCGTGCGCACGCCCGCCACAATCACCGCTTCGCGCATCGCGCTCACCCCCCGACTAATTCCGCAGCGGTTTGCCGGTGGCCAGCATGTGCCGCATCCGCTGCTGCGTCTTCGGTTCACCGACCAGGGATAAAAACGCTTCCCGCTCTAAGTCGAGCAAGTACCGCTCGGACACGAGCGTCCCGCGCGGGACTGATCCGCCGGTGAGAATCCGGATCAGGTGGTGCGCAATTTTGGCGTCGTGCTCCGTGATCCGGCGGCTCTCGCGCAATAAATACACACCCACCTTGAGCGCCGCCGCCCCGTCTTCGCCGATGACGGGCACGGGAGTCTCCTCAGGCGGCCGGAAACCGGCGCGAGCCATCCCCAAAACCATCTGTTTCGCCCGGTACACGCGCTCGTCCGCGTTCATCGTGATGGTATCAGCTGCCCGCAGGTACCCGAGTTGCTTGGCATCCGCTGCGCTTGTGGACACTTTTGCCAGAGCGATGGTCTCGAACGCGCGTTGCACGAACGGATCGAGCCGGGCCGCAGTGCCAGGCGGCACCGACTCCACAGCGCGAATCAGCATCTCCTTGGTACCGCCGCCCGCTGGTATCAGGCCGACACCTGTCTCGACCAACCCCATGTACGTCTCCGCCGCCGCCACCATCCGGTGACTGGACAGGCAAATCTCCGCTCCGCCGCCCAGTACCCGGCCGTAAGGCGCAGCGACCACCGGTTTGGCCAGGTATTTCAAGCGCATCACGGTTTGGTGGAACAAGCGAATGGTCCGGTCAATCTCGTCCCAGTTCCCGTCTTCCGCCTCCATCAACATCAGCATCAGGTTGGCGCCGACGGAAAAATGGGGCGCGTCCCCGGCAATGACCAATCCTTCCCAGTGCACCTCCGCCTCGTCGGCCGCCCACGCCAGCATCTGCAACACGTCCGTCCCGATAGCCTGCTTGGGCGAGTGAAACTGCAGGCACGCCACACCGTCGCCAATGTCGATGAGGCTCGCACCGGGATTGGACCGTACGGTGCAGCCCGCCTGTTTAAGGCTGTCCAGGGAAATGTGTTCCGGGCGCGCCTCCAGCACCTTGCGGCCGCCGCCGACCGCCGGGCAGCAGACAATGCCGCCGGTATCCTGTACGTAAAACGACGTCCGCCCGGCGGCGATCCACTGCAGTACCCACTCGGGCACGTCTTCTCCTTCCAGTTTCATGCGTTCGACGGACGGCACCAGCCCGATGGCGTCCCACACCTCATAGGGACCAAGGTCCCAGTTGAAGCCCCAGCGCATGGCCCGGTCGACAGCCTGGATGTCGTCCGCCATCTCAAACTGTCTGTGTGCCGTGTACAACAGTACTCGCTTCAGTACCGCCCAGGCGAACCGCCCGGCGTCCTCCGGCGACTGCACCAAGAGGCGGATGCGCTCCGCAGCGGCCGGCGCGGCCGCCGCCGCCTGCATGACCGGCGAGCGAAACTTGCGCCGTGGACCGTAGGTGAGAGTGGCGGGATCGATCACCTGGATGTCGGTGCTACCTGCCTCCTGCACGCGCCGGTAAAACCCTTGCCCGCTCTTCTCGCCCAACCACCCGCGCTCCGCCATCTGCCGGACCCACGCGGGCACGGAGAACGCCTGTCTTTCCCAGGCCGCCGAGGCGGCCGCTGCCATGTGGTCGGCCACGTGCAGAAACGTGTCCAACCCGACCATGTCGAGCGTGCGGAAGGTCGCGCTCTTCGGCCTGCCCATCACAGGTCCTGTGATGGCGTCGACGTCGTCGATACCGAATCCGAACCGTTCCATCTCGGCCAAAGTCACCGCGACGCCGTACGTGCCGATGCGGTTGGCAATAAAGTTCGGGGTGTCTTTGGCGACGACGACGCCCTTGCCCAACACGCGTTCCGCAAAACGGCAAAACTCGTCAATTCGCTCCGGATTTGTGTCAGGACCGGGAATCACCTCGACGAGCTTCATGTAGCGCGGGGGATTGAAGAAATGGGTACCGAAAAACTGTTGCCGAAAGCCGGCGGTACGACCTTCGGCAATGGCCCGGATCGACAAACCTGAGGTGTTGGTGCTGGCCACGGCATCCGGGCGCAGGTATGGTTCAACGTTCTCCCACAGGGAGCGTTTGACGTCCAGGTCCTCAACCACCGCCTCAATCACCCAGTCGCACTCCCGCAGACGCGGCAGGTCGTCTGCCAGATTGCCGACTTGAATCCGGCGGACTGTGTCCGGCGTAAACAGCGCCGGCGGCTTTGCCGTCCGCAGCCGCTCCAGCGCACGGGCAGCCAAACGGTTCCGCACTTGCGGCGACCTGATGGTCAGCCCTTGCGCCGCCTCCTCGGGCGTGAGTTCCTCCGGAACCACGTCCAACAACCACACCCGCAAACCCGCGTTGGCCAAGTGCGCCGCAATGGCCGCGCCCATCACGCCAGCCCCGATGACAGCCGCCGTTTGAAACGTACGAGCCACACTCTCCCCTCCCTCCAAATCCACATCGCATCCGTGCAGCAGGTGCCCTTATCCTATCAGAATTGCTCGGAAATAACTACCTCGGCGTGGCCGGCTGCGCAGGCTCACAGGACGTCTTCGTAGTTCCGAAACCGTTCCACCGCCTGCGTGAACATCTTCTGCAACTGCTCCGCCACGCCGCTGACAGCGGCGCCGGTGCGCTCCCACAGGACGCGCGCCCGCGACAGGTCCCGGACGAGCGTCGCCGGCCGGTCAGCAGGCAGGGCTGCAGCCTGCCAAAACAATGCATCCGGATCCGCGAGAATGCGGGTCACCGGCAACACCTCGACGGTGGTTCCGGTGAAAAACACCTCGTCCATGAAAGACAGCTCCGCGACGCCGACAGGGCGCTCACACACCGGAATCCCGGCCTGTTGTGCCAGATGCAGGACGAACCGGCGGGTCACGCCGGCGAGAATGTGGCGATCCGCCGGGTGGGTGAACAGCGTCCCGTCGCGCACGAACCACGCATTGCTGGAAGACCCCTCGGTCAGGACTCCGGCCCGGACAAACAGCGCCTCTTCGGCCCCCGCACGGCGGGCTGTCTCCTTGGCAATCACGTTTGGCAAAAGGTTCAACGTCTTCACCCACACATGAGACCACCGCTCGTCCGGCAGCAATACCGCGGTTGCTTGAGATGCCGGGGAGGGGGTGAACGGGCGGACGATCAACGTGACGTGAGGCGCTCCCGCCGGGAAGGCGTGGCTGCGCGGCCCCGCTCCCCGCGTGACCTGCCAGTACACAGTCGCCTCCGCCTCCTGGCTGCGGCGCACAGCCTCCCCAATCAACGCCACCCACTCGTGCTCACTGTGCGGATTCACTATGTCCACAGCCGCCAAGCTCTGCCCCAGGCGCTCCAGGTGCCACGGTAACAGAAACGGGCGGCCGCCGTAAACGCGGACGACCTCGTAGACCCCGTCTCCGAACAGGTGGCCGCGGTCCTCGGCGGGCACAACCGCCTCGGCAAAGTCCACAAACTGCCCGTTCACATAGGCGATGGCCGGCATAAACTTCCCCTCTCTGGAAAGACGTTGTATGATAGTGGGAAATGGGCGCGACGGAGGTGGTTTGGTGGAAGATTGTATTTTTTGTAAAATAGTAGCCGGTGAACTCCCGTCCGACAAAGTGGCAGAGACGGACGAACTGCTCGCCTTTCGCGACATCCGGCCGCAGGCGCCCGTTCACGTCCTGCTCATTCCCAAAAAGCACATCGCATCGGCTAACGACATCGCGGACAGTGACGCTCCGCTCATCGGCGCCCTCCATTTGTTGGCGAAGCAGGTCGCCCGGCAAGTCGGCGTCGCAGAAAGTGGGTACCGGTTGGTCACCAACGTCGGCTGGGACGCCCAGCAGACCGTTCAACACCTACATTACCACTTGCTTGGCGGGCGTCAACTCGGTTGGCCGCCGGGCTGAACCGCGGCCCGAGTGGCACCCACACCGACCCGCCGGGACGCAAGGAGCGAGGACCGCGCTGGCGGCGGCGCCCCGAGCTGGTGTGGGGTGCCCGGCCGTTGCCTCCCCGGACGCTGCGGGGAGGCATCCCCCAAAGCCAACGAGCGCTTCCCGCCCTTTCCCCGCTTTACGGCTCGTCGCCGTGCAGCTCAACGGGTCGCGGCACCTCTTTGCCGTTCAGGACGAGATGCGGCACGATAGTCGCGCGCAGCGAAGCGGAGGCCGAACAGTACTTCGTTTCACTCAAGTGGATGGCGCGCCACGCCCTCTCCGGTTGGACGTCCCCCTCCATCCGGTACGTCAGGTGGATTTCCGTGAACGCCTGCGGGTACTCCTCCCGCCGCGTTCCCGTCGCCTCAATTTGCAAGCGCTCCAGCGGCTGGCGCATGCGTTCGAGAATAAGTGTCACGTCGATCCCGGTACAGCCTGCCAAGCCCATCAACAACAGTTCCATCGGGCGGTTGCCCTGCCCTTCACCGCCATCCTCTTCGCGAGCGTCGATGTGAACCTCGTGCCCGGACGGGCCCACAACTTGAAAGTGTCGCTTCCCGAGCCAATCGGCCGTCACCTGCATGACCATCTCCGATCCTCCCCTCGGCTTCACTGCTTCACTGCCAGCCCTTCGCTCCCATTGTAGCCGATTGCCCGACCAGCGGCAGCGCCCGCCACGTGTGCGCCGCCCCGCCCGCAACCCGCAGCGTCCCTTGCATCCCCCGCTCCGGCCGGCCGCCGGTGTCTGAGTAGTACGGAAAGCTGCCGGTTTTGTCCGGCGTGAACGACACGCTCACCTGTTCACCCGGGTTGAGGTTCGGTGTGAAGATGTAAAAGTCGGGGATGACGAGATTGTGCACGCGCTGGCCCGCGTTCACCACCGTGAGGTCCACCCGCTCGTTCAGCCGTGCCGACATGAACCCGGGCGTAATGCGCCCGTCCCGGAGGGTGACGCGCACCGACGTCTGTGCGAGCGCCACCGCCGGCGCCGCCTGTCGACCGGCGCCAGGGGGCCATCCCCCCGCCCACGCGATCACGCCCGCCACCGTCGCCGCGACACCTGCCCGGCTCATCCGCTTCCATCTCATCCAGCCACACGCCCTTTAATGCAACAAATTCCGACTGTTGTACCGTGTTCCATCGGGAGGCCACCTATGCACCCCCGTGCAGCGGGCCGTTCAGGAAGGCCAACCGAACAGCCAGCGGCCGACCCACGCCGCCAGCCACGCGCAGGCGGTGCCGTGCAGGGCGCCAGCGACGACGTCGCTGGCGTGGTGCAGACCGGTGTACACGCGCGATACGCACAACAGGATGGCGAGCCCCAAGGCCACCCACCCGTAACCGGGCACCGGCCACAGGCTGACCGCCAGAGCGAAGGCGCCTGTCGCGTGGTTGCTCGGAAACGAATCGCCCGCCGGGTGGCCAAGCAACGGCCGCAGCCCCAACTGCTCAAAGGGGCGCGGCCGACGCGCCCAGCGGGTAACCGGTTCGTTCAACAGGCGTCCGCACACCGCCGCCGCCACCGCCGTGAGCGCGTCCGCCAGCGCGCCCGGGCGGCGTGCGGGCGGCACGCCCAGGCCGAGCGACGCCGCGACAATCAGCATCATCAGCACGACGGGCGTCCACTCCGCCCATACCGCCATCGTCGCGTCCAGAGAGGCGGACCGGCCCCAGCGGCGGACCAGCCAGCGGGTGACGGCGTGATCGACCCGGTCGGGAAACTCTGGCCGCACGCCCCGCCGGGCGCATGCGCTTTCCGCCGCCCCCGCCAGGGGTGGCGCGCCCTTCGCCGCGGCCTGTTGCTTGGTGCGTCGCACCCCTTGTTCCACCGTTCCCTCCGTCAACGCTCCGCCACCTCCCGCCTGTTCTCCCC
>JADGIC010000071.1 GCA_019683615.1 Alicyclobacillaceae bacterium | reverse complement strand
GGTGAAGTATGTGCTCCGTGAGCTGGCGCGATCGCCACTGACAGTTGCGTAGGCACAGCGAACGGTGAGGTCTCCCCTACCGAAGCTTGACACGGACAGCAGCCCGGTATGGCGTTGCAACCCCTTTCGCCGGATGCTATATTCATTCGAGGTTCATTCGAGTGCGACTTTCGCGGGCCGGGCCGTGCGCGCCGGGCGGCGGATGGAGGTGGAACCGTGGACGGGGCGTCTGTCTCGCTGGGATTGGCATTCTGGGCAGGGGTGGTGTCGTTCCTGTCACCCTGCACGCTGCCTTTGTTTCCGTCCTATCTCGCGTACATCAGCGGCGTGTCGCTGCGCCCACACGGGTCGGCCCTGGCAGTGCCTGCCGCGCTCCGGCTGCGGGCGCTTTTGCACGCGCTGTGTTTTTGTGGCGGGTTGTGCGTGCTGTTCGTGATGCTCGGGTGGGGGGCGACCGCGGTCGGCCAGTGGCTGCTCGCGTACCGGCAGTGGGTGCGCTTGGCCGGAGGTGTCCTGATCATCGCCATGGGCTTGTTCATGGCCCGCGTCGTGCAGATCCCTTGGCTGATGCAGGAACGGCGGTTGCCGGTCGCCGGTCTCCGGCGGTTCGGGTACGCCGGCTCGGCCTTGGTCGGCATCACCTTTGCGGCCGGGTGGACGCCTTGTATCGGTCCGGTGTTGGCGTCGGTGTTGACTCTCATCGTCAGTCACCCGGAGTGGGGAATCCGCCTCATGCTCACGTACGCGCTCGGCTTTTCACTTCCGTTTTTGTTCCTCGCTGTCTCGCTGGCCTCGGTGCGCAGGCTGACTCCGTACACGGAGCGCATCGCCCGATTCGGCGGATGGTTGCTGGTTGCCACCGGCGTCCTCGTGGTCACGGGCCGCTTGGCGGACATCACGGTGTGGCTTCAACGGATCACCGGTTATCAAGGCGTGTGAGCAGCGTCCGGGCCGTGCGAAGGCGCCCGCGCGGATGCTGCGGCGGAGCGAGCGGCCGGGCCCTCACGCCAGCGCCGCCCATCTAGGCGCATCCAATCGTTCCGCCGGACGGCAAACACCTCGCAAGCTTCCCCCGTTTCCCAGGCCCGGCGCTTGCCCAACCGTGCGAAGTCTGGCGTGCCGGCGTCGCTGCCGCTGCGGCGGACGGGCCACGGCAGCTTCGCCAGCGCCCGCCGTGCTGCCGGGTTGGATACGGGCACGACGAACAGGCACCATTCGCAATCCCACGTGTCCCAGCACAACTCCAACAGCGCATCTTTGACAGACACGTGAATCCCGGTTCCGCGGAATGGCGGCAACAGGTACGTGCCACACTCGCAGGCCGTGACCCCCGTCGGCAGCCATTCCGTGTCCGGGATGCGCGCCGTGACCAAGCCGGCGATCATCCACTTGTCTCCACAACTCGTCTCTACGGCCCGCATCCAGCCACAGCCGAACGCTTCGGCCGCCGCAGCCTCCTCGGCCAACCGCCTGAACGCGCGTTCGCTCCGGTCGGCCAAGGGCCAGTGCGGATCGCCGGCGCCGGCTTGCCACAACCGGTGGATGCGAGCGGCCGTCAGAGGCTGCAGTCGTACGGCGCGTGCGGACGACGAACGGTTCGTGGGGGCCTCGTCAGCCATTCCCATCCTCCTCCCCGCCGGGAACGGTGCCTGCCGGAGCGCTCCGGCCGGGAACGCGAACCGCCGGCAGGGGCCGCTCCCTGCGTGCGCGTCCATTATAAGCGAAATCAGCGAAGAACGGCGGATCGCGCCGAACACAACTGGGCCACATCGCCGCCCTGCACGTTGCACCTCTTGCAACTTCGCAGCTCATCCAAATCAACTCCTGATGATCTTTATTCAATCGCGAAAAAATATTTTCCAATCGCAGACACCTTCAAATATAATTTACACAATAGAAGAAGACGGATTGAGTGTGGGAGGGCGCTGACATGAACCACCTCGCTGGTCGGGTTCGGCACTACCGTTCGGCACAGAAACTCACCGTGCGCGAGTTGGCGCGGCGGGCTGGCGTGTCGGTCAGCTACATTTATGCAATCGAAGCCGGGGTCAGGGGCCACAACATCGTGAAACTGGAACGCGTGGCCGCGGCGCTGGGGGTGCCCTTGAGCGCGCTTTGGGACGGGTCCGACGCCGCCTCGCAAGGGGAGTCCGGGGTCTGGCGGAAGCCATCCGGCTCACCAGACGGCGAGCCAGGTGATCCGGGAGGCGGGGATGGCCGGCCGCCCGGCAACCCAGGGGAGTCCGTATGACAGAGCCACCGTGGCTGCGCTTGGCCCGCCTGCGCCGTTGCCGCGGGCTGACACAGGCGCAGCTGGCGAAGGGCATTGTCAGTCAGAGCACGTTGTGCCAAGTGGAACGCGGGCGCATCCTGCCGTCAGAGCGGACGCTGTGCCGGTTGGCGGAGCGGCTGTCGGTCGACGCCGGGGAGCTGCTCGACGAGTGGCGCTCGTGGCGCCGGCGGGACGGGCTGCGGGAGCGGCTGTGGGCGGCGGTTTTGGGCGGCCGGGTGGATGAGGTGCGCGCCGGGTTGGCGGCAGCGGACGTGCTGACCCCGTTTGAATCGTTGGTCTACCAGGCGTACGCCGCCGTCCACGCCGGCGACCACGTACGGGCTGAGGAGCTGCTGTGGACGGCTTGGCGCTGGTCAGTGCCGAGGACCACATCTGCCCGCGGACCGGTGTACGCGGATGCGTACGCGGGTGCGTGGCGGAAGACCGACCGGGCCCGTGCGCTGGTGGTGGAAGCCTGGGTGCGGGCGGAGTCGTGCCGCCAATTGCGCAGGGCGACGGCTAGCTGCTATTGGCTGGGCATCGCGGAAGAGCGGATGCGGGACACGGTGTGGACGTCCGGTCAAGCCACGGGCGGCGGTCCGGCCTGGATGCCGGCGATCGCCAGGGACGGCTGTGGTAGGATGGAGGTAGTGCAGACTGTTGGGGACCAGGGGGAATGGGGATTGTCGACCGAGGAGGAGATAGGTTACCGTGACGCCATCCGCCAGGTGGTGAGAGCGCTGAATCGGCGCAGAAAGCAGTTGCTGGAAGAGTGCCGCGAGGCACCGGAAGAGCGTCAAAGAGAGCTCCGGCAACGGCTGGCGGAGTTGGACCACATTCTCGAAGTCGTGGAAACGCTGCGGCGCTGAGCGCAGGCATAGGGTATAATGTCCACGTGTTCCCGACAGGAAGGAGACTGGTGACCCGGATGCAGTTGGACAAACTGCGCGACCGCACCGTGGACCAATTGTTCGAAGCCATCCTCAGCCTGCGAACGGTCGATGAGTGTTACCGGTTGTTCGACGACTTGTGCACCGTTGGAGAGATCCGGTCGCTGGCGCAGCGTTTGGAAGTTGCTCGAATGTTGAGAAAAGGGTATACTTACCACCAGATTGAAGCGGAAACGGGCGCCAGCACAGCGACCATCAGCCGCGTCAAGCGCTGTTTGCACTACGGGTCGGACGGGTACTCGATGGTGCTGGACCGGCTGGACGCCCAGAGTGGCCGGTGAGCAGGGCGGACTGCGGCACTCAGGCAGGCACCAACAGGTCGGACGGGACTGGCTGCCGGATGGCGGCGCGGGCTGGCTGTGCCGCCGGCTTGGGCACGCCCGCGGGCTTCCTGATGTGACCGTTCACGCCAGCGCCAGGAAGACGACCGGCGCGGTGAGACAGGTGATGAGGGCGACGACGACCATGGCTTGCGCCAAGGCGTCCGGGATGGCGCCGGCCTGGGCTGCCAGTCCGGCAGCAGCGACCACCAAGCTCAAGCGCGACGACAGCAGGGTGCCGGCTGCGGCGGCGGCCCGGCGTCCGAAGGGGCGCAGCAGCCACCAGGCCGGGATCACCTTTACGGCAAACGCGGTGCCGGTCAAGGCGGGGATCCACAACCAGGTGTCCGCGTTGCGAAAGGCGGACACCTGCAGATGCAAGCCCACCGACAGGAAGAATACAGGGATGAGGAAGCCGTAGCCGAGGCCGTGGCAGTAATCCCGCAACCGGTCCTTCCAGGCAAACGGGACGGCCGCCACCACAATCCCGGCCAGAAACGCGCCGAGGATGGGTTCAGCCCCCGTCCAGTCGGCGATCACGCAGACCGCGGCGAGCAGCGCGACGGCTCCCCGCGTGCGTGACGAAACGTCGCCAGCCCAGCGGGATCGCCAGGGGTGGCGGCGCAACCAGCGCATGCACAGCCAGACGGCAAGAGCGAAGGGGATGACCGCGAGGGTGCCGGCCCAGTCGGCCATACCGTGGGCGTGCCAAGCCCCGAGGTACAGCAAGACAAGCAGCATCGTCACGAGGTCGGCGACAAGCCCCGAGAGCAGCAAGGTTTGGCCGTATGCAGTGCGAATCTGGCCAGTTTCCTCGAGGACGGGAACAATGACCCCCAATGACGTTGTGGACAGCAACAAGGCCAGCATTTACGGCGAGGCCGTCACCGGGAAGGCGCGGGCCAACGCCATCGCGGCGGCAAGGACGCTTCCAGTTCGCGCGCAGACGGGGGCGAGGAGTCTTGTCCCTCTCATGTGTACGCGGCGTTGGGCGCCGGTATGAAAGGAGGGCAAAGGCGTGCCTGGATTGAATGATTTCGTGGACTTCTTCGACATGGTGGGCCAGACTGGCTGGAGCCGCTCCTTGCAGCGGACGCTGATTCACTGGATTGGACCGTCTGACCAAGACGTTGCCCTCGACGTGGGTTGCGGCCCGGGATGGTTCACCCTGCAGTTGGCACAGCGGTCCCGGTGGACAACTGGTGTCGACATCTCCGAAAGCATGATTCGCCGCGCGCAGCTCAACGCAGAGGACTTCGGCATTGACAACGTCACGTTCATGGTCGGAGACATTCGCCGCTTGCCGTTTGTGGACGCTTCGTTCGACCTTGTCACCTGCGTCGACTTGCTGTTCTTGTTTGAGGAACGCGAACCACCGCTGCGGGAGTTGATTCGCGTGTGCAGCCCCAGCGGCCAGGTGATCCTGCTCAATCCGTCAGGTGCGATGAACCCGTGGACCGCCAGGCAGTACTGCGATCGCCACGGCTTGAGCCACTTTGACCGCGACAGCTTGCTGTCGTGGTCGACGGCTGCCAGCCGGCACCAGATGCTGCGGGAGGACGACATCCGGCGAATGGCGCTGACATGTGGCGCAAGACTGACAGATGCCGTCCCTCTGCTCAACGGGTTGGTGTCGCTGGTGCGGATTGTGCCGGAGTCCCGCACGGCGGACGTGTCGGCCTGAGAGGCTGGCGGACACGCACTGTTTTGGCGTGGATGAAATTTTTCCAATCGTTTGGGCAATCCTGTGTGGATGAGCGGGCGGCGGGTGAGCGTGCGGGATCGTGTGCAAGTGTGTAAAACTGTTCAAAATTAAACCCCTTCACACAGGAAAGACTGTGATAGAGTATTCCATTGGGACGGGAACGACTCTGGTTTGATTTTCAAACGTTAGGAGAATGGGCGTTGAAGCTGTTACAGAAAGTGCAAGAACTCGGGCAGTTGTTGCGGGCTTCCAACGAGCATGTGGACTTTCACGAAGTCGCCGAGTTTTTGAGCCGGGTAATGTCGTGCAACGTGTACATCGTGGGACGCAAGGGCAAGATTCTAGGGTATGGTGTCGCCGAACACTCGCTGACCGACGAATGGCTCGACATGATGACCAAGGAACAGCGGTTCCCCGGCGATTTCAACAAGCACCTGCTGCGCATTGAGCAGACCGTCGCAAACATCCAGGACAAGGAACCATTCCTGGTGTTCTCTCCAGAAGAGAACGAGTCGTTCCGGTCAAAGTACATCACCATCGCGCCGGTGGTGGGTGCGCGGGAGCGCCAGGGCACACTGATGTTTGCCCGCACCGCCGAGCCGTTCACGGAAGAGGACCTGATCCTCGCCGAATACAGCGCCACCATTGTCGCACTCGAGATAGTGCACGCGCGCCAGAAAGGCAAAGAGGAAGAGAGCCGGCAGCGGGCGCTGGCTCACCTGGCAGTGGAGTCGCTCAGCTTTTCGGAGCTGCAGGCGGCCAAGTACCTTGTGGATGCGGTCAAGGAGTCGCCGGACGGCATCGTCGTCAGCAGCCAGATTGCGGACGAACACGGGGTCACCCGGTCGGTCATCGTCAACAGCATCCGCAAGCTGGAAAGTGCCGGTACCATCGAGAGTCGCTCGCTGGGGATGAAGGGGACGCACCTGCGCATCCTCAACCCTTATGTGGAAGAGGAGATCAACCGCCAGTTCGAGCGATGAGTTAGGTCCGCGCCCAGTGGCGGCGGGACGCTGCCGATGGGAATCTGTCCTGTCGCTGCGGTCTGTGCGGGGATCGGGAGGGCGGCCGGTGGTTGCAGTGATGCAACGCCGGCCGCTTGATTTTTTACCCCCAGGCCTACGTCTGGTCTCGGCCAGGGCCGCTGTGCAGCGTCACGGTCGCCAGTCTGCGAGGCCCTTCCACAAGTGGCACAGTGCACGCATGCCTTTGTCGAAGTTCTCCAACGAAAAGTGCTCGTTCGGAGCATGGAAATTTTCGTCGTTCAAGCCGAAGCCCATCATCACCACCGGTGCCTGCAGGAGCCGGTCGAGCGTCTCGACAATCGGGATCGACCCGCCCATGCGCGTGAAACTGGCCGCTGTACCGTACGCCCTTTCGTACGCCTGGGCCGCGGCGCGGATGACCGGATGGTCAAAAGGCGTCACGTACGGCTTGCCGGTTTCCCGGCGGGTAACCGAGACGGTCACGCCGGGTGGCGTGTGGCGCTGGACGTGTTGTTCGACGAGGTCCAGGATGCGAAGGGGGTCTTGGTTCGGAACCAACCGGCAGGTGATTTTGGCATGGGCCGTGGCTGGAATGACAGTCTTCGTCCCCTCGCCCTGAAAACCGCCGTATATGCCGTTGACCTCGAGGGTCGGCCGGATCCAGGTGCGTTCCGTGAACGAGTACCCCGCTTCACCGTACAGGGCTGGGACGCCGAGGTCTGCGGCGATGGCCGCTTCGTCCGCGCCCAGTTCTGCAAGAGCGCGCCGCTCCTCGTCCGACACCGGCGCCACGTCGTCGTAGAATCCCTCGATGGCCACGCGGCCGTCGGGACGGTGCATGGACGCGAGCAATTCCACCAGCGCGTGAATCGGGTTTTGCACACCGCCGCCATACAACCCGGAGTGCAGGTCGTGCGCCGGTCCGCGCACGTCAATCTGCAGGCCCGCCAGCCCGCGCAACCCGTAACACACAGCAGGCCGGTTCGGGCCGAGCATGGTGGTGTCGGAGATGACCACGGCGTCTGCGCGAAACCGGTCGAGTTGTTGTGCCAACAGCCCCGCCAGGTGGGGAGACCCGATTTCTTCTTCGCCCTCGATACACAGTTTAACGTTGACGGGCAAGCTGCCGGACGTCTTCAGCAGTGCTTCGAAGGAAGCCAGGTGCATGAACACCTGGCCCTTGTCGTCGCTGGCGCCGCGGGCGTAGATGCGGCCGTCGCGGATGAGCGGGTCAAACGGCGGGGTGTGCCACTGGTCGAGCGGATCGACCGGCTGTACGTCGTAGTGGCCGTACACCAGGACGGTCGCCTTGCCGGGCGCATGCAGCCAATCTGCGTACACCACGGGATACCCGTCGGTCTCCAGGATTTGTACGTGTTCCAGTCCGGCGCGGGCCGCTTCCCGGGCGACGAACTCAGCACACGCCCGGACGTCTGCCTTGTGTTCCGACAGCGCGCTGATGCTGGGGTAGCGGAGAAACTGTTGCAGGCGTTCGAGGTGATCCGCTCGATGAGCGTTCAGAAAGCTGTCGAAGTCCAACCGCAAAACCTCCCTCTGCGGCCGCTGGCTGCCGGTACCGGCGGAGAGACTGTGGCCACGCCGGCGCTGCACCGGCCGCGCGCGTTCAGTGCCGGCTCAAGGAGTGGCGCGGGCTGAACGGCCCCATGCGGAACAGCCGCAGCCCGATGTTGGTGATCACGCGCAGCGGCCGCGACAACAGGTGCGCGACGCGCCCGCAGACAATACCAACGGCCATGCCGCCGATGACATCCGTCGGCCAATGGACGCCGACGTAGACGCGAGCCACCATGACCAGCAGCGACAGCAGCGTGATCGTCCAGCTCAGCCAGCGGGCCGCCTTGCCCCAACTTGCGCTGGCCAAGCCAAAGCCGCCCGCGGTGTGGTCGCTCGGGAACGACGCGTCAGAAGGGTGCGGGATCAGCTGGTGCACGCCGTGCAAGGCCACGAACGGCCGCGGGCGGTACCAGACGGCGCCGATCACGGCGTTGACCAGCAGGGCGAGCACGGCGCCAGCCACCGCCACCACGAGCGCGTGGCGGCGCTCGCCGTCGCGCCGGGGCAGTATGAACCAGGCAGCGATGAACAGGACCGCGTAGATCTCCAACGCGTAGTGGGCAGCCACCTTCATGACGGGGTCGAGGACGGGGGTCTGTCCGGCGTGTTGGTTGAGGGCCTGGAACAGGCGAAGGTCGAACGAGTTCATCCAGCAAGCCTTCCTTTCCCGGTGTATCGACGTCTGCGCTGCGGGAATTCACCAGAATCATACGTCCGCGCGACCAGCGAAGCAAGTGCCGCGGGCGCCTTTCGGTCCGCGGGGCAGGCGGCGGCGTCGGCGTCGGATTCACATTTCCCTCCAAAAAAGAATATAATGGCCACAGAAAGTTTCCTAGGGGAAAAACATTGTCGTCCGTGCAACTTTCCGAGAGGGGGTCCGGCCGTGAGTCAGTTCGCTGTACCAGAACCGGCGGCCGATGCGACTGTCAGCCGCGAGCGGCGCGTGGTCCGAGAAGGCCGGCTCGCGCTGAAGGGCAAGCGAAAAGGGATCCGGGGCTTTCTCCCGTTTATCGGGCCGTCCTTGATAGCGGCCATCGCATACGTCGACCCAGGCAACTACGCGACCGACATCGGCAGCGGCGCCGCGTACGGATACCGCCTGTTGTGGGTGGTCGTCCTGGCCAACCTGATGGCGATGGTGATGCAGAACCTGTCCGCAAAGCTGGGCATCGCCACCGGGCGCAGTCTCGCCGAGCTGTGCAGGGAGCGGCTGCCGCGGTGGCTGACGGTGACGCTGTGGGCGATTGCGGAGGTCGCCGCGATGGCAACGGACCTCGCCGAATTTCTGGGAGCTGCGCTGGCGTTGAACCTGATGACCGGCATGCCGATGTGGGTGGCCGCCTTCGTCACAGCGTTGGCGACGTACGGGGTACTGACGCTGGAGCGCTACGGATTCCGCCCGGTGGAAGCGTTTGTGGGGTCCTTGCTGGGCGTCATCGCCCTGTGTTATGTTGCGGAGTCAGCGTTTTCGCGGCCGGATTGGCGGGCCGTCATGGTTCACTCGGTGACGCCTTGGCTGGGCGGGCCGGACAGCGTGTTGCTCGCCGTCGGCATCGTCGGTGCCACTGTGATGCCGCATGCCATCTACCTGCACTCCGGGCTGACCAAAGGCCGCATCGTTCCCGAGTCGAGCCGCGAGCGGGTGCGGTTGTACCGGTACGAGCGGATGGACGTGATCCTCGCGATGTCGCTGGCCGGGCTGGTGAACCTGGCGATGGTGTACATGGCCGCGTCTGTCTTTCATGCGACCGGCCACACGTCGGTGGCGACCCTCGCGCAAGCGTACCAGACGCTCACGCCGCTGTTGGGACCTGCCCCTGCCGGGGTATTCCTCGCCTCCCTGCTCGCCTCCGGGCTCTCCAGTTCGGCGGTGGGCACGATGGCCGGGCAGGCGATTATGCAAGGCTTTGTCGGGTTCACCGTGCCTCTGTGGGTGCGGCGGCTGGTGACGATGGTGCCGCCTTTGGCCGTGATTGCCGTCGGCATTGACCCGATGCGCGCTCTCATCATGAGCCAGGTCGTCCTGAGCCTGGCGCTGCCGGCGCCGCTTGTGGCGTTGGTCGCGTTCACAAAAAACCGGCAGTTAATGGGGAACCTGGTCAACCGGCCGTGGATGAACGGGCTGGCTGTGGCCATCACCGGCGTGGTGACCGGCCTGAACCTGTTGCTTCTCTACACGGTGTGCGGTGGTCGGATGTGAAGCCGGGAAAACGGCGGGGCGTGCGCTGGCGCCGCCTGAGTCGGTCTGGCGGCGCTTGTTCGCCGTCATGAACGCCCACTGTCGACGGGCCCGCTGCCCATGTTCATGCGGTGCGGAGATTCAGCCGTCCGGGAAGCCGCCCTGGGCGGTTGAACACTGTTTGCAGATGCCAAACCAATCCACCCGGTGGTAGGCGACTGCAAACTCTCCCGGCGGTTGCATCGGCGTCGGACATTCATAAATATCCTGTACCGCGTGGCAGGACAAGCAGATACAATGGTGGTGGTGGGGTTGATGACAAAAAGTGTAGTACACACTGCCGTCGAGCAGAAACGGCGTGGCCAATCCCACCTTTGTCAGGACTTCCAGCAGTCGATATACTGTGGTTAGCCCCACGTGCACGGTTTGCCGGCGGGCCAGTTCGTGCAGTTGGGCGGGCGTGAGCATTTTGCCCGCTTGCACGAACAGGCGGAGGACGGCTTCCCGTTCACGGGTCAAGCGGAAGTTCTGGCCGTGTAAGAGTGTGACGAGCTGCGTCCTGTCGATGGAGCAGCGAAGAGACGAGGCCCGTTCCGCCGAATCCCATTCCATCCGCGAGGATCAACTCCACAGGGGTCTAAGTCGTCAGGTGTCCAAACCGTTCTCAGGCTGTACTGTACCGCTGCCGGGTGCGGGGTGTCAACCGCGGCGCCTGGTGCAGGCGGACCGGATGGGGTGGGGCGGGACCGTGACGAAGGCGGATGATCCAGAAAGGGCTGACGGTTTGATGTCGATGTCGACCAAGGAACAGATTGCACGGCAACTGTGCGAAAACAGCCGCCGTTGGTTCCAGGGGAGATCCTGCTACCCGCAAGCGGACGAGATTGACCGCATGCTGCGCATTGCGCGGCGGGTCCTGCTCCCGAATTATTATTCGCCTTGTTCGGCTGATTCGGTGCTCCAGTGGCTGGAAGAGCTGCGGGAGGTACTCGCCGAGCAGATTCACCGCGCGGTGTTCCAGCGCTGCATGGACGACGGTGCGGCAGTGGTGTCCAGGCGGCACGCGGAGGAGAAGGCCGACGCGGTGATAGAGCGCCTGCCCGAGCTGCAGGAGATGTTGTTTGAAGACGTGGTGGAGACGTACAACGGGGATCCGGCGGCGACAAGTTGCGACGAGGTCATTCTCACGTACCCCGGTCTTCTCGCGCTGAGCGTGTACCGGCTGGCGCACGTGTTGTTCGAACTGGGCATCCCTTTGCTCCCGCGTATGATGACGGAACACGCACACCAGTTGACCGGTGTTGACCTGCACCCGGGAGCGCGCATCGGGCGCGGTATCATGATTGATCACGGGACCGGCATCGTCATCGGCGAGACAGCCGTCGTGGGCAATCACGTGAAGATCTACCAAGGGGTGACGCTGGGCGCGCTGTATTTTCCCCGCGACGAAAACGGGCTCATGGTGCGCAAAACGAAGCGGCACCCGACGGTGGAAGACCATGTGGTCCTCTACGCGAACGCGACCGTGCTCGGCGGCGACACGGTGATCGGTCACCACAGCGTGATCGGCAGCAACGCGTGGATCACAGAGTCGGTACCGCCGTACTCGAAGGTGTTGTACCGGACCGAGACGGTGGTGAAAACGCAGAACCTCTGAGTATGGCGCCGGTATGCGAGGTCGCAAAAGTCCCAGGCCGGTTTGCCCAAAAGGCTCATGTCCGCCTGCGCGGACGGTGTTACACTCAAAGTAACCCTTTACCCCTATCGATGGGCGCACCGCCTTTGCGGGTGCGCCGCTTTTT
>JADGIC010000070.1 GCA_019683615.1 Alicyclobacillaceae bacterium | reverse complement strand
CGGGCGTGTTCAGTTTTCAAGGAACCCTCGCGGCCACCCCGGCCGGGCTGCGGCCCGCCGCGGCCGCGGCGACATCTGCTAATATAGCACGCACAATCCCCGTGATCAACTGGTATTACTCACCTTTGACCGCAACCTTGCCGGTGGGTCTCAAGCCTCGTCTTCCGGACGGGATCGCAACAGCGGAAACAGCAAGACATCCCGAATCGAAGGTTGGTTTGTCAACAACATCACGAGCCGGTCCACGCCAATGCCGAGGCCACCAGTCGGAGGCATGCCGTGTTCCATCGCCGTCAAAAAATCTTCGTCAAGCGCTTGCGCTTCTTCGTTCCCTGCAGCCCGTTCAGCCATCTGTTTCAGAAAGCGTTCACGCTGGTCGAGCGGATCGTTCAACTCGGAGAACGCGTTGCCATGCTCGCGCCCGACGACAAACAGCTCGAAACGGTCCGTGAAGCGCGGGTCGTCTTGGCTTTTCTTGGCCAACGGCGAGATTTCGACCGGATGTCCGTAAACAAATGTCGGTTGGATGAGCGTGTGCTCGACGCGCTGTTCGAAAAACTCGTTGACGATATGGCCGAACTCCATCGAGGGCGTGATCGCCACGTGGTGCAACTCGGCCAAGCGGCGAGCCTCCTCAGTGGAGTCGACATCCCAGAAGTTCACGCCGGTATGTTCCCGAATTAAATCGACCATGTGCCGACGCGGCCAGGGAGGAGACAAGTCAATGGTATGCTCGCCGTACGGCAGCGTCAGAGTGCCTTTCACCTCGTCGGCCACTTGGCGAATCATCGCTTCCGTAAGATCCATCATGTCGTGGAAGTCCGCATACGCCTGGTACAACTCCAGCATCGTGAACTCCGGGTTGTGCTTCGTGGAAATGCCTTCGTTCCGGTACACCCGCCCGATTTCGTACACCCGCTCCAGCCCGCCGACGATCAACCGCTTCAGGTGCAACTCCAGTGCAATCCGCAGGTGCAGGGACAAGTCGAGCGCGTGATGGTACGTGGTGAACGGCCGCGCGTGCGCACCGCTCGCCACCACATGGAGGGTGGGCGTCTCCACCTCCAGGAACCCCCGGTCGTCGAGGAACCGGCGCAGCGCTTGCACGATCCGGGAACGCGCGATAAACGTCTCCCGCACCTCCGGGTTGGCAATCAAATCGAGGTAGCGTTGCCGATAGCGTGTCTCGACGTCCTTCAAGCCGTGCCACTTCTCCGGCAATGGACGCAGCGCCTTGGCCAGCACGTCGAGCCGTTCCGCCAGCACAGTGACCTCGCCGCGGTTTGTGCGGAACACAGGTCCTTCCACGCCGACAATGTCGCCGAGGTCCAACAGCCGGAACACGTCGTACGCCGATTCCCCGAGCACGTCCACCTTGGCGTACACCTGAATTGTGCCCGTGCGGTCCTGAATCACGCCAAATCCGGCTTTCCCGTGGCCCCGCTTGGCCACCAAGCGACCCGCCACGCGCACGCGGAGCGCGGATTCGTCCAACTCCTCTTTCGACTTATCCCCTGCGAACGCCAAGATGTCGGCAGCGTGGTGCGTGACTTCGTAGCGGTGGCCGAACGGATCGACCCCAAGTGCGCGCAGTTCGTCCAACTTCTTAACCCGCGTTTCCCACAGCGCCTGTTGCTCCATGGACACCTCTCCAACCGAACTTGTCCGACCACATGAGAAAGGGACGAGGGGTGTGGTACCCATACCCGCTCGTCCGTAGGTGCCTTCAAGGGTTCTACAGCTCTGTCACTGGATCCCGTCAACGCTTGATGTTGAGGATCTGAAACTGGAGCGTCCCCGCCGGCACAGCCACATCCACGGTCGAACCGACCGTTTTGCCGAGCAGCGCCCGTCCGACCGGCGATTCGTTTGAGATTTTGTTGCTCGCCGGATCCGCTTCGGCCGAGCCGACGATAGTGTACTCAACCTCCTCGTCGAACTCAAGGTCTTTCAGACGGACGGTCGATCCGATGCTGACCACGTCGGTATTGACCTCGTCTTCCTGAATGATCCGGGCATTCCGCAACATCTTCTCGAGCGTGGCGATCCGCCCTTCGATGAACGCCTGCTCATTTTTGGCGTCTTCATACTCGGAATTTTCACTCAGGTCACCGTAACTGATGGCCAGCTTTATGCGTTCGGCAACTTCGCGCCGCTTCACGCTTTTCAGGTGTTCCAGTTCTTCCTCGAGCTTTTGCAAACCCTCGGGAGTAAGCAACACTTCTTTTTCCGCCATTCAGATTTCGCTCCTTTATTCCGTAAACGTCAACGCTTTCATTCGGTGCCACATACATATGCCGCGACGAGTTTCGGATATGCCCGGTATGATTGCAGAAAACACTGTCAGTACGGCGTACTGACAGTGCCTTCAGCCCTGCCTCATATTCGGGTCTATGCGCAATTATAGAGACCCCTTGCAGGGTTGTCAACGCATGCCATTCGCACTAACCGCCCGACTTCGCATGTAGTGACTTACAGTTTCCGGTTCCCAACAACTCCGCTTCGGTGACAGACAACAACTCCGTCAACCGGCGGACCATCTCTGGCGAAGGCAGCCTGGTCCCGCGCTCCATGGAGCCTACAACGGCCACGCTGACGCCCAATTCCCGGGCCAGTTCCGCCTGCGTCCAGTGTTTCAACTTGCGATACGCCCGCAGCCGTCTACCAAAATCGTCCGACATACCGTATACCGCCTCCCGCCGCATGGTGCATCGCCAGCTCCCGAACCGTCCGCCCGCCGGGCGCCGGCAAGCCGGGAGCCAAGTCTGCCAAAGGCACCGTCACAAACCCGCGTTCCCACATGCGCGGGTGAGGGATCTGCAAGTCCCGGTAACAAACGTACCGCTTCCCGTACAGCAGGATGTCGACATCGAGCGTCCTCGGGCCGAAGCGGATCCCGCGCGTCCGGCCGGCCTCCCGTTCGATGTCCTGCACCCGGCAGAGCAGTTGTCGCGGCCCGCAGTGCGTGTCCAAACGCACAACCATGTTCAGAAAGTCCGGCTGGTCCAGGTATCCCACCGGAGCGGTTTCGTACACCGGTGAACAGGCGAACGATTCCCCCAGCTCACGCAACCGCCGCACGGCGAGGTCGAGAGCACGCAGACGGTCGCCGAGGTTTGCCCCAACAGCCAAGTACACCCGCTCCAGGCCGGGCCGGGCACGCCCGGGACCAGACGGGCCTGGCGCGTTACCCGGCCGCGTGGACAATCGCTTCCACCATGCGGCAAGTCATCACCGTGTCGCGCACGTCGTGCACGCGCACGGCGCGGACACCTGCCTGCACGCCCCACGCCACGGTGGCCAGCGACCCCGCCAGCCGGCCGTCCACGCCCACCCCCAGCGTGCGGCCAATCACGCTCTTCCGGCTGGTTCCCAACAGCACCGGATATCCTAACTGGGTGTACTCGGAAAGCCGCTTCAAAACGACCAAGTTCTGCTCATACGTCTTGCCAAACCCGATACCCGGGTCAATCCACAGCTTGTCCGGCTGAATCCCCGCTTCCAGGCAGCGGTTGATGCCCGCTTGGGTCTCGGCCACCAGCACGGCAAACGCGTCGGTGGCAGCCGGCTCCGGGCGGTTGTGCATCCAGACGTATTCACACCCCGCCCGGGCAACCACGCTCAACATCCGCGGGTCGGCCAACCCGCCCCACACGTCGTTGATCATGCGCGCACCCAGCGCCAGGGCGCGTTCCGCAATGTCCGCCTTGTAGGTGTCGACGGAGACCGGTACGGGACATTCCCGGCCCAACACCTCCAAAACCGGGCACAGACGGCGCCATTCTTCCTCAGCCGGCAGCGGCGTCGCACCAGGCCTCGTGCTCTCCGCACCCAGGTCGATGATGTCCGCTCCGTCCTCGACCAATTGCCAAGCGTGCCGCAGCGCGTCCTCGGGCAGCAGGAAGCGGCCGCCATCGGAAAACGAGTCCGGCGTGACGTTGACGATGCCCATCACCAGCGTGCGCGCCGGCGTAGACCCTGTCGGCGCTCCGGACTCCTCAGCCAGAGTCTGCATGGTCCCCACCCCCTGCGCCGTTCAGCAGTTCCTGCAACTCCTCGGCTGTGAAGCGATACACCGTGCTGCAGAAGTGACACACCACTTCGGCGCCGCCTTGTTCCCGCAACATCGCCTCAATCTCCGCCGCCCCCAGCTGACGCAGGATGCCCGACAGGCGCTCCCGCGAACACGTGCACCGAAATGACAGCCGCCGCGTCTCCAACACAGTGGGGCCGGGGACTAGCTGTTCCAACAAACCGGCAGGTGTGACTCCCTCCTGCAGCAGTTTGGTGACACTCCCCACCTTGGCCAACCGGCGCTCCAGTTCATCCGCGTCCTCCGGCACATGTCCGGGCAACAACTGAATGAGGAACCCGCCCGCCGTCAACACCTTGTTGTCAACGTCGACCAGTACGCCAGCGCCGACGGCCGACGGCACCTGCTCCGACACGGCAAAATAATACGTGAAATCATCGGCGATTTCGCCCGTCTGGAGGGCACAACTGCCTTGGTAATAGTCGCGCAGGCCCATGTCGCGGATCACGTACAGCATCCCGCGCCCCACGGCGCGGCCCACGTCCAGCTTGCCGGTCGGCGTCGCCGGCAAGTGCACGTGCGGATTCTCCACGTACCCCCGGACGTGGCCGTTGGAATCGGTGTCGACCGTGATGGCGCCGAGCGGACCGTCCCCTCGCACCCGCACCGTCAGCCGTTCTTGCTCCTTGAGCATCATCCCCATCATGGCTGCGATGGACGCAGTGCGTCCTAACGCAGCCGTGGCAACTGGCCACAGCCCGTGCCGGCGCTGCAATTCGCTGACCAAGCCGGTGGTGATGCAGGCGAACGCGCGCGCCCGGCCGTCCAGCGCCATCGTGCGGATCGCGTAATCATCTGCACTCGCTGCCATTCCCGCAAGCCTCCTGCCAGATCCGCGCCGCTTCAGCCGGCAGGGCGATTGCGCTCCCACAAAATCCGCAGGCCCTCGAGCGTCAAATACGGATCGACGTGTTGAATGGTGCGCGAATACGGACTGACCAATTCAGCCAGCCCGCCGGTTGCCACCACCCGGTATGGCAGCGGCAGTTCCTGCCGGATGCGTTCGACAATCCCGTCGACTTGACCGACAAAGCCGTACACCACGCCGGACTGCATGCTGGTCACCGTGTTGCGTCCAATCACTTGCTTTGGCGCCACCAGCTCGATGCGCGGCAACTTGGCCGCGCGCTGATACAGCGCCTCCGCTGAGATCTTGATGCCCGGGGCAATGACGCCGCCCAAGTACTCGCCATGGTCGTCAATCACGCAAAACGTGGTCGCCGTTCCGAAGTCGACGATGATCAGCGGCGGCTTGTAGATCTGGATGGCGGCCACCGCATTGACAATCCGGTCGGCACCCACCTCGCGCGGGTTCTCGTAGCGAATCGGCATCCCGGTCTTGATGCCCGGTCCGACGATCAGCGGATCGCAAGCGAAGTACTCCCGGCAAGTCTGTTCCAGAGCCGGCATCAGCGGCGGCACGACCGAGCTGATCACAATCCCGTTCAAGCGGCGGCTGTCGAAGCCCCGGTCCTGAAAAAAACCTTTGATCAGCACTCCCAGCTCATCCGACGTACGGTCCCGCACGGTGGCAATCCGCCAGTGATGTGCCAGGCGCGTGCCTTCGTACACGCCGAGCACGATATTCGTGTTGCCGACGTCCACCACGAGAATCGTGTCCACCGTCGATCACCTCACAAAAAACCCCGAGGCCGCTGCTCGAGGTCAACTCCGTTCCATCAGTTCGCGAATCTCGGTCTCATCGACAGTCTCTTTTTCCAGCAAAAGCTGGGCGAGAGCTTCCAGTTTGTCCCGACGCTCCGTCAGAATCTGCCGCGTTCGTTCGTGACAAGACTCGATAATCCGCTTCATCTCCTCGTCAATCTCGTACGCGACCCGGTCACTGTAGTTCGGTTCACTGGACAGGTCCTTGCCGAGAAAAACCTGGCCCTGCCGGCTGCCGAACTGCATCGGCCCCAGCTTTTCGCTCATCCCGTACTCGGTGACCATCTGCCGGGCAATCGCCGTCACGCGCTCGAGGTCGTTCGACGCGCCTGTGCTGATCTCACCGAGCACAATCTCCTCGGCGACGCGCCCGCCGAGCAGGCCGCAGATGCGGTCGAGCATTTCTTGTCGGGTCATAAAGTACCGGTCTTCCTTCGGCAGGGTGACGGTGTAGCCGCCCGCCATGCCGCGCGGAATGATGGTGACCTTGTGCACCGTATCTGCGTTCTGCAGGTAGTAGCCGACCACCGCGTGGCCGGATTCGTGGTACGCCACCAGCCGCCGCTCCTTCTCAGTGATCACTCGGCTGCGCTTTTCGGGGCCGGCGAGCACGCGATCGATGGCCTCTTCGATGTCGGTGTTGGTGATCTTCGACTCCCGTTTGCGGGCCGCGAGCAAGGCGGCCTCATTCAACACGTTCTCCAAATCTGCTCCCGTGAAACCCGGCGTTCGTTTGGCGATCACGTCGAGACGGACGTCCTCCGCCAACGGCTTGTTGCGGGCGTGCACGCGCAAGATTTCTTCGCGGCCTTTCACGTCAGGCCGGTTCACGATGATCTGGCGGTCGATGCGGCCGGGGCGGAGCAAGGCGGGATCCAGAATGTCGGGCCGGTTCGTGGCGGCGATGATGATGATGCCGTCGTTGCTGGAGAATCCGTCCATCTCGACGAGCAGCTGGTTCAGCGTCTGCTCGCGTTCATCGTGTCCGCCGCCCAGACCCGCGCCGCGGTGCCGGCCGACGGCGTCAATCTCGTCGATGAAGATGATGCACGGAGCGTTCTTTTTGGCGGTCTCAAACAGATCGCGCACCCGGGAGGCGCCGACGCCTACAAACATCTCCACGAAGTCGGACCCGCTGATGCTGAAGAACGGAACCCCGGCCTCGCCTGCGACAGCCCGGGCCAACAACGTCTTGCCGGTCCCTGGCGGCCCGACCAGCAACACGCCCTTGGGAATGCGGGCGCCAAGCGTGGAAAATCGTTTCGGGTCTTTGAGGAACTCGACAATCTCCTCCAGTTCCGCCTTCTCCTCATCCGCGCCCGCCACGTCCTTGAACGTCACTTTCCGCTTCTCTTCCGTGTACAGCCGGGCGCGGCTCTTGCCGAAGTTCATCACCCGGCTGCCGCCGCCCTGCGCCTGGTTGAAAAGGAGGAACATCGCGATGAACACGAACAAAAACGGGACGATCGACTCCAAGAACTGAATCCAGATGGACGCTTTGGGCTGAGGTGCCGTCCAGAATTTTACACCATTGTCGTCGAGGAAGGTACGGACGTTGTCGTCAAGCAGAATGCGGGTGGTGAACTTCGTCTTGTCCGTCAAGGTGCCGTCGATGGTCGCCGTCAGGCCTTCCGGGGTCAGCACCACGGGGCCGTCGATTTTGCCCGCCTTGACGTCGGCGACGAATTCGCTGTATGAAATGGGCTGCCGGCTGTGGTCCGTGCCGGTGATATAGTTGACCACGCCCACGATTGCCAGTAGGATGAGAACATAAAAAACGATACTGCGGTAAAATCGGTTCATGCCTTATCTCCTCTCGGTCATCGCGGAATTATTGTACCATACGCGATATACCGGCGACAGCCTCGGGAATCCGCCCAATAGCTCGGCGGACCGGCTTATTTCGCGTAGATCTCCCGCTTCAAGACGCCGACGTAAGGCAGGTTTCTGTATCGTTCGGCGTAGTCCAACCCGTAGCCGACGATGAACTCGTCCGGAACCGTGAATCCGCAGTAATCAGCTTGAATGTCGACGGCACGGCGGGCCGGCTTGTCAAACAGGGCTGCTACCTTCACGGACGCCGCCTTTCGGTGCCACATCACGTCGCGCAAGTACTGCAGCGTGAGCCCCGTGTCCACAATGTCCTCGACAATCACGACATGACGGTCCTCAACCGGCCGGTCCAAGTCTTTCAAGATGCGCACGACGCCCGACGACTTCGATGAATCCCCGTAGCTGGACGTCGCCATAAAATCGAGTTCCACCGGGACGGTGACCCGCTTCACGAGGTCCGCCATGAACAGGACGGCTCCCTTCAGAATGCAGATGCAAAGCGGGTTTTTCCCCGCGTAGTCGCGTGACAGCGCCTGGGCTATGGAACGAACCCGTTCCTCAATCTCCAATTCGGTGAACAAGACGCGCTCCAGGTCCGGGTGCATACAAGCCTCCCCAGGGGGCGAAGTCCCCACTTCCATCATGATGATACGTATCCGCTGTGGCCGGGATGTTGCCCGTCGCTGCCCCGGCCGCAAGGCGTGATGGACCCTTCATCCGATGTCCCAGCGGTCCGGCGTCACGCCTTGTTCAGCGGTTCCCACTGTTCGATCGCCTGAATCACCCAGCCAGCCGCGTCGCCTTCGCGCAATCGATACCGCCCGCTGCGGAACAAACCCGGTAACCACACCACCTCGCCCGCCACCGCGACAACCGGCCGCAGGCGGCGCATCCGTCGAGGCACTTTGCAGTCCGTGTAGACATCTTGAATTTTCTTCGATCCGCTGCCGCTCCACAGCTGCACGCGTTCACCGGTGCGCGGCGGACGAATCTCCACCGACGGGACATCGGCGATGTAGGCGACCCACTGGTTGGGTGTCTTCAACCCGTCGCCCGGCTGCCAGCGGCGGCACGTGAAAGACCAGCTCCATTCCGCAGGCCCCGGCGGAACGCAAACGGACGAGCCGTCCGCCAGCGCCCACTCGACGGCGTACGACGAGGACGCTTCGGCGGGGGGCGACCCCAACCACAGAACGTCGTACTCCCGCCAAGCGGACCAACCGCCCGGCAGCGGGACACACGCTGAAGGACGAGGGCTGTGCAAAAGGTGAACGACGCTTTCGATTTGTGTCTGGGTCCAGTCTTCAGAGGCTAAACAATACAATAGTATTTGAATTGCTCTGCGTTGTAAAGAAAGGGGATAAGCACGCAGAACGCCGACGTCGATGCGCCAGCGCTCACCAACAGCGCGGGCCGCACGGTCGACCGCCTCGCGGGCTTGCCGTTCCATCCACTCGTCCTCGTCGCGCAGGACCGCCGCCGTACGCGCGGCCGCCAATGCCGCCTGCGGAAACCGTTCGCGCAGGCGAGGTATCACGACGTGCCGCAGATAATTGCGGGTTGGCGCCAGCGAAAGGTTTGTTTCGTCCTCCACGTACGGAATCTGCCAACGATGTGCGTACGCTTGAAGTTGTGACTTGGTAAACGACAACAGCGGGCGCAACCAGATCATGCCGTTTCTCCGGCTGACCGGCCGAATCCCCGCCAGCCCTGTCAGCGACGTGCCGCTGCAGAGCCGCCACAGCATCGTTTCCAACTGGTCGTCGGCGTGGTGGGCCAGCAGCACGTGCTTTGCACCCGCGGCATTGGCCACAGCCGCAAGTGCCTCGTAGCGCAGTCTGCGCAGGTCGGCTTCGACGCCCCGGCGTTCGTCCGGGTTGATGTCGACCAGGCTGACGGTGCGCAGCTGGAACGCCACGCCCCACTGCACGCAACGCTGCTCGACGAAGCGGGCGTCGTCCGCCGACCGCTCGCGCCAACCGTGATCGACGTGTGCCGCCACGATATTCACACCACGCGCTTGGGCCCAGCGCTGTGCCAGGTGAAGCAACACCATGGAGTCGATGCCGCCGGACACCGCCACGGCCACCGCGCAAGGTGGACGGACATGACTCTCCAGAAAGCTGGAGAACGCCTTGTACAACCCGTCCGAATCTGCCACCGCGTCTCCCCCGCCCGTCGCTCCGCCACCTTTGCCAGGCGGCGGCTTGCCTGTACACCATTGTATCAAACCCCCGGGTGAACCTGGTGACTCCGTTGGATGCCCGCAGGCGAAAAGCCGCCGCCCTTTCACATCCCTGTGCGGCCGCCAGTTGTGCAGGTCGCCCGCAACCGCTCACAACATACCGGCCACCGCCAGCCAAGCCGCCACCGCCGAGGCGGCGGCCATCGCCAGCGATACCCACATCAGCCGTTCCGTCCAATCTGCTCGTGGCGGCGCTGACGCAGGAACACCGCCGGCGGGGGCGGATAAGGTCTGCGTGCCCCCATGCCCTGCCGCGGGGGACCTGTGAAGGCCCTGCTGCACGGCTGCCGGCCGCGCGCGGGTAACCGGCTTTGCGGCACACGCCCGTTCCCGCAACAGGCGGGCCAGCTCCGACGCCTCTTGCAGCTGCCCGCCAAGAGCAGCCGCAAGGGCGTTCGCAACGGTTGGCCACGGAACCTTCCGCACCCCTTGCTCCAACCAGCGGCGGCGCTCCTCAACGGGCGCGACGGCTAACTGTCGGGGCGGCGGCACCAAGGTGCAGACGGCAAGCAGAGCGAGTGCCGCCACGTCGTATCCTGGTTCCGCCCGCCGGCTGCCCAATCCCCAGAAGGCCCGGTCATAGTGCAAAGTGAACTGGCGGACCGAGCGGCCAAACGGCGTCACCCCGCCCACGTCGACGAATCGCACGAGCGTCTTGCCTTCTGCCGGCACGAGGATATTCTCCGGTTTCACATCGGAAAAGGCGTGCCCCAACCGGTGCATGCTGGCCAGCCCCTCTGCCGCGGCTGCCAACAGCTCGCACCAAACCGCATCGCCGCCCTGCCGCAGCAGTTGATCCAGCGGCGACCCGGGAATCCATTCCATAATATAGAAAAACCGGTGTTCGCCACCGGCTTCATCGTCGGCCAACATCGGCTTTGGAAGCACGTCAGTCCGACCGCTCAGCTGCGACAACAACCCCCATTCCAACGCCACGTCGGCCGCGTGCGGACACACCTTCATGGCGGCCTTTCCTTTCGGCGTCCGCACCAAATATACCTGTCCGTTTGCACCCGAACCGAGCGCACGTTCGACCTGTATCTGCACACCCGTCCACTTTCCGCGCAACAGCGTCCCCGGAGGCAAGCCTGGCACCGCCGCCGACGCGCCCGCTCGTCCATGAAAGCGGGCCCCGGCGGCAAACGGCGGCTTGTTCACGCCAAACCCTCCTCAACCCCGCCTTTCCCCGCAAGGCTGTTCAAGAGGCGGAGTCCCCCGTCCAGCGCACGTCAGGGTACTGGTCTGCCGGCAGGTACGGCCCGGCCACCGCGTCGTTTGCATCCGTGCGGACGGCGGGTGACGCCAACAGGCTGGCGGCGTACGCTATCGCGGGACCGGTTGGCGTGCCGCCGCGGGCGACAAACAAATCGGACAGGCCGGCCAGGTCTACGGAACGGGAAAACGGCAACACCAGGCGGACGTTCTCGTCCCCTTTTCCGGGAAACGCCACGACGGCCACCTCCGCCTCCCCCCGCCGGGCCTGCAGCGACAGCGACAGGTCGCGGATGGCTTCGCGTACCGTGGGCATTTTGGCCTTCATGCTGGCACTGGTGTCAACGGCCACCACCAGCTTAAGCGCCACTTCGTCCGCGAGCTTGTCCACCACCTGCGCAACCTTCGTACGCTCTTCCGGGTTCAGGTCGTCCGCGGTCTTGCCCATCACGTGGACCAACTCGCGGTCGACGACCTGGGCCAACGTCAGCTGCATGGTTTGCCGCGTCATCATCTGCACAGTCGCAGACAGCTCCAACGGCTGCACAATCCGGCAGGCGCCGCCCCCTGCGTCGGCAATTGACATCGCCTCGCTGTATCCGCGCTGTCCGTCCTCCCCCTTGTCCACGACGCCGACGACGTTCACGGCAATGCCGCTTCGGCGCGCCTTCCGTGCCGCCTCTACGGGATCTTCGCCCACGTTGGAACACCCGTCGGTAATCACCAGGATCTGTCGAACCATCGCTTCCCTTTCTTTCAACTCTTGCACCCCCCAAACGTCGTACTAGCCAGTATCGACCGTTTGCAGAGGGATCATTCGG
>JADGIC010000069.1 GCA_019683615.1 Alicyclobacillaceae bacterium | reverse complement strand
GCCACCAGACACGCGGGGTGACTGTGTTTGATTCTCTGTTTCAGAATCGCATGGTTCAGCTCACTCTGAACGGACTGCTTGTGGTTGCGTTTGTTCTCAACGCAGGTGTGATTCTCCGCACCGCGATTGATCTGATCGAATACATCGCTTTGCCGTACACGCCGGCCTTCGTGTTGGCGGCACTTGGCATGCTGGTTCCGCTGCAGCTGTTCACCGGCGGGTTTGATGCGGTACTTCGCTACGGTGTGGCTTTGTTTTGGCCCACCGTATTAGTGGGTGTGACGATGCTGCTCCTCTGTTTGGAGGTGTCGGATATCGCGAACGTATTCCCGCTGTGGCCAACCGACTGGCGTCCAGTGTTGGGTGCGTTACCACGTGTTTTATACCTGTTGCCAGGGTTCATGCTGTGCGCTGTGTACCTGCCCTTGTTTCGCTGGGCCTCTGTCGAGACCGATGTGATTCGGCGAATGGTTTTCACAGGCGTCGTGTCCAGCATCACGCTGCAGGTCCTGAATGTCGGCGTGGTTCTGGTTGATTTTGGACCGTTTGAGGGAGCGGCGCTGAATTGGCCCGTCATTGAAGCGGTTCGGATCCAGCACGGGGGCCGCTGGGCGGTGTTGTTCCTGCTGCCGGTTCTGATTGCCGTGTCTTCGGCGGTCAACCTTTACACATACGCGGCGTATCGCATTGCAGTGTACTACACGCGCATCCGGCGGCTGTTTGTGGTGGCAGTGCCGCTTCTCGGGGTGGTTGTGGGGTTGAGCATGGTTCCGACGTCGCTTGAGAGCGTGTTCAGGTACTATACACCTGTGTCAGAGGCCATCGAAGTCGTGATCTTCGCCGCGATGCTCGGATTATGGGTTCGGCTGGCACTGAAAGGCGGACGGAAGCGTTGGTAAAACTCGTCCGTGTACTTTCCACTGCGGTTTGTCTCGGGGTATCCGTTGGGCTAACGGGATGTTGGGACGGGATTGAACTGCAGTGGAGGGCCATCGTGCTGATGATGGGGATTGACAGGGCTCCAAACGGGGACCTGAGCGTGACGTTGCAGGTAGCCCGGCCGCATCGGCAGGGGATTCCGTCCCCCGGTCGTTCTTCGAACGGATCATCACAAGAATCTCCTGTGGTGGCGGTGAGTGAACAAGGACGGGATGTCGGAGAGGCCTTGCACAAAATCCAGCTTCGGTTGGACCGTACATTGTTTTTCGGCCACCTGCAGGCGTTGGTGATCCACCGGCAGGTTGCAGAGCACGGCGTCCTCGAGGTGATGAATCCTTTGGTCCAAACGCGGGTCATCAGCAGGAACGTGTGGGTCTTTGTGTCGGAGCCCCCCACGGTCGAGGTTTTGCAACAAACACCCGCCCTGGATGTGATTCCTGGTATGTATCTGTCCAATTTTTTCCGGAACCGGATATGGCTGAACCGGCCCTACGATGCCACGATTGGCGGTTTTCATCAGCGTTTGGTCACACCGGGGATTGAGCCGTATGCTCTTTGGATTACGGGCGTCGACACCACGTTGTCCGCCCCGACCATCGGTGGACTGGCAGCCTTCTCTCGTGATCGGATGATCGGCGTGATGACAGGTTCCCGGTACACTGGTTGGTCCCTGTTTGAAAACCAATTCCCACGATCCAAACTGGCGTTTTCATGTCCGGCCGACCCTCGGAAGCAGTTCATCGTCGACGTGAAATCGGTGCGGAGTCTGGCGCGCGTGCGGGGTCTCGAGGGACCGAATCCTTATGTGGATGTTTCGGTACGGATCCGCGGTTCGGTGGAAGGGGGACCGTGTGTACAGAAAGAGACAAGCGGGGAGCTGCGAACGCTCCAGAACCAAGTTGAGCGCCAGACCGCCCAGATGATTGCGGATGCCGTTTCGTGGTCGCAGTCACGGCTCCGGTCTGACGTCTTCGGGATCGGCCGCGAGGTTTACCGGCATGACCCGTACATGTGGCACGGGGACGACTGGTGGTGCCGTAACCAGTTTGTACGGTTGGGGATACGTGTGAAAGTCAACGCCCGTATCGATTTCGCCCAAACGTACCATCGGTCGGACTTGGTCTACCAGAGGAGCTGAGTGATCCATGCGGCCTCATGTGTCTTGGTGGTTCTTGCAGATGGGGGGGTCATTGCCTGTTCGCGCAGTCGTTTGGGGATGCGTCTTCACCGTTGCCGTGTGGCTGGGCTTGATAGGCATTCTCGCCATCACGTCGCGTTGGTGGCTGCGGCTGATCGTGCAGAAGACGGTCGCCCATGCGACAAACCTCCTGTTTACAGAGCCGTATACAAAAAATCTGTTGGAGGGTCTAACCGCCCTGCGTAAATTTGGTGTTCAATGGACGTTGGAGAATGAACTTCGGGCCCGTTCAGGACAACCCCTGGAGAAGCCGATTGGCACTGCCCGGACGTTTCCACACTTCGACGGCCTCTTGTTTTCGCCGGTACAGTTGCACCGCCGTCCTCTGGACCACACGGTGCCCGTCAAAATCGACACCGTGTTGGGTCGCCGCTCCAAGTGTCCGCTCGCTCTGTCGATGCCCATCATGGTGGCCGGGATGGGATATGGGGTTGCCTTGAGCCGGCCGTTCGTGCGAGCTATCGCCAAAGGCACGGCGATGGTCGGAACCGCGTGCAACAGTGGACAGGGACCAGTGCTGCAAGAGTTCAGGGACTTGGCCCGGTATTTGGTTGTCCAATACCACGCGGCCAGTTGGAAGCCGTCACAGCAGATCTTACGTCAGGCGGACATGATAGAAATCCGGTTTGGGCAAGGGGCGAATGCGGGTTGCGGCACCGTTATTGCAGCGGACGGGTTGGCTCCGCAGGTCAAGCAGGATCTGCAGATGTCGAGTTCGGACCAGTCTACTTACATTCCGGCTGGTCAACCGCAGGTGCGCAGACCGCACGACTTGCGCCGATTGGTACACAAGCTGCGTATTGAATCCGGCGGGGTTCCGATTGCCGTGAAACTGGCCGCAAGCCATAACCTGGAGCACGACTTGAGAATCGCTGTGCAGGCAGGTGTAGACGTCGTCGTTATCGACGGCGCCCAAGGCGGAACTCATGCTTCTCAGGCTATCCTCGTGGATGACTTCGGCTTGCCCACTCTGTCCGCTCTCTGTCGAGCGGTCCGGTTTCTCAAGGAACACGGGTATCGCAGCCAAGTCGACCTTGTGGTTTCCGGGAATATTCGAACGCCGGGGGACGTGCTGAAGGCATTGGCGCTCGGCGCCGATGCCGTGTATATGGGAACAGCAGCGCTGTTCGCCACGGTCCACACGCAAATCACGAAAGCCATTCCGTTCGAGCCGCCGACACAACTGGCTTGGGCGAACGCTGATTTTCACGGACAATTCCAGGAGGAGGAAGGCGCTCAAAGTCTTGCGCGGTTTCTGACGAGTTGCGCGGAAGAGGTGAAATCGGGGGTGCGGGCGTTGGGGAAGACATCAGTTCACGATGTGAATGAACAGGATTTGGTGGCATGGGATCCTGAGGTCGCTCGTGTGACAGGGCTGCCATTGGTTTAGGCCGTGATGTGGTCCAGTCTCAGTCCTGGAACATACAAGCTGGGAGGGCAGAACCGTGCATGGGTCAGGTTGGTTCCGCGGCCGTTACCGGGTCGTGATGCTCGCGCTGATGGTTGCCTTGACAGCGATGTTCGCCAACGTCCACGGCCGGGGAACGTCTGACGGGGGCCGTCACGTGCGGCGCGAGGCACTGCACGGATGGGACCGGGCCCGTTCCCCGTCCCTCGAGCGGGTCTTGGTCATCGGAGGCTCCGTCGCCCGCGGTGAAAAGGACCCCCAGTTGAACGGGTACGTCCAACGTGCGTTCTCCTCGTTGCAGCGCCGTACCGGCATCTCGTACGTGACGTACAATGAGGCCATCGTTGGAGCCAACAGCACACAGTTGGCCACGATGTACAAAGGGTACTACCGCCGGTGGTTGGAGCAGATTCGTCCGAACGTGGTGGTGATCTCTTGGGGTTTGCTTAACGATGCCTTGCCGCGGACGCCGGCGGACCAGTTTCAGCAGTTGTTGCGGGGTGAAATTGTGGCCGCACTGCAGAGACGGGCGGTCGTGTTCGTGGTCACTCCCCCGGTGACGGAGGTTGCTCTCACTCAGTACAAAGCCCCGATGCGTTCGTACATGTTGGAGGAGCTGCAGGTGGTACGGCGCTTGCACAACCCGAACGTGGCGGGCTTCGATTTGTTTGCGCAAATGCTCCGGTATCTTGAAGTGCACCACCAGAGTATCCGCCTGTACGCTGCGGATGCACATCATCCGAACCGTCAAGGGCACATTCTGGCGGCAAACCTTCTCTGCGACGACATCCTGCAGCGGTACGCTGGCGGACTGATTCGGTTTGTCTCGCAAGATTTGCGGTAAGTGTGACTTCGCTTGTCCGTTTACAGAACCGCTCGAATTCGCGGTCCGCGAACATTCGGATGTCACAAAATCCAAAGAAGAACAATCAATATGCGAAAACTTGTGATATAAAGGAGTTGCGCCTGTTCAAACAGGCGTTCGTCCGCGGACGGGGGTTGTGGCGTCAGTGACAGACGCTTGTTCAGACTCGCGGGGCCAGCCGGGAAGGGGGAATTTCATGTCATGCCCGAATCGCACGTTGCCATTGGAGGACATCACGGTGGTTTCGTTAGAACAGGCGGTGTCCGCTCCGTTTGCCACCCGTCAGCTGGCCGACCTGGGTGCACGCGTGATTAAAATTGAGCGGCCGGGTACGGGTGACTTCGCACGCCACTACGACGATACGGTGCACGGGTTGTCCAGCCATTTTGTCTGGTTAAACCGCTCGAAGGAGTCGTTGACGCTCGACGTGAAGGCGGAGGCTGGCCGGCAGATCTTGCGGCGTCTTCTGGAGCGCGCCGACGTGTTTGTGCATAATCTGGCACCTGGCGCCGTGGACCGGCTGGGGTTCGGCCAGGAGGTCCTGGAGGCAGACTTTCCGCGCCTCATCACCTGCGAGATTTCCGGTTACGGCCGCGGTGGCCCGCACACCGACCGCAAAGCTTACGACCTGCTGATTCAGTGCGAATCCGGCTTGTTGTCGGTCACCGGTACGCCGGACACACCGTCGAAGGTCGGCATCTCCATCGCCGACATTGCGGCGGGAGTGTACGCGTTCACAGGGATCCTGACGGCGCTTCGGGTACGGGATCGGACAGGCAAGGGGACGTTCTTAGAAATCGCGATGTTGGAGGCGCTCGGCGAGTGGATGGGGTATCCGTATTATTTCACGGCCTACGGGGGTGCCGAGTTGGAGCGCACCGGTGCGTCTCATGCCACCATCTTTCCCTACGGTGCGTTCGAGACGGCGGACGGCCAGCCGGTGTTTTTCGGGGTGCAGAACGACCGCGAGTGGCAGCGGTTTTGTGAAGTGGTGCTGGAGCGCGCGGACCTGGCCCAAAACCCTCGCTACCACACGAACGCCAACCGGCATCAGTACCGCGAGGAGCTGCACCCGCTCATTCAGGACCGGTTGCGCCAGTTGTCCGCCGACGAACTGATTCATCGGCTCAACCAGGCGCGGATTGCGAACGCGCCGCTCAACAGCGTCGGGCAATTCGCCAGTCACGAGCAGCTCAGGGCCCGCGGCCGGTGGCGCACGGTGGCGACGCCGGCCGGCCCTGTTGAGGCTCTGTTGCCGCCCGTGACCATCGCCGGTTGGGCGGTGCGTATGGATCCGGTGCCCGCCTTGGGGGAGCATACGGATGCCATTTTGGAGGAACTCGGACTGTGCCAGGAAGCGATTCGTCAGCTGCGGATGGACGGGATTGTGTGACGGCGCGTTGCGGCGCCGGCAGTGTCGCGTGCCCGCGGCTGTGTGTTGCGCCGTGTGTGAGGACAAGGAGGGGTTGCAATGCAGCTGAAAACCGGCTGGAACGGGCGGTTTTTTGAAGACATGGAGGTCGGCGACGTGTACCCGCACCCACTGGGCCGCACGGTCACGCAGACGGACAACATTTGGTTCACGTTGCTCACGCAAAACACGAACCCCATCCACTTCGACGAGGCGTACGCCCGACAAACCGAGTTTGGGCGGCCGCTGGTTGATTCCACGTTCACGCTGGCCTTGGTGACGGGCCAGTCGGTCACTGACATCTCTCAGAATGTGATGGCCAACCTCGGCTGGGACGAGGTTCGCCTGCCGCACCCTGTCTTTGAAGGGGACACGATTTATTCGTACAGCGAGGTGCTCGAAAAGCGGGAGTCCAAGTCGCGTCCGAACGTCGGCATCGTCAAAGTGCGAACGGTCGGGTACAACCAGAACAACGAAGTGGTGATTTCCTTTACCCGCACGTTCATGGTGTACAAACGGGGCAAAGGGCCTGACCTGCCGGGACGGCGAACGCTGGACCAGTTGCCGCGGCCAAGCCGGTGATGCGGGCGAAGATGGGGGGATCAGCCGTGCGTCGCTCTTGGCTGTTCGTGCCAGGAAACCGCCCGGATATGCTGGAGAAAGCGTTCACTCGCGGCGCCGACGTCGTGATCTTCGACTTGGAGGACAGCGTTCCGCCGCAGGCCAAGCAAACAGCACGGGCAGCGGTGGCAGCGGTGCTGGCCGCGGGTGTACCGGGGACTGCGTACGTCCGCGTCAACCCGGTGAACAGCGGGTGGGTCAGGGACGACGTGGCGGCCACGCTGTGCGACGCGCTGGCCGGGTACGTGTTGCCGAAAGTGGAGCAGCCGGCGGACTTGGTCCGCTTCGGCGACCTCCTGCAAGAGGTGCAGGGCCGTCTGTCCGGCGACAAGGCGGGTGTCAGGATCGTTCCGCTGCTGGAGACGGCTGCCGGTGTCGAACGCGCTGCAGCCATTGCCACCGCGCATGCGGCCGTCGAACGGCTGGCCTTGGGTGCGCTCGACCTGGCCCTTGATTTGGGGCTCGACCAGCTGTCTGCCGCCCTGGCCGACTACGCCCGCGTTCGCTTGGTCATGGCGTCTCGGGTGGCCGGGCTGGAGGCCCCGGTTGACACGGTGCACCCGGCGTACCACGATCTCGACAGCCTCGCGGCGGAAGCAAGGCAGGCGCGGCAAATCGGTTTTGGCGGGAAATTGGTCATTCATCCGAACCAAGTCGCTGTCGTCAATCAGGTGTTTCAACCAACGCCCAAGGAACTGGCGGAAGCGCAGCGCATCGTGCAGGCATACGAGCAAGCGTTGGCTGACGGCTTGGGGGCCGTTGAGGTCGGCGGACGCATGGTTGATCGCCCGGTGTACGAGCGGGCGCGGCGCTTGTTGGAAATAAATACATAAACCGCAAGGGAAGAGGTGGCGGGGATGGCGGAATCGATTTCGCGTGCGCTGGCACGGTATGTATGCGGCCTGTCGTTCGAACAGCTGCCGGCGGACGTCGTGTACTGGACAAGGCTGACGTTTCTCGACTGGCTGGGCAACGCCCTCGCGGGTTCACAGACGGAACCGTCGCAGTGGGTCCAAGCGGTGGCCGCCGACTCCGGCGGCCGGAGGCAGGCGACATTGCTGACGCCCCGGCCTTCGGCACCCTGGTTGGCAAATCGCGACCAATCGTCGGTACTGTGGGCTTCGCTCGTGAACGGTACCAGTTCACACATGATTGAACTGGACGACGTCCACAAGAAAGCCATTATTCACGCGGGCACGGTGGTGATACCGGGAGCGCTGGCGCTGGCGGAGCACCTGGGTGTGTCCGGCCGCCGGTTCATGGAATCCGTGGTTGCGGGATTTGACGTGTGCATTCGCATCGGCGAGGCGGTGACCCCGTCCCACTACCGCTTTTTTCACACGACCGGCACGGTCGGGACGTTTGGCGCTGCTGCGGCCGCTGCGAAGCTGCTGGGTCTGTCGGAGGAACAAACGGTGCACGCGTTGGGGACCGCCGGCACCCAAGCGGCCGGTTTGTGGGAGTTCATCGAAAACGGCTCCATGAGCAAACACCTGCACGCCGGCAAGGCGGCCTGGAACGGCGTGTTCGCGGCGCTGTTGGCTGCTCGTGGCGTGACCGGCGCGGAAACCATTTTGGAGGGCAAACGCGGGTTTTTCCGGGCCATGGCTGCCGAGGTCGACGAGGGCTGTATCACCGCCGGGCTTGGTGAACGTTACAAAATTGCCGAAAACTGCTTCAAGATTCACGCGAGTTGCCGGCATACCCATCATGCTGTGGATCTCGCGCTGCAGCTGGTGCATGCCCACGACATCCAGCCCAACGAAGTGGAGGCGGTGGAAGTGGCGACGTACCCGGTCGCTCTGGACATCACGGACAATCCGCATCCGCAGTCGGTGTACGCCGCGAAATTCAGTTTGCAGTACTGCGTGGCGCTGGCTGTGGCCCGGCGCAGCGCCGGGTGGGCAGACTTCACGGAGGAGACATTGTGGGACCCGGTCATCCGCCGTCTGTTGGCGCGCGTCCAGGTGTCTGTCGATCCGGACTGTGCCGCGAAGTACCCGGAGTGTTGGGCTGCGCGGGTGACCATCCGGACGTATGACGGACGGAGCTGGGAAGCTGCGACCGACTACCCGAAAGGGGATTTCGAAAACCCGGTGTCCGAGGCAGACTTGGTTGCGAAATTTTACAGTTTGTCGACAACGTGTCTGTCCCATGAAGAGGCGAGCGTGCTGTGCAGACGGGTGGAGCGCCTGGAGGCGCTGCCGTCGATGGCGGCATTGTTTGCCTCGGAAACATGAGCGTTGGCACAGGAGGCGCACGCATGGCTGACCAGATGTGGCTTGAGGAGTTGCGCAGCGGGGTTCGCAGAATCTGCAACAGTTTCCCTGACAGCTACTGGCGGGAGTTGGACGCCAAGCGCGAGTACCCGCAGGCGTTCGTAGAGGCGCTGACAAAGGCCGGCTACCTGGCGGCGCTGATTCCCGAAGAGTACGGCGGGTCGGGGCTGGGGGTCACAGAAGCCTCCGTGATTTTGGAAGAGATTCATCGCTGTGGCGGGAACGCGGCCGCCTGCCACGCACAGATGTACACAATGGGCGTGATCCTGCGCCACGGCTCCGAGGAACAGAAGCGACGCTACTTGCCGGAGATTGCCAAGGGGAATATACGCCTGCAGGCGTTTGGGGTGACGGAACCAACAACCGGCTCTGACACCACGCAGTTGAAGACAACAGCGGTACGCCGCGGCGACCGGTATGTCGTGAACGGGCAAAAAGTCTTCATTTCCCGCGCCCAATACTCAGACCTCATGGTATTGCTCGTGCGGACGACACCGCTGGCCGAGGTGCGCAAGCGAACCGAGGGGTTGTCGGTGTTAATCGTCGATTTGCGCGAGGCGGTCGGGAAGGGGCTTACGATCCGCCCGATTCGCACCATGATCAACCATGCGACAACCGAGCTGTTTTTCGAAAACCTGGAGGTCCCGGTAGAAAACCGGATCGGCGAAGAGGGCCAGGGGTTCCGGTACATCCTCGATGGCATGAACGCCGAGCGGATCTTGATTGCCGCCGAGTGCATCGGCGACGGGCGCTGGTTCGTGGAGCGGGCGACGCGCTACGCCAAGGAGCGGGTGGTGTTCGGTCGGCCGATTGGACAGAACCAGGGGGTGCAATTCCCGATTGCTCGTGCCCATGTGCACGTCGAGGCGGCGGACCTGATGAGGTTCCGCGCGGCGGCGCTGTACGACGCGGGCAAGCCGTGTGCCGCGGAGGCGAACATGGCGAAGCTGTTAGCCGCCGACGCCTCCTGGGAAGCGGCCAACGCCGCGCTGCAGACGCACGGCGGCTTTGGCTTCGCGGAGGAGTTTGACATTGAGCGCAAGTTCCGAGAGACGCGGTTGTATCAAGTCGCTCCCATCTCGACAAACCTGATCCTTTCGTATGTCGCCGAGCACGTGCTTGGGATGCCGCGTTCGTATTGACACATGGACACACTCCAGGCTGGCCGGTCGCTTCGCCTGTGGACTGGCGGGACATGACCGCGCTGGCTGCGGGACATTGCGGCAGCGGTATAGTATGATGGTTCCGGACGCACCAAGGGGCATGGGGGGATACCCGATGGAATCGATTACGCGTGAGCAGGTGCAGGAGGCGCTCGACCGGTTTCGCGATCGCGATGTGTACCTGCACCTGGAAACGACCAACGGGGCTTACGCGGCGCACCGTGCAGAGCACACGATGGCCATCTGTGCGTACATCCGGAACGGGCGAATTCGGTTCCACCGCGGGTTGGTGACAGGCACGGGCCCGTACCGCGTCGGTCTGAAGACGGACGAGGGATGGGTCTACGCGGAGGGTCTGACCGACTGGGAGCTGGATGAGCAGGGCCGGCTGCTGCTCGCCGGCCACGACGCCGAGGGGCGCCTGGCGGTCGCGTTGGAGTTGAGTCTGACGCCGTTCCCCGTCTGAATGAAGGTTCCCTGTCACAGAAGGAACCGGAGCCAACGAGTTTGTCGGAGGAGGGGTGGTATGCAGGGTCTACAACGGGAGCGGCACGTGCTGGCCGTGTTTCCGCACCCGGATGACGAGACGTTCGGCAAGGCGGGTACACTGGCGCTGTACGCCCGGATGGGGACGCCGGTGACGCTGGTGTGCGGGACGCTGGGTGAGATGGGGCGGAATATGGGCAAGCCGTTTTTCGCCAATCGCGAAACGCTGCCGAAGATCCGCGAACAGGAGCTGCGTAACGCTTGCAAGGTGATCGGGATCCAGGATCTGCGCCTGCTCGGGTTGCGCGACAAGACGGTGGAGTTTGAGGATCCAGAGGCGGTGGCGGATCGGATTGAAGCCATCATTCGGGAGCTGAAGCCGTCTGTCCTGATGACGTACTACCCGGGGCACGGGGTCCATCCGGATCACAACGCACTGGCGTGGGCGGCCGTGAAGGCGGTCGGCAGGCTGCCGGCGGCGGAACGACCGCGCGTGATGGCTTCGCCCGTCACCCGTAATCCCCGCGAGGTCCTTGGTCCTCCTGACGTGGAGGTCGACGTCGAACCGGTGTTGGACGTCAAGTTGGCGGCCTACCGGGCACACCGGTCCCAGTCCGAAGGAATGATGAAACAGTGGGAGGACCGGATGGCCAGTGACGCAGCGGCGCGCGAAGAGTTCCTGCGTATGATGCGCACCGAGGTGTACTGGTACTATCCGGTGTGATGTGGGCGCCGTGGGCAGGCCGGTACGATTGGAAAGACAGGTACGGTTGCACCTGGGCGTCCCGTCCGGCATTACCGGCGGAACACACCCGTCAAATGTAGAGGAGACTGGACGAAGGCGACCTGGGTGTATCCGATGCATCAAGTCATTGCCGTGAATCCGCCGGTGCGCGAGGTGTCTGGCGTGGCATGGCCCCGCATACCCCGATGTGGTGGTGGGGCCCACGCCATGGTGATTGGCGACGTCGTCGACAAAGGCTCATTTCTGGGTTTTTACAGCGTCATCCGGGCGGATTCGGCGTATCCTTTTTACCATCGGCCCGTACACGAACCTGCAGGATCATGTGCAGTTGCATCGACTGGGAGAGAATGCCTGCTGAAGCTGAAGAACATGGAATTTGCGTTGAACGCTTGCGTTTTCCGCGTGGCCGTAGTATCATGCTTGTCGCGCCGGTGCATCGCCGTTTCGCCAGCAGCCACAACCGCAGTGGCGGAGGATGGCGGCGGCCGCAATGCGCTGTGTCTGCGCCGGTCCAACGGACGGACGGTTAGCTGCGGGCCGGCAGGCAGCTGTCGTTTCGCAAAGTGGCTGCAAAAAGGGTTGCAATGTGTGGTCTGACATCGTATAATACCTAATGTCGCTCCGGACGAACGGGCGAAAGCCCGGGGGCTCGAAAGGAAGGCCGGAGGCGAAACCGGTCGCCACGGACGGCGACATATGTGCCCGTAGCTCAGTTGGATAGAGTGCTTGACTACGAATCAAGAGGTCGGGAGTTCGAATCTCTCCGGGCACACCATGCCGAAGTGGCGGAATTGGCAGACGCACACGACTCAAAATCGTGCGGGAAACCGTGCCGGTTCGAGTCCGGCCTTCGGCACCA
>JADGIC010000068.1 GCA_019683615.1 Alicyclobacillaceae bacterium | reverse complement strand
ATACATGCGGCTCCTTTCGTATGTGGCTCTGCACTGGACTTTGGTTTCAGTGTAATCCACGGTGTACGAAACGGAGCCGCCTCGTTCATTATGACTAACAGATGAGCCTTCAACGGGGCCGCGGACTCAGTCCGCGGATCAACTTGGGAACGTAGGACGCTGCCAGGCGGAAGGAGCAACCCTTCAACGGGGCCGCGGACTCAGTCCGCGGATCAACCTGGAGATTGGTTTCATCGACAGTTCCGATGCGGACACCTTCAACGGGGCCGCGGACTCAGTCCGCGGATCAACTCTTGCTTGCTGGTCCCTTGCAGGAGGCGGCTTCGCGTGATTGTTCCGCGAACCTGTCCGCCATGCGAGTGGTCCGCCCTCCACTGCTGCCCACATTGTACACTGCGTAAATCGGCAAATCCAGATGACGCGCGACTTTCGCTGTTTCCGCGAAACCCCCGGCATTTCGACTGCGATTGAGGTTCGCGCCCTGGTCATTTGCACCTCCCATCCAACGACCCTGTGATCAACGAGACACGCCAGGTCGACTGGCAGGGCCGCCCACCATTTCCGGAACCCCTGTTCCATGCGTCGAGATTTTGCCACACGGCTGTAATCCTGCTTCTTGAACAGGTTCTCACTCTCCGCCTTCCTCATCGAGCTTCATCCTGGCAGCATCGCCGCGTCCAAGGCATCATCCTGATTGTCTCCCGTCCAACGATCGTAAACCACTGCCTCCTCAGCATTCCCTCTTGCCACATCACCCTCGGTCCCGCCAACCGCAACGGGCTCCCTCCGTGGGCCCAATTTCAAGACCCGCTGCAGCTTGCTGACTCCCCTGCAGGACTCCGGATTTCCGGTATCTGCAGGTACTGTCATAAGACACGGGCGTTGCTCTGCACAGCATCGCTGTATGCAGGCATCGCCTCGCACCTGTGGCCCCACACCGTGCAGCCACTGCCCGGCAACTGGCTGGCCATCCCGCCCGCGATTTACAGCCTGCCGACCGTCGCAGCCCACCGCACCGAAGTCAGCGGTAAATTCAACAACCTTGTCCCCCGCGTCCTCTTGTACAGCGCGTGGTCTCGCGTTGAATTCGAGTGGCGGCGTGACCGCGTGGACTGGTCCACGACAGCCCGTGACCAAAACCGGGTCACTTCCAACCCGGATGAACGGGTTCCGGCGAGACCTACCTCGACGCCTACCATTCTGCGCTCACCAAACTCGCGTCGAAGTCGGGCCTGTCCATCGATCGGGATCTCTCGAAAATCGCGGAGCTGATCATCCCGGAACCAACTTCCACTGACAGCTCCCGCCAGAACGAAATGCTGTCCGCCGTGCTGCAGGCGATGCTGGAGCAACGCACCATCCGCATGCACTACCACAGTTTTCACACCGACGAACGCCGAGAACGGCTGGCGGATCCGTACCACCTCATCCCTCGCCAGAACAGCTTGTACCTGTTCGCGTACTGCCATTTGCGCGAGGATTACCGGATTTTCAAGTTCAGCCGGATCGCCTCGCTGGAAGTAACACGCCACACCTTTGTCCGCGAGAACGATTTCGATCTCGCCCGCGCCCTCGCCACGGCTTGGACGATTGACACCTCCGGCGACCTTGTGGAGGCGGAACTGGCGATTCAGCCGGACCTGCGGCGCTACGTCGAGGAAGAACTCACCGGCAAGCCAGTGCTCGCCTCCTTCACCGGCGCCGATGGTCGCTGGCGGGTGAAGGTCCGCGCCCGCGTGAACCCGGAATTCGAGCGCTGGCTCCTCCAGTTTGGGCCGGGCGTGGAAGTCCTCCACCCCGCCGCCCTCCGGCAGCACGTCGCCCTCCGGATACGGGAAACGCTGAAGGCTTATGACGCGGGTGGTGATTCCGGGTGATGGCCGGAGATGGCGCGGCGGGAAAGCAGCGGGGCCACCCCTGGCACGGCTGACAATCCGTGTCACCCCCCTCGTTATAATCAGAAATGTCGAAGATCATCGAAAGGAGTGACCAGCTACGGAGTTCGATGCGCTGTTTGAGCGCGCTACCGGATTCGCACCTTACGACTACCAGCGGCGGTTGGCAACCGCGCCGAATTGGCCTTGGATTGTCCGCGTCCCGACGGGAGCAGGCAAGACGGCAGCGGCCATCCTCGCCTGGCTCTGGCGCGCCTTGCACGGGCCCGAGGAGATTCGCCAATCCACGCCCAGGCGCTTGGTTTATTGCCTGCCGCAGCGAACGTTGGTGCAGCAGACGTACGATTCTGCCCGGAGATGGCTGGCCCGCCTTGGGATGTCGGAGACTTTGCCCCTGCACATCCTGATGGGCGGGCAACGCGCCGCAGGATGGGAGGTCCACCCTGAGGCTCATCAGATCCTCATCGGCACCCAGGATCAACTGCTCTCCAGGGCTCTCAACAGAGGCTATGGCATGAGCAGGTACCGCTGGCCGATGCACTTCGCTCTGCTCAACAATGACGCGCTGTGGATCATCGACGAACCCCAGCTGTTTGGCGATGCCTTGGCAACCACCGCTCAGCTGCAGGCCTTTCGCCTTCAGTACGGGACGTACGGCCCCACGCATACGGTGTGGCTGTCCGCCACGGTGGACCCCGCTTGGCTTCACACCGTTGACGCCGCACCACTGGTGCAAGGCGCAGAGGTACTGGAGCTGAACAACCGCGACCGCGCGCAGCTGGCGGCGCGGTTGCAGGCACCCAAGCCACTCCACGCCAGCGGGCTGACGCTCACAGCCAAGGATGCTGAAAAGCCGTTCGAGTACGCCTCCCGGCTCGCCGAGGTTGTCGCCCAAGTGCACCGGTCCGGGACGTTGACACTGGTCATCATCAACCGGGTCGCCAGGGCCCAGATGGTCTACGAGGCGTTGAAAAAAAAACCGGCCGGCCGCCGCCATCCGTTTGATCCACAGCCGGTTCCGGATGGCGGAGCGCCAGCGCTTAGACGAGGAGCTGCCCTTGTTAGAAGAATCCGATGCCATCCTCGTCGCCACTCAGGCCGTGGAGGCGGGCGTCGACCTGTCCGCCGAGACGCTCGTGACCGAGTTGGCTCCGTGGAGTTCGCTGGTTCAGAGGTTCGGCCGTTGCAACCGGAACGGTCTCGCCCAGACCCCCGCGGTTTACTGGGTGGACGTGGAATCAGACAGCAAGGCGTCCTCCCCCTACGAACCGGAAGATATGGAGGACGCCCGCACACTGCTCACACACCTGACGGATGCCGGCATCGCCTCCTTGCCCGCACGACCACAGTCGGCTCGCTACCGCCACGTGCTGCGCCGCCGGGATTTGCTGAACCTTTTTGACACGACGCCGGACTTGACCGGCTTTGACGTCGATGTGTCTCCGTACGTACGGGACGCAACCGACACGGACGTCACCGTCTTTTGGCGCCGTTGGGAAGGGGATAAGCCCGGCCCGGAACAGCCGCAACCGAAATCGGACGAACTGTGCCACGTGTCGTTATCGCTGTTCCGCGAGTACCTCCGCACCAAACGCCGTGTCGAAGACCGCGAACTGTCCCGTCCCGCCTTCACCTGGGACCCTCTCAACTCCCAGTGGAAGAAGGTCAGTGAGAACGACATCGTCCCCGGGCAACTTCTGCTGTTGGACGCACGGCTTGGCGGATACACGGCAGATTTCGGATTTTACCCGGCCAGTTGGGACGAGGTGGCGCTTTTGCCGGAGGCGGAGGCGGAAGGACCCGGTACGCCAGCCGCAGACGCAGCAAAGTCCTCGGTGGAGACAGCCTCCTTCGCTGCCGACAGCCACGACGACGACACAGACAATGCCCCGGGACTGGGCGCGCTCGTCACCCTTGGCGAGCACCTGCTGCATGTGGTGCAAGAGGCTGAACGGGTGGCCGAAGCGTTCCCGGGCGTGCCGGGCTTGCTGAATGTGCTTCGCGAGTCCGCCATTCACCACGACCGAGGGAAGGCCCATTGGCTGTTTCAACAGCGTATATGGGGGACCATCCCGCCCGGCTACCCTGCACCGACAGGGGAGTTCTTAGCGAAAAGCCCGTTCCGTTCGGCGATGGTCCGTTCGTCCGATCCCTCGGCGGAAACGGCAGCGACTGCGACTGTCGAAGCCCTTGAACCGCACGATCCACCGGTGCCCGCATCCGGCGGGCAAACCGAGCCAGTCTCCTCGTCCGGGCCGCAGAAACGCACACCTATTGGGTTCCGGCATGAATTGGCTTCTGCTCTCGCGTATCTGGAAGGGCAGCCTGCAAGCCGACGGAACGACCAGCACGTCCGGCTGGTGGCATACCTGATTGCCGCTCACCACGGCAAGATCCGCGTGCACATCCAATCTGTGCACACCGAACCCGTCCCCGCCGACGGGCGGCTGTTCGCCCGGGGTGTGTGGGAAGGAGATGCGCTGGGCCCGGTGCGGCTTGCGGATGGTTCGGTACTCCCGGGCGTCCGCCTGCGGCTGTCCATCATGCGGACCGGGATCGACCTCGACGGTCCGGACGCCGGCGTGGAGAGTTGGGTGATGGGAGTCCACCGCCTGTTGGACGCCTACGGCCCCTTCCGGCTGGCCTGGCTGGAAACCGCGCTGCGGGTGGCCGACTGGCGCGCTTCCGAGAAGGAGGTGAGCAACCGTGGCGCATGAGGTCGTTTTGGAAGGTTGCAATCCCGTTCCTCTGGCGAGCTACCTGAAGGCACTCGCCGTCCTCCGTCTGGTCAGTGAGCAGGCGGATCCAGACGCCCGCGGGTGGTGGCGAAACGAGTCGTTCCACCTTGAATCCCGGTTGGACCGGGACACGTTGATGCGCTTCTTTCTCTATGAATACCGGCCAACCCCCATCATCGCGCCATGGAACGGCGGCAGCGGGTTCTACGCTCACCGCAAGACCGCATCGGCGACATTGGACTCAATCCTTCGTTCCGCCACGCCTAGGCTGAAATTGTACAGGGACGTTATTCGACAAACATTGGACATTGTCGAAATGATGGGCTTGTCAGAACAGCCCACAGACGAAGCCAAGTTGACCCTTCTGGCGGAGTGTCGGAACCGTTTGCCTGATACTGCGGTTGAATGGCTTGATGCCGTGTTAGGGCTGACGCCATCAAGGTTAACCTTTCCCCCTCTGTTAGCGACCGGTGGAACCGATGGTAACTTGGAGTTTACCAACAACTTTATGCAGCGTCTGACGGATACCTTCGACGTGTCATCCGGGCAGCCGACCCGGCTGTCTGAAGAGTGGCTGCGTGGCGCTCTTTTCGGCACTCCCATATCCGGCATGGTTGGAGCAGCCGTTGGACAGTTCATGCCAGGCTTCGTAGGCGGACCAAACGCCACCGCCGGATTTGAGGGAGACTCCCGCGTCAACCCCTGGGACTACATCCTGATGATCGAAGGCACCTTGATGTTCTCTGCTTCAGCCACCAAACGTCTCGAATCATCTGGGTTTTCGTACCTGAGCTACCCATTCACCGTGCTACCGTCAACAGCGGGGCATGGAAGCCTTGACGCAAACGACGAAGGTGCATTTAGGGCGGAAATGTGGTTGCCACTTTGGTCCCGGCCGTGCCTTTTCCGAGAGTTGGCCGCCGTTCTGCGCGAGGGTAGAGCCCAAGTTGACGGCAGAGCAGCGCGAAATGGCCTGGATTTCGCCAGGGCATGTGCGAAATTGGGCATCAATCGCGGAATCGACAGCTTTCAACGTTTCTCATTCCTAAAGCGGTCTGGAAAATCATACCTCGCCGTCCCCCTCACCCGGTTCTGGGTTCGCCGGCGGGTGGAGGCGGACCTGCTCGACGACCTCACGCAGGGCGGATGGCTGGACCGCTTGGCCCGTGCGGCAAAGACGGAGGGACACGGCATGCAGAGCGCATACCGGCGGATCGCCGAGTCCGTGTTCCAACTGTGTCAACACGGGGGCGCCACGCGGGTCCAGGCTCTGCTATGCGAACTGGGCGCAGTGGAACGCCTGATGGCATCCAGACCGTCGCTGCGCATGGCATTGGAGCCGCTTGTCCTGGAGAGCGGAGCCTGGCTTCAGTACGCCCACGACGGCTCCCGCGAGTTTGAACTCGCGGCGGGCATCGCAGGTTTGTCGTGGCCGGGAGGTCCTGCTGTCCGAGCGTACTTCTCACCGGTCGATGCCAGGCGGCCCAACCAGTGGTCCCGTGAAGAGTCCACTCGCGTGGTGTGGACAGAGGGAGATCTCGTTCGCAACATGATCCGCTTGTTGGAACGGCGGCTGATTGACGCGGGACATCCCGACTGGGCCAAGAGCTGTCCGGACGGCAAACCTCTCGGCGGGGATTGGCCTGTCCGTCTGCCGACGGTCCTCCGCTTCCTGCAAGGCGCGGTGGAAACGGCCCGGGTGGATGCTTTGATCTGGGGACTGCTGCCACTGACCCCTCGCGGGCTGCTGAAGGGGGCGACCACCGGTGACGCCCCCCCCCGCTCGAATGGGTCCCCTGGCCCTACGCAGTTACGAAACTGGTGATGTCCCCCGACGCCGAACTGTCGCAAGTCCTAGGCGGCGGAGTGCAAACCGACGTCCTTCGCGTGCCCGTCCCCTACGGCTTGCTGAAGACTCTGGCGGCCGGGGATGCAGGACGGGCGGACCGAGCCCTGCGGATCGCCGAACGCCGGCTGAGCGCCAGTGGCATTCCTCCGAAAATGAGGCGCGTCAGCGCGAAGGCCGTAAATCCTCGGCTCCTGTTGGCAGCCTGCCTGTGGCCACTGCACAGGGCCGATTTGGCCAGGCTCGTGAAGCTTGTGGTTGAGGACCCGAATGAAGACAAACAACAGCAACTACGAACGACGGTGCAACCCTGAACAGCCAAAAGCATCCCAAAGGAGGACTCGAAATGGATTTGTCAGCGCTGAACAACGTGTCCCGCCTGCTGATGGAGGCGGACCTGGAGCCCTTGCAGGGGACCCGCTTCCAACCCACCGGCTTCCCGGACTTGGGGCCGGCCGAATACGACGCGCCAAACGGCCAGTGGAGAATGCTGTTGGTGGAGTCCGCCCAGAGCATGGCGAATCGTTTGGAGGCTGTATGCTGGGACGAGGCAGCTGACGACTGGGTCGAACCGCTGCGCGGCTTGCCGCTCGTGAAGGTGTACGACGCAGGCGGTCAGCCGCTGACCAACTCGGTGTTGGAAGCCCATCGAATCAACTCGGCTTACATCCTCGAAGGCGACGACAAGAGTGTGCTGCAACTGTTGCAGCAAGAGTTGGTTGGTATGGAGGATGGCCCTGTCAACCTTCGCAATCTGGCTGCCGTCCTCTTTCGCTACGACACGAACGCCGTTCTCCACGGCGTGTTCTTGGCCAAGAAGGCCCTTGCCGGCGGGCGCCTGCGGTTACCGCGAGCGCTGTCTGCGTTCATTGAGGCAGAGGATGTCCGGGTCGCACAGAGTGGGGGAGCCAAGCACGACCGGGTGAATCCGGGCAGAGAAGGGGGGGCGTCCACGGAGGGGTTTGGCAACATCGTCTATCACCGCGAAGAGTACGTCGCGCGCAAGATCACGGCGTACTTCAACCTGGACCTGGCTCAGATCCGGGCGTTCGGGCTGGGGCCTTTGGCGGAAGACTTTCTGATTTCGTTCGCCCTCTTCAAAATCCGGCGGTTCCTGAAAACCGGACTGAGGCTGCGCACCGCGTGCGACTTCCGGTGCAACGGGTTGACGGTCACCCAGCCACGTGATTGGCAGGTACCGTCCCTGGAGGAACTGTCGGGTCGTTTACCGGAACTGATCCACAAGCTGCGTGCTGAAGGGATGATTCACCCCGAACCGTTGACGGTGCGCTTCCAGACCAAAAAGCGCGGCAACGGATGAACCACACGTCCGATTTGAGAGGAAACGGAGGCAGGCGTTGTGATTGGCATGGAGTTCCGGTTTCCGGCAGGCACTTATCACGCCACCCCTTGGGGACGTCACGTCAACGAGGCTGAAGTCGAATGGCCTCCTTCGCCTTGGCGCCTGTTGCGTGCCCTCATCGCATCCTGGCATCGCTACGGCGTCTTTGAAGAGTATCCGCAAGATCTCCTGCGCGACACCATCCATCTCCTCGCCACCGAAGCGCCGGTATACGCCTTGCCGGACGCTGTGCACGCTCACTCGCGCCACTACATGCCGACATCGAACTCGACCACGCTCGTCTTCGACGGGTTCCTTCGGCTGGAGGAAGCGGCCGTTCTGGGGGTGTACTGGTCAAATCTGACTGCTTCCGACGAACAGTTGAAGCTGTTGCAAAGGATTGTGGAACACATGGGCTACCTCGGCAGGGCCGAGAGTTGGGTACAGGGCGAAGTCGTGACGTGGAGTGACCGGGAGGTCAACTGCGGTCCGCTCGGCACCCCGGTCGCCGAGCGGCTGCAGGAAACCCCGGAGGCCGAGGCGGTGCAACTTTTGGTTCCGCAACCCCCGCAGCTGTACGCGGAATGGGTGGCCGTACAAAGCGCCCGCAACGCGAGTGTGGCAACCCCGACAGGCGCGCGGGGCGGACGGCGCTCCGGCCGCTCGCCATCGGCGGACCGGTTGCCGGCCAATATCTACGAAGCGCTGCTTGTGGACACCAATGCGCTTCAGGAAGAGGGGCGAAACCTGCCCCTCGGCGCGCGACAAGCCGTGTACTACCGCGAGGCGATCGCGAGGAAAAGACGACCTTCCGCCACCTTGCACGTGTTCCAGCACCATCTCCCGGACGTCAACGCGGCGCGTTTCGCCCTCACCAGCCGTGTGATGCCCTGGTTGGTGGAGGCTCTGGACATCACGGAGGTGTTTCACCTCGCCCTGCTCAAGCGCAGCGGAGACAACGCCCCGCTGCTCGTGACAGGACGGGAGGCGGACGGTTCGGTCAGCGAGCGCGGCCACGAGCACTTGTTTGTGTTACCCGAAGATGATGATCAAGACGGTCGCATCGACCACGTGGTCCTTTGGGCGCCGGTGCCATTCACCCACGAGGTGATTCGCGCCGTTCAGACGCTTCGCGACCTGTGGACGCCAGAGTGGTGGCCAGGCCCTTCCCGTCACTGGAAGGTGTACCTGGAGGGTTTGTTCCAGACCCAGTCCCGGTCTGCTGCCCACCCTCCAACGCCGGTGTTGCGGGCATCCAGGACCTGGGTTTCAGCCACCCCGTATCTGCGGCCGTGGCACACGAAGCGAAACGGCAAGTTTGGATCTGAAGCACAGATTGCCAAAGAACTGCGCCTGCGGGGGCTGCCGGAGCCGGTGCGGGTCAGCTCGCTGGAGGCGATTGAGATCCGCGGTACACGCATCCTTCCGCAACGCTTCCGGCGGCTGCGTTATTTCAAACGGCAGGAGTTACCGGACGTGCAGGGCGGATTCTACGAAATCGAGTTTCCGGAACCGGTTCAAGGCCCCATTGCCCTGGGCTCCAATTGCCACTTTGGCATGGGCATGTTCGTTCCTCGCACCTAGGGCAAACCGCCCCGCCTCCAGCGGCGGTTCGCACACATCAAATTGCATCAATAGTTAAGGAAATCCCCGGTCCCGCACGTTGGCGGTGGCGACCGGGGATCCGAGCGGCCTCTAAGTCGGTCGGTTCAGCCCTCGGCAGGTAATTCCGAGAGGCTCTGCGACGGCTCCGTCGGCTTCGGCCGACGGCGCTCCGAACGCGCCGCGTAATACGACCCGATGACGAACACGGCGGCCAGTACCTGTGCCAGAATCGACTCCCAGTTGTTGAACACCGACAGCCAGATGCCCATCCAGTCCGGAATGTGTACGGGAATCGTGTGGGTGGGGAGCCACCCGGCGCCCTGCATTTCGTTGACCTGCTCACCCACCATGATCTCCAGCACGACACCCAGCATGATCCCGGTGAACACCAGCATCCGCTTGTAGGGCAGCTTCTGGTGGGCGATGAACGTAAAGTACCCGGTGACGCCGATGAGGACGAGGGCTATCGCGGTGCCCAGCAACACGTTCGCGGTGCCCACCTGCAGGCGGATGGTTTGCAAAAACAAATCCACCTCGAAGCCCTCCCGGTACACGGAGGCGATACCCAAGAGCACCAACCCTTTGTACGCGACCGACTTCACGGCTTCCAACCGGTTCCCGTCCGCCTGCTCGATGGAGTGGATCAGCTCCTGTTTCTTGCGGTTGTGGAAGGAAATCCACCCGGTCCAGTAAATGCGGTGGAAGAACCAATTCATCACTATCAACAGCACGATGATCGCCACCAGGCCCGTCGCCGCCTGAATGTTGGCCTCGGACGTCGTCCCGGAGACGAGTTGCAGGATGCCCACCAAAATGAACCAGGTCACGAGCGTGGCACCAATCCCGATGCCGGCGCCTCCGGCGATGGGTTTCCAGTACACTTTCTGCGTGCGCATCAGGCCGGCCACCACTGCGGACAACACGAGAATGCACTCAAGGCCCTCGCGGTACACCAGCACCGCCGTGTCCAGAATCGCCGTTGTGCGCGAGATCCCGCGCGCCGTCGGGTCCGGGCTGCCAGCCGAGGTCACCGCCTGCCAAACCAACACCGCCACCAACGCTGCTGCCCCGGCACACACCAGGGCCGTCCTCACCGCCGAACGCGCCATGTGATGTGATACCTCCCGCTGCGAGTCGAAAGTTGACCCCATTAGTATTGTTTTATTCATCTACATTCTATTATTAGCTTATACTAACAGCAATAGTTTCAGACCAAAAATTTTCGCAACGGTGGCGCCGGCTGCAGAACCTACTTGACAGCCATGGTGCCACGGGTTGGCGGACGTGTCGCGAACCCAGGTTTGTTGGCTGCAGGTTCAGCCGTTCGGCCGCGCGTCCGTGGGGTGTGCCTCCGTCGGGTGTGCGTCGGGGCGATGTGCTTCACCCCAGGCGGCGCCATCGCGCATCTGGCGGGCGGCGGCCACCAGGTTTCGCAAAGCCGGGACGACCTCGTCTTCGCGGCGGGTCTTGAGGCCGCAATCCGGGTTGACCCACAGCTGATCCGGCGGCAAAACCCGCGCGGCCCGCTCCAACAAGCTCACCATCTCCTGCACGGAGGGCACGCGCGGGCTGTGAATGTCGTACACGCCAGGCCCCACGTCGTAAGCGGGCGGCTCGGAGCGGGTGCGGAAGGCGTCGACGCTGTCCATGCGGGATCGGGCCGCTTCCAGAGAGATCACGTCCACGTCCATGCGGTCGATGGCGTCCAGCACCTCGGCAAATTCGGCGTAACACATGTGCGAGTGGATCTCCGTGTCATCGCGGACGCCGGCATATGCCAGGCGGAAGCATGCCACCGCCCACGCCAGGTACGCCTTCCGTTCCGCCCGGCGCTGCGGCAGCCCCTCCCGCAGCGCCGGTTCGTCAATCTGGATCACGCGAATGCCGGCCCGCTCCAGGTCCAACACCTCGTCGCGCACAGCAACGGCGAGCTGCCGGCAGGTGTCGGCGCGCGGCTGATCGTCCCGGACGAACGACCACTGCAGCAGCGTCACCGGCCCGGTCAACATGCCCTTGACCGGCTTCGGCGTCAACGACTGGGCATAAACCGCCCAGTCGACCGTCATCGGGCGCGGCCTTGATACGTCGCCGTAGATGATCGGCGGCTTCACGCAGCGCGTACCGTAGCTTTGCACCCATCCGAAGTCGGTGGTCAGGCAGCCCTCCAGCTGTTGGGCGAAATACTCCACCATGTCCGTCTGCTCAAACTCGCCGTGGACCAGCACGTCCAGGCCGAGCTGCTCCTGCAGCCGGATGCAGCGCAAAATCTCCTCGCGCATGAACACTTCGTAGGCCACCCCGGACATCCGCCCGCGGCGAACTTCCACCCGAGCCGCCCGAACCGCCGGGGTTTGCGGAAACGACCCAATCGTGGTCGTTGGCCACGGCGGCAAGAGGAGCGCCTGCTGCTGGAGCCGCTTACGCACAGCACCGGAACGGTCACAATGCCGAGCGCCTTCGCTTCCAAGAACTCGTCCAGGGGCTTGGTGGTCCGCAGGTAAAACGTCATGTCCGCCGACCATTCGGGCACCAGGTAGTGGTAGTTGGTGTCAAACCACTTCGTCATCTCC
>JADGIC010000067.1 GCA_019683615.1 Alicyclobacillaceae bacterium | reverse complement strand
GGGTGGGATCGCGGATGTCCGGTTCCTCGGCCAGCAGCACGGACAGGCGGGCGAGGGAAGCGGACGCCCGCTGGAAGTTGTTGATCACCATGCCGATCTGCTGCATCGGGGTCATCAACATGCCCAGGTACAGCGTAAACGCGACAAAGGAGCCGAGCGGAAGCCGGCCGTCCGCGGCCAGAGTGCCGCCGTACAACAGCGCGATGGCGAAGCTGAGCGACTCGACGAACGGAAACACCGTTTGGAACAGGGCAGAGCGGCGGACGAACGCCATCTGGCGCCGCACCACCTCGTCGACGCGCTGCTCAAAGCGGCGCCCTTCCACCGGCTCGTTGGCGGTGGCCTTGACCAAGCGCACGGCGGACAGGCTTTCCTCGGTGAGGTCCGCCATGTCCGACAGCCCCTCCTGAACCCGGCGGGAGGCGGCGCGCAGGCGCGGGCCGAGCCAGACGATGAACGCCGGCAGTGACACGAGCGGAAGAAGGCTGACCAGCGTGAGCTGCGCGCCGGCCGTCCGGACCATCATGGCGAGCGCAGCCACCGTCAGGAACACCGCGTTCGTCAGGATGTTCAGCCCACCCGCCAGCACCTCGCGGACGTTTTGGACATCGTTCATCGCGTGGTTCAGCAGATCCCCGATGCTGCGCGTGCGAAAGTATCCGGTGGGCAGCGTCTCCCAGTGTAAGAACAGGCGCCGGCGCAACTCGTACTCGAACTGCCGCCCCAGGCGCCCGTTCCAAAACTGGCCAACGCCAAACAGGGCGACGTAGCCGACACCGACCAAAAGCAGGAGGGCGGCGTAGTGGCCGACCAAACCCACCGTCAGCCGACGGGCCGCGAGAGCGTCGGTAAACTGTCCCAACAGGCGAGGAAATTGAACGGTGACGATTTCCGACAGGACCATGGACAGGGTGGAGAACAGGTACGCCCACTTCTTTTGCCAGAGGAACGACCGCAACAAGCGCTTCGGGTCGCTGATGACCAATCCCTCCACGTCTGCGCCTGGATTCAAGCCTGGAAAGGTTGGCGCCTCAAGACATCTCCACCCTTCAGTGTATCAAGTGCCGGCAAGTGCCGCCGGCCGCCGTGGCGACCCCACGCCCATTCAGCCATGTGCAACCCCGGCATGGCCTGCGGGCCCAGGCCGGCTACACAAGCCTTACCGGCTGGCAGCCGCAGCGCCAGCCCGCAGACGCCCCTCAATCTCCGCCTGCCGGTCCTCGAATCCCGGTTTTCCCAGCAATGCGAACATGTTCACCTTGTACGCCTCCACCCCCGGCTGGTTGAACGGGTTGATGCCCATCAGCAGGCCGCTGGCGGCGCACGCCAACTCGAAAAAGTAGAACAGCGCACCCAACGACCGCTCCCGCCGGTCCGGCACGGTGACGAGGATGTTCGGCACGCCGCCGTCTGCATGCGCCAGCTGGGTGGCGGCGCGAGCCTGGTCGTTGATCCAGGACAGCGGCCGGCCCGCCAGGTATTCCAGGCCATCGTCGACTCGCTCGTCCGGGGGCAGCGTCAGGTCAGCGGGCGATTGGTCGACGCGCACCACCGTTTCAAACAGGTTCCGGTAGCCTTCCTGCACGAACTGACCGAGCGAGTGCAGATCCGTGGTGTAACCGACAGAGGACGGGTAGATGCCTTTCTGATCCTTGCCTTCGCTCTCGCCGAACAACTGCTTCCACCACTCGGCAAAACTGCGCAACGCCGGCTCGTAACAGGCCAGGATCTCGATCAGCTTGCCTTTGCGGAAGAGGGCGTTGCGCACCGCCGCGTAGCGGTAGGCGATGTTGTCCCTAAGGTCCGCGGACGCCAGCTTGCACTCCGCCTCCAAGGCGCCTTCCAACAGGGCCCGGATGTCGACGCCGACCGCCGCCAGCGGCAGGAGTCCCACCGGCGTCAGGACCGAGTAGCGGCCACCGACGTCGTCCGGGATCACGAACGTGCGGTAGCCTTCTTCATTCGCCAGCTTCCGCAATGCCCCGCGGCTTTGGTCGGTGGTCACGAAGATCCGCTGCTTCAGCTCGTCCGGCCGGGTCCGATCCGCCAGCCAGCCCCGCAACAGCCGAAACGCGACGGCCGGCTCGGTCGTCGTGCCCGACTTCGACACCACGTTCAGGCACACACGCTTGCCCTCCAGCACGCGCAAGAGGTCAGACAGGGCGGAGGCGCTCAGATGATTACCGGCAAAGTACAGCTCGGGCCCGCCGCGAACGTCCTTCGGCAGCTGGTTGTAGTACTCCGGCTTGCACCACTCGAACGCCGCGCGCGCGCCCAGGTACGACCCGCCGATGCCGATGACGACCAGCGCATCCGCCTGCTCCCGGATGGACGCGGCCGCATCCAAAAGGTCGTCCAGCCCCCCGTCCAAGGTGCGGCTGGGCAGGTGCAGCCAACCGATGCCGTCCCCTTTGGGAACGTCGCCCCGCTGCAGCCGGTTGTGCAGGTCGGTTACAAACGGCTGCAGGCTCAGCCACTCCTCGTCGCGCACAAACGCCGCCAGGAATTGCAGATCCAATTCCACCGAAAAGCGGTTCGTCAACGCCGTCCCTCCTCCGTTGCCAAACAGCAGGCACTCTGCCCCATAGCATATCCCGCGCTCTGCCAAACCACAAATCAATGCCGAGCATTCGCCAACGGGAGATGGTATCATAAGGGCGGACGCACGCTGCGGGGAACAAGAAGGTGGATGCCGCTTGCAACACATTCGTTCGGTCCGCACGCGGACATCAGCCCTGAAGGCGATGGCCGCGTGTTTCGCCTTGTTGATGGCTTGGTTGGCTGGCGCTTGCAGCGGCGGCCGCCTAGGCGGGCCAGCCCTGCCCTGGCGGCAAGCAGCCCGCGCAGCCGCCACCCTCCCGGTGTCCGCAGCCCCGGATGTGGCGGGGGATGTGGCGGCGTTGGAGCAGAAGCTGGCGGCACATCCGGGAGACGGAGAGGTGCGCGGGCCGGACCAGTTGGTGTACAACCTGGCGGTGCGCCTGGATCCGGTCCAACATCAGTTTCAAGGCCGCTTGTCCGTCCACCTCCACAACAACCTGGGGCGCCCGCTCGACCAGCTGTACTTCAACGTCTGGGCGAATGCGCCCCACTACCGCCGAGCCGGCGGCAGCGAACAGGTTGCCCAGGTCATGTTCAACGGCCAACCGGCAAAGGCGCACCTGCAAGGCACCGTCCTGGTCGTCACCCTCAGCCAACCACTGGCGCCCGGTGCGTGCGGCACGGTGACGATGAACTTTCAGAGCGTCCTGCCGCACATCGCGGACCGGTTCGGATGGTACCGAACGACCCTCAGCCTCGGCAATTGGTATCCTGTATTGGCGGTTCACGACAACAACGGTTGGGTGACGCCGCCATTTTTCACCGACGGGGAGTCGTTTTACTCGTTGACAGCCGTCTACCACGTGGCAGTCGACGCACCCAAAGGCCTGTTGGTGGCAGTCTCCGGCGAACCGGAGACTGCTGTCGTGAACCAGGGTGATCGGACCGTGTACCGCTACCGCGCGATGGCGGTGCGAGACGTCGCACTTGTCGCAGACTCCCGCTACCGAGTTCTGCAGGCACAGGCGGGCCACACGGCGGTGTACGTGTACTACACGCCGGAGCAGGCGGCCCAGTCCAGGCTGATGCTGGATGTGGCGAAACAAGCGCTCACTTCCTTCAGCCAACACTACGGGCCGTACCCGTACCCGACGCTGCGGGTGTGTGCCATGAACGGCTGGTTTGGCGGCATGGAGTACCCCGAATTGGTCATGGTCAGCTTTCTTGGCGGTAACTCGCCCGATGAGACGAAGGCCGACGTGGCTCACGAAGTAGCCCATCAGTGGTTTTACGGCTTGGTGGGCGACGACGAATACCTGACGCCGTGGCTGGACGAGTCGTTCGCCACGTTCGCCGAACAGCGGTTCGACAAGACACTGGCCGGGTGGGAAGAGAGCTGGGTCAGGGACGACGTCAGCAACCCGGTGAGCGCCTTTCCGAACAGCGATTTTCCCGGCCAGTCCGGCAATGCAGACAGTCCCCGGTACTACGATGCCGTGTACGACAAAGGCGCCGCGGTCCTCAATGACCTGATGAACCTCTTGGGCGAGGCGCGCTTTGACGCGATGATGCAGTCGTACGTCCAACGGTTCGAATACCGGGTGGTGACGACGACCGACTTCATCCAGGCCGCTTCGGCCGCGGCCGGGCGCGACTTGACCGGCTACTTCTCGACCCGCGGGATCAATCCCCGCGACGCCTGGTCCGCCCCACAGATGCCGTGGGTTCGTACGGAGACGCAAGAGAACGGATGCGGTTGGCATGTGACCCCGTGAGTGGTCCAGCCGCTGGAGCGGGCCAACCTGCCGGCAGCTGGCGGCATGCTTACCCCGCGCCTGCCGGGCGACAGGCCCATTCACTGGTCCAGGACACGCCTGAGAACTGAGAACCTAGAGAGAGGACGACGGTGATGGAACGGAGGGAACGGCACCGGCGATTGTTGGAGCTGTTGCAAGCGAGCGCGGACCCTTTGACGGGAGCGGAGTTGGCCAGCCGCCTCGACGTCACCCGGCAGGTGGTGGTGCACGACGTCGCGCTGCTGCGTGCGCAAGGTGTGCCTGTCGTCTCCACCCCGCGGGGGTACTTGTTGCAGCACGGCGACCGGCGCCACCAGCAGGTGTTGGCCGTTTGCCACCCGCCCGAGCTGACGGCAGCCGAACTGTACACCCTCGTCGATTTCGGCGTGCAGGTGTTGGATGTGATCGTCGAACACCCGCTGTACGGCGAACTGCGCGGTGGACTGCACCTGGCAGCCCGCCGCGACGTGGACTTGTTTCTTCAACAGCTGCAAACCGCCGGTGCCGCACTGCTGTCGTCACTCACCGACGGCCACCACTTGCACACCGTGGAATGTGCGCATCCCGAACGCTTGGCGGAGGCGGTCGAACAACTGCGCCGGCTGGGGATTCAGGTGTTTGAGGACTGACCCGCGGGCCGGCACCTCGGGCAGAAGCCGGTCACACCTGGGCGCCCGGCCCTTCAACCAGATGACCGGCTGCACAAACCCGGCGAATGATATCGACCAACTGGTTTTTGGCCGTCTCCAAATCGTCGTTGTATATGACGTAATCGAACTCAGACCGTTTGGACTCCTCAAAATGTAAACGCCCCATGCGAACCGCGATGTCTTCCCGCGAATCCCCGCGCATGACCAACCGGCCGGCAAGGTCGTCCAGCGACGTCGGGCGAACGTAGATCAAGACCACGTGGCCGGGAAACCGCCGTTTGAAGTTCATCGCACCCTTGACGTCGATGTCCTTGATGGCGTCGTACCCGTGGCGAATGGCATATTCATACGTCTTCGCGTGGGTGCCGTAGTAGTTTCCGTGGATCTGCTCAAATTCGAGAAACTCCTGACGCGCGGCCATCTCCTGGAACGCCTGCAGATCCACGAAGTAATACGGGTTGCCCTGGGATTCTCCCGGGCGCAGGGCGCGCGTGGTGAACGAAGGGATGTAGTGCACGCCGAGGTCGAGGTTCTTGACCTGGTTGATCAACGTGTTCTTGCCCGCACCGGACGGTCCGGAGATGACAAAAATGATGCCTTCCCGATCCCGCCTGTACCTGGGATTAAACTGTACGACGGACTCAGAGGCGTCCGTGTTCGGCGCACACCGCGCGGCTGTGGACGCTGGATGCTGCATCGTGTTTCACCACGCTTCTTTTCCGACCATTATACACACTGTATCAGAAGCCGCACAATCACCGGCTTGAACCCTGGGCAAGCGGGCGTTGCAACAGCTTCGACCGGCTTCACCAACTGCAGACGGCGTACAATACGGCAGCCACCATCGCCGCCAGCAGGGCAGGCCACAGCTTGTAGCGCGCGTAACGCATCACCGGCAGTTTCATCACCGTCGCCATTGCCACCGTGTTGTCACTCAAAGGAGACGCGAAGCCGCCGAACGTGCCGCTGGCAAAGACCGCGCCGGCGACCAGCGGCAGCGGCGCATCCGTTGAGGCGGCCAAGGAAAATCCCAAAGGCAGGAGCATCCCCCAGGTGCCGAACGACGAGCCGATGAAGTACGAGATCAGGCAGCCGAACACGAACAGTGCAGGCGCCAGCAAGGCGGGCGGCACCAGGTGGCCAATCGCGCCCGCTGTGTACGGGACGAAACCAAGGTCTGCCGACACGGCCGACACCGCCCACACCAAGGCGAGCAGCACGTTGACCGCCATCATCTCGTTGCCGCCAGCGAGAAAGCCGAACATCGTCCGCTGCATCGGTTGCCGCCAAGCGGTGTACCAACACAGGCTGACCACGAGCGTGATGAGCAAAGCCTCCAGCATCGCCTTGGCGGCGTTGGCGTGGGCGAATGCACCCCACACGGTGGGCGACGAGCGGTGCCCGTCCCACCAAGTCAAAAACACCGTCAAGCCGAGCAACAGGAGGAGCGGCACCAGCAGGTGAAGCGAATTCGGCGGGACGCGCTCGGCGACCGTCTCCACCGGATCCGGAAAGTCTTCTTCAGCCGGCGTGCCGTGCGAGGCCGCCCGGCCAGCAGCACAACCGGTGCGGCCGCTTTGCACCTCCGGCCTGGCCGGCCCGAACTCTGTGGCGGCCTCTGCAGCGGCAAACTGGGAAGCGATACGCAGGCGAGACTCGGCCGTCAAGGGGGGCCTCGGTTGCGTCCGCGGTCGCCGCAGCACTGGCCAAAGCGGATGCGGCCGGCCGGTCGCCGCACTTCTCGGGGCGTACGCCGCCCGCCGGGCCGGAAGCAAGGTCATGATCGCGCCGAAAAAGAGGATCGTGAGCGAGAAAAAGTTAAGCGGCAAGCTGTGCAGAAACACGTCGTAAGGAGCGGCCCCCAGGTTGTGGTGGCGGTTTTCAGCCGCAATCAGTCCCACCATGTAGCCGACAAACGCCGTCCCGACAGGCATGATGGCACACAGCGGCGTGGACGTAATGTCAATGGCGAGCGCCACCTTCTCCGGCTGCACGGACTGGTGTTGAAACACCTGGCGCATCACGGGTGCCACCGTGACGATGCGAAAGTCTGGTGCCATGAACGTGACCAGCGACGTCAGCCACGTCAGCAGGAATGCACGGCGGACTGTCCGGACCCTGTTGTTGATCCAGCGGGCAAAACCAGAGACGCCGCCCGTGACGCGCACCAGACCGACGAATGCGCCAAACCCGAACAAGAACACGAGCAAACGCAAGTTGTCCGGAATCGCAAGTTCCTTGAGCAGGTATCCGAGGGCCGCAGCAATGCCCCCAAGCGGCGTGGGATGGGTCATGTACGCCCCGACCAACAACCCTGCCAGCAACCCCGGAATCACCTGCCTGGCGACCATGGCCACCGGGATCACGACCAGGAAAGGCACAAGCGACCAAGCCGTCCCGTACACGCGAAGCGTCCCTCCAGTTCCCTGGATCAGGGTTCGCCGATTTCGGGAAATCATACGGACAGCCGGCCGCCCCGCGCCCGTCCTGCGGATCACCCTTGTCCGGTGAAACTCGCAGAGGGCAGACGTCCGTGCATGCGGTCAGTCCGCCCCGCTGGAGGTCCAACTGACGTGGCGCTGCACCGACCGGCTCTGGCCGCCAGCGTGCAAGGTCATCACCAACAGCTGGCGGGACTCGTCGTATACCGCGTCCGCCTGCGTCACCAACTTTCCACCGGACCGGTAGGCAACCAGCAATTCGGTGCCACCGTCCAAGTCGTGGTAGTGGTACATCAGGTTGGCCACCTCCTGCTCGAGGCGCGCGGGCGGAATTGGGCGGTTCAGAGTCAACACACAAAACGCCTTTTGAAAGCCCGATTCGTCGTCCGCGATTTGCGCGCGGCCGATGTGATGTTGGATCACGTAGTCGGCGAAGACGGATCCAGTGACAGACCGGACGTACAAGGCGCGGATCGTTGCATGGGCGAAAAAGCCGCCGAGCGCCAACACCAAAGCAATCCACCCAAGCAACAACAGCCGGTTGCGCCGCACCCGGTCCTTGGGAGAACGGCCGACGCCGTCGCTGCCGCTCCCCGACGCGCTGCCTGACGCAGAAGAGGCGTGAACCGCCGCTGCTGCGTCTCCAGAGATGTGGTCTGACACGTTCGCTCGCCTCCTGTCTGACGCCCCATACGTTACCGAATCTTGCCGGCTGGGTCAATCAAAACAGGGGTCAAACGCGTCCCGCAACCCGTCACTGATAAAGTTCATACACAGGATGGTCAGAAAGATCAGCCCGGCAGGAGGTAACCACGCCCAAGGCTCCGACTGCAGGACGAAAAAGTCCTGCGCGCCCTTGAGCACATTGCCCCATGTGGGCACCGTGACCGGCACGTCGAAACCAAGGATAGCCAACGCGGCTTCCGTGAAGATGAGGTTTGCAACGAGGAGCGTCGCCTGCACCATCAGCGGACCGAGTACATTGGGCAACATGTGGCGCAAGATGATTCGCCACGCGCCAGCTCCGACGATGCGAGCCGCCAATACGTACTCAGCCTCCCGCAGATTCAGGAACAACCCGCGCATAAACCGGGTGATGTTGGCCCATCCTGTCGCCGCGATCACCAAGATTAACAACCACACCGTGTTGGCAGGAACCAGCGATTGCAAGACGATAATCAACAACAAGAACGGGAAGTTCATCATGAAATCGACGATCCGCATGATGACGGCGTCGACCCAGCCGCCGTAAAAGCCCGCCAATCCGCCCAGCACGATGCTGATCAACATGATCACGGCCATGTCCACAAATCCAATCAAGAAGTCGACGCGGCCGCCGTATAAATCCCGCGCCAAGTAGTCGATGCCGTTGGCGTCAGTGCCAAGCGGGTGAGCGGGCCAGACCGGAGGGGAATCGGTGTTCATCAGATCTTGGTAGGACGGATCCCAGTGAGTCAGCAGCGGAGCGCACAAGCTGGCCAGTACAATCAGGCACAGGACAACCAGGCTTCCGACAGCAGCCCTGTTCCGGAGAAAACGCTCTAATGCCAAGCGCGTCGGACTCTTGACGGTGCGCCGCCGGGAGACGGCGGCCGGTGATGGAGTTGCTGAACTGGTGAGGTGCGCCGGCATGCAACCACCGACCTCCTAGTTGTAGCGGATCCGCGGATCGACCACGGCATACAATACGTCGGCCACGAGGTTGCCGATGAGGATGGCCACGGCGAAAATCAGAGTTGTCGCCATGATCACCGGATAATCGCGGTTGTACACCGCCTGCAGGAACAGGTATCCCATGCCCTGATAAGAGAACAACCCCTCAAGGATCACCGCCCCTGCCACCAAGTTGCCGATGTCGAATCCGAACTGGGTCACGACAGGGATCATGGCGTTCCGAAACACGTGTTTGAAGAACACGCGGTTCTCTGACAGTCCCTTGGCGTACGCCGTCCGTACGTAATCCAGGCGACCCACGTCCAACATCGACGCTCGCGTGAACCGGCTGTACACAGCAAAGCTGGACAACGCCAACGACAGGGCGGGCAGGATGGCATGGTGCAGATGGTCAACCAACGAACCGGCGCCAGGCCCCGTTCCAACCGCGTTTTGCGCAGGAAACCACTGCAGCTCAATGGCAAAAAAGTAGATCAGGAAGAACGCCAGGATGTAGTACGGAGTCGAGTACACGACAAACAGCGCTGTTGACGACGCGTAGTCGAACGCGGAATAAGGCTTCCGAGCTTGCCAAATGCCAATCGGGATGCCGAGCACGATGATCATGGCCTCGGCGAGAACAGCCAACATCAGCGTGTTTTCCAAGGCCGGTCCCAACAGTTCCGCCACGGGCCTGTGCAGGGTGAAACTGTTGCCCATGTTCCCAGTCACAAACTGCTGCAGCCAGTGCCAATACTGCCAAGGCAGCGGACGATCCAGCCCGGCGGCCTGTTCGAGCGCTTTTTGCAACTGTTCCGGGTCCTTGAGGCGCGGATCCAGGATGGCTGTGAACGCGTTGCCCGGTGCCATGTGCATAAGCAAGAAGACAAAGACGGAAATCGCGAACAACATGGGAATCATGCCGAGCAATCGGCGGGTGATGTACGTGACCACACAGTGCCCCCCTTCGCACGCAGCGCCCCTGGCTAGGCCGGTGCGCCGCCCAAGTGGTGCCTCACCAGGTATCACTGCTCATACAGGTGACAGGCCGTCCAGTGCCCGGCCCGCACTTCGCGCCACGACGGGCGCTGGCTCCGGCACGGGTCCATCACCTTCGGACACCGCGGGTGAAACGGGCAGCCCTGCGGCGGATTGGAAGGGCTTGGAACATCCCCTTGCAGGATGATGCGCTGGCGTCTGCCTTCTCGCTTAGGCGCCGGCACCGCCGACAGCAACGCCTCGGTGTACGGGTGCAAGGGGTTGTTGAACAGATCTGCTTTGCCGGCCAACTCGACGAGTTGTCCCAGGTACATCACGCCCACTCGGTCGCTGATATGCCGCACGACCGCCAGGTTGTGGGAGATGAAGATGTACGACAGCCGGAACGTGCGCTTGAGTTCTGTCAATAAGTTGAGGATCTGCGCTTGCATTGAGACGTCCAAGGCGGAGACCGCCTCATCCGCCACAATCAGCTTCGGGTTCAATGCCAGCGCTCGCGCAATACCGATACGCTGCCGCTGCCCCCCGGAGAATTCGTGCGGATACCGCAGCCGATCCTCTGCCCGCAGTCCGACGGTCTCCAACAACTCACATACCCGCTGGTCCGCCTCCCGCCTGGACGCGATACGGTGAATCACGAGCGGCTCCGCCAAGATGTCCCCGACGGCCATCTTCGGATTCAGGGAAGCGAACGGGTCTTGAAACACCATCTGAAACTGCCGGCGCATGTCGCGCAGACGGCGTCCGCGCAGGTTGGTGATGTCGTGTCCTTCGAACACGATGCGGCCTTGTGTGGGCTGGAGAATGCGCACAATCATCCGGCCGGTGGTCGACTTTCCGCAGCCGGATTCCCCGACCAAACCCAGCGTTTCCCCGTGGCGGAGCTTGAACGACACGCCGTCCACGGCTTTCACGTGGCCGATGGTGCGCCGGAACACGCCAGCCGTGATCGGGAAGTACTTTTTCAGGTCTACAACTTCCAGCAGAAATTCGCTCATGACCTCGCCCTCACTCCTCGTTGCGGGCTCGTTCTCACACGAGGTCACAGCGGACCAGATGGCCCGGCCGGACTTCCCGCAACTGCGGCAGCCGCGCGAAGCACTCCTTCTGAGCAAGCGGGCAGCGCTCTGCAAACCGGCATCCAGCCGGGAATGCGCTGGCGTCCGGGACGGTGCCGGGGATGGCGTACAGCACGTCCCTGTCCTCGTCCACCGACGGAATGGCGGCCATCAGCGCCTTTGTGTACGGGTGCAGGGGACCGCGGAACACGTCGTCCGCGCTTGCGCTTTCCACCACTTGGCCGGCGTACATGACAACCACGTGATCCGCCATCTCCGCGACCACACCGAGATCGTGCGTGATCAACATGATGGCGGTGTCGAAGTCGTCGCGCATTTGCTTCATCAATTCGAGCACCTGTGTCTGGATGGTGACGTCCAGCGCGGTTGTGGGTTCGTCCGCCAGCAGCAGCTTCGGTCCGCACATCATCGCCATGGCGATGGTGGCGCGCTGCCGCAAACCGCCCGACAGTTGGTGAGGGTAGTCGTGCACAATCTGTTCCGCCCTCGGCACGCCGACAAAGCGCAGCATCTCGACCACACGCGCCCAGGCCTCCCGCTTGCTGACGCGGCGGTGGCGGAGCAGGACCTCGGCAATTTGTTCCCCGATGGTGAGCACCGGGTTGAGCGCGGTCATCGGATCTTGAAACACCATCGCGATCTCGCTGCCCCGCAGGCTCGCCATCTGCGCTTCCGTCAGCGCGAGCAGGTCGCGGCCTTCAAACCAGATGCTGCCGCCGACGATTGTCCCGTGGGGTTTCGGCACCAAACGCATGACAGACAGAGCCGTCATGGTCTTGCCACAGCCTGACTCCCCCACGATGCACACAATCTGCCGCCGGTACACGTCCAAGTCGACCCCGTCCACCGCACGGACCACAACGTCGCCGCGGATGAAATACGTCCTCAAGTTTCGAATGGCCAGCAGGGGATCTGCCACGGACTGCTCCTCCTCGCTGGCGGAAACGCGGGGAACCCCGGGGGGCCCCCCCCGGGGGGCCCCCAACCCCCCGGGCCCCGGCGG
>JADGIC010000066.1 GCA_019683615.1 Alicyclobacillaceae bacterium | reverse complement strand
CAGTAAATTTGTTCTATCTCAATTGTACCACATCGCTCTCATAGCGAGTAGACAGGCTGCATATACATTGTAAAAAGTTCGCACAACATTGAGATTTGCCTGAACGGGGGTGTCGTCGTGAACACCGTTGGCGGGTCCATGCGCTCCTTGCGGCGGTTTCCTGTCCTGTACGGATTGGGATGGGCATTGTTCGTCGCCGCCGTGGCCACGCTGTTCGTGTCAGTGGCCGCCCACTTCATCACCCTTGGCGACCACCAACTCGTCGTCGCCGCATACGCCATCCACTGTGCGGCCGTGCTCATCGGCGCCCTGGCGGCCAGCCGCGCCGCGCGCGAACGGGGATGGTACTACGGCGGGCTGACCGGGCTCATTTACGCCGTTATCATGGTCTGCTTGGGGCTTGTTATCGACAACACGTTCTCTCTCGACGCGGCCGGGTTGTTCCGGGTTCTCTTGATGGCAGTGATCGGCGCGTTCGGAGGCATCGTTGGGGTGGGAACAGCCGGAGAGCGGTAATCCCGCGGGCCATCCAGGCACGGGCAGGCGAGGCTGCGACCCCGCCTGCCTGGCCTCCCGTCACTGCTCGTGCCCGTTTGGCGTGGACGCCTCGCCCCCCGCTGGCGCGGCCGCGTCAGACCCGCCGCCCGGGGCCGGCTCCACGACCCGCAGCACTGCACGGTTGTCCATCTCTACCTCGACCTTCGGGGCGATGCGCACGCGCAACACGTCATTCTGGACCGTGACGACTTGGCCGTAGATGCCGCTTGTCGTCAGAATTTTCGCACCAGGACCCAACTGCTGCATCATCGCCGAACGCTGCTTCTGCTGCCGGCGCTGCGGGACGATGAGCAGAAAGTAGAAAACCGCAAGCATCGCGATAATAAGAATGATATTCCCGATACTTCCGCCCTGCATCCATCACCCATCCTCTCTCATCGTACCGTCATTATAACCGAAACTCTCGAAAAACTCCCGTTTATACTCCGGAAATCTGCCTTCCTCGATGGCCGCCCGGATCCGCTCCATGACTCTTGTTAAAAACCACAGGTTGTGGTAAGTGGTCAGGCGGATGCCCAAAACCTCACCAGCCTTAATGAGGTGCCGAATGTAGGCGCGGCTGAACGTCCTGCAGACCCAACAGCTGCAGTCGCTGTCGAGGGGAGCAAAGTCGCGCGCGTACGCCGCATTGCGAATGACCAACTTGCCGCGGCTCGTCAACACCGTGCCGTTGCGGGCGATGCGTGTCGGCAGCACGCAGTCGAACATGTCGACGCCGCGCTCCACGCCTTCGAACAGGTCGTCCGGCGAGCCGACCCCCATCAGGTAACGAGGCTTGTCCACTGGCAAGTGCGGAGTCGTGGCTGCGAGCGTGTCGTACATCAACGGCTTCGGCTCTCCGACGCTCAAGCCGCCGATGGCGTAGCCGGGGAAGTCCAGCTCCACCAACGCGGCGGCAGCTTCGCGGCGTAAGTCCGCGTGCACGCCCCCCTGTACAATCCCGAACAGCGCCTGTTCGTCCGGCCGCCGGTGGGCTCTTTGGCAGCGCTCCGCCCAGGCCAACGTCCGCCGCACCGACTGTTCCAAATAGGACCGGTCCGCAGGGTAGGGCGGACACTCGTCGAACGCCATGATGATGTCGGCGCCCAGCCGGTTCTCGATGGCCATCACCGCCTCCGGCGAAAAGAAGTGCCGGCTGCCGTCGATGTGAGAACGGAATTCCACCCCGTCATCGCTGATCTTGCGCATTTCCGCCAGGCTGAACACCTGAAAACCGCCGCTGTCCGTGAGAATCGCCCCGTTCCACTGCATGAACCGGTGCAGACCACCGGCTGCTGCCACGAGGTCGTCGCCTGGACGCAGGTGCAGGTGATACGTGTTGGCCAGGATGATAGGTGCGCCAATCTCCTGCAGTTCGTGCGGCGCAACTGTCTTGACGGTGGCCTGCGTGCCCACCGGCATGAACACAGGTGTCTCGATCACCCCGTGCGGGGTGTGCAACCGGCCGCGCCGCGCCATCGTCCGAGCGCAACGGCCGAGCAGTTCAAATCGAACTGGCGCCGTGCTCAACCGTCCAACCTCCTGGTGATGAACATCGCGTCCCCGAAGCTGAAAAACCGGTACCGCCGGGCGACCGCCTCACGGTACGCGGCCAAGGTGAAGTCTTTGCCCATCATCGCGGCCACCAGCATGATCAGGGTCGATTTGGGCAAGTGGAAGTTGGTTATCAACGCGTCCACGATGCGGAAACGGTAGCCCGGGTACACGAACAGGTCGGTATCGCCGACGCCAGGCTCCAGCGTACCGTGTGCACCGGCCGCTTCCAACGTGCGGAGGGCCGTGGTGCCCACCGCCACCACACGACGCCCCTCCCGCTTCGCCCGGTTCACTGCGTCCGCCACCGTTTCCGGCACGCAGTACCACTCTCGGTGCATGACGTGCTCTTCCACCCGCTCCGCTTGTACCGGCCGAAACGTTCCCAGTCCGACGTGCAGTGTAACGAATTCGGTCTCCACCCCAGCCTGCCGGATTTGCGCCAACAGTTCAACGGTGAAGTGCAACCCGGCCGTCGGCGCCGCCACGGACCCCGGCAGCCGCGCGTACACCGTCTGGTACCGATCTCGGTCGGCCAGCGGCACCCGTATGTATGGCGGCAGCGGCACGGTGCCGAATTGCTCCAGGAAGTGATCCATGGCCATGCCAATCTCGAAGCGCAGGCGGCGCAAGCCTTGATCCCCCACTCCCGTGACGACCGCCGACGGAGGTCCGGTTCTGACGGCGCGCCCGTCCACTGCGCCGGAGCCGGTCTGCGCCGCCTGAACGGGCGCCGGCGGCACGAAGCGGAGGACGGTGCCAACCCGCAGCCGCCTGGCTGGTTTCGCCAACACCTCCCACTCGCACGCCCCCGTGGGGCGCAACAACAACAGCTCCACCCGCGCACCGCTGTCCGCCTTCTCCGCGTACAGCCGGGCAGGGATCACCTTGGAATCGTTGAACACCAGCACGTCGCCCGGCACGAGAAACCGGGCGATGTCCCGGAACTGCTCATGGCGGATGGTCTGCAACACCGGATCTACCACCATCAGCCGGGAGTCGGCCCGGTCCGCCAGCGGGGTCTGGGCAATCAGGTCTTCCGGTAACTCGTAATCGAACTCATCCACGCGCACGCGACAATCCTCCGCGACGTCCGTCCCGCCGCTCCTGCGGCAGGTGGGCATGTCCGTGCTCGGCATCTCCGCACTCCGCATGTCCGCACGATGTCTTATTATAGGACAACCGACAGCCGCTGCATAACACAACCCGGCCTCCCGCAGACCTGGCGGCGGAATCAGCGGCCGCCGCCACCGCGTCCCAGGTCCGCGCCGTACTGCACAGCCCCACCGGCGGCGTCCCGGCTGCCGGCACCGCGCTGGTGGCCGTACCCAGGTTTGCCTTGCCAAGGCTGCTGACCGCGGCCATTCGCGGATTCACGTCCGTGCTGTCTGTGGTGTTGCCGAGAGGCTTGCGACTGCCCGTTCCCAGGCGCCTGCGCTCCCTCGCCCGAGAGCATGCGCGGTGGCTGCGGGCGCAAGGCTGTGACGGCGTCCTTGGCTTTGGCCTTGCGCTTAGCCTGCGCTTTGTCCTTGGCCCTGGCTTTGTCCTTGGCCTTGGCTTTGCCTTGGGCCTGACCGGGCGCGCTTGAGGAACCCCTGCCGCTTCCCTTGTCCTTTTTTGACGGGTCTGAAGCATTTGCGCCAGCCCCGGTGTGGACATGGGTATTGGTGGTGGTGCGTCCGCCCAGGGCGCTTCCCGGACCGCGGCCGCCGCGGCGCTGTCCGTGGTCCGGAATACCTTGCCTCCCGTTCCCCTCGCGCGGCCCAGGCGGCAAAGCGGCCGGTCCGGCCGCCGCCGCGGCCGCAGGCGTGGACGCTACCCGCTTGGTCGATCCCCGTGCAGGGGACACCTGTTTGGTGGATCCTCGCCCACCAGATCCTTGGCCAGCCTGCCTAACCCGCCCGGCAGGCGCCTGCCCAGCGTGATCTTTCCCTGCCGACCCCGGCTGGGAACCTGTGTTGCCCGAGCCGTCACTGTCCGCGCCGGAACGGCCCGTCGCCTGCTCCACCAGAGTCCGCACGGTTTGGTCGTCCGTCAAGGCCGTCAAGTCCACATCGGCGCCGGCGGCGCCTGGCGCACCCAGGACGTTGCGCACCGTGCTGCCGTGCATCTGGGTCAGCGTGACGCGAACACCTTTTTCCCGCGCCACCACGTACACGGCGAACCGCGCCGGCGAAATGTGGGCGGCGTCAGCCGCTTGCCAAGCTCGCCTGGACAAGCGGAAACTGTACACGGCCGGGCGCAGTTTGCGGGCTGCCTGGTTCGCTTGCAGCGCCAGCTGCACATCCGCTTGTGCCTCCCGCTGCACCAAGGCGACGTCAGCGCCCGGGTTCCCTGCGGCCGCCGCCACCAAGATGCTGTCACCGGCAGGAATCATGTTTTGGGCGGCCGCCTGATTGACGATACCCTGGACCGCCTCACGCAACGGCCGGCCGCGCAGCCGCAGGCCTTCGAGCAGGCGGCTGCCGTCCGCGTCTTCCGCTTCCGCCGACACCACTGTCAGGTGGCGATCCACCGCCAGCTTCACACCCGGATTGATGTCGAGGGAGACAAACGCATACGCCCGCGCAACTGCCGGATTGAGCGCCGTCCAACCTTGCCAAAGCCCGGCCGCGATGACGAGACCGGCCACCAAACCGAGGGCTGAGCGGACGACCCGGGACAGCACCCGCCGGCGGGTGCGCAATCCGGTGACCGGCGGCGGAGACCATTTGCCCAGGGAATTGCCGCCGGACGGCACCGGCCGGGAGGCTGACTCCGGAACCGTGTGGCGGTCGGGACTGGCCTCCCAGTGCAACTCCGCGCCCACCGACACACCGGCCGGGGCGGGAACGCGGCAAAATTCCCCGTCGCGCGTCAGCACGATGGCCACGCCACCTGATACCTCCAGGACGATCCCGGATGTCCGCATGTTCCCGCCCCCTTTCCCTGTGCATTCCCGGTCTCACAAAATGTAGCTGCGCAGGTGTTCAAAGTCACCGCACAACAGGACGACAATGGCCAGAATGTATTTGCGCTGGCGCTCCATCGTCTTGCGCGAGACGCCTGCCCTGCGCTCCAACTGTTTCAGGGGCAAGGCTTTTTTCTCCTGCACGTACCGGCGCAACTCCTCGTCTTCGGCGACCATCTTCGCCACTTCCATGGCGTTCCGTCTGGCGTCCGCATGTTTGGGAGACAACTCGACCAGTTCCGCGAACGTCAGACCGAACTCCGAGAGCGCCCGCTCGTACTCTTCAATCTCTTGCCGACGGCGCTCCTGCTCTTCGGCCCGCTCGTGCAAGTCCACGGACGCCTGCACCTCGACGACATTGACGACGTTATCCTCGTCGTCAGCCACTTCAAACTCCGTCCACGGCACCTGCCGAACCTGCGATTGCTGCGAGCGGTAGTAATCAATCAAGCGGCGGCGAATGATGGTCTCCGCGAAGACCAGGAAGTTTACATTGCGCTCCGGATCGAACCGGTCTATCGCCTCGTTCAGGGCCAACAGGCCCACGCTGTACTCGTCGTCCCGGGAACGGTCGATGTAGCGGTGGGAAGCCTGCGAAGCGATGCGCAAGACGAACGGGGCGTATTGTTCGATGATCTGCGCGCGCGCCCGCTGGTTCCCTTCCTGTGCGAGTGCCAGCAGTGAGCAGAGCCCGTCGTCATCGCCGGGTTTCTTCCGTCGATAGGGCAGAACTCCCACTCCTGCCACCTCGCCCTACACAAATTCGCAGCCAGCGAGCCATTTCTTGGGGTCCGGCCGTAAGCGTCAACCCTCGCCCCCAAGCCTGTCCGGACACGCCAGGCCCAGGTGGCGGTACGCCAGCGCTGTGGCGACCCGGCCGCGAGGTGTCCGCTGCAGCAACCCGGTCTGAATTAAATAGGGTTCGTAGACTTCTTCGATGGTGCCAGCCTCCTCGCCCACTGCAGCCGACAGCGTATCGAGGCCCACCGGGCCGCCGGCGAACTTCTCCACAATCGCGCGCAGGAGTTTGTGGTCAATTTCGTCCAATCCCAGCCTGTCCACGTTCAGCCGGGACAACGCCGCCTCCGCGACCTCCCGGCTGATGGCCAGAGCCCCTTCCACCTGGGCGAAGTCGCGCACCCGGCGCAACAGCCGGTTGGCGATGCGCGGCGTGCCCCGCGCACGCCTGGCGATTTCCTGAGCGGCTTCCAGGTCCACCGCCACGCGCAGGACGGAAGCGGAGCGCAGCACGATGCGCGCCAGGTCTTCGACGGAATAGTAGTCCAAGCGCGAAATCACGCCGAAGCGGTCGCGCAACGGGGCCGACAACAGACCGGCGCGGGTGGTGGCACCTATCAAGGTGAAGGCTGGCAGGTCCAGACGGATGGATCGGGCGCTCGGCCCCTTGCCGATGACGATATCGAGGGCGAAATCTTCCATCGCCGGGTACAACACTTCCTCCACCGCCTTGGACAGGCGGTGAATCTCGTCGATGAACAGGATGTCCCCGGCTTCCAGGTTCGTCAACAGCGCCGCCAGGTCCCCCGGCCTTTCGACCGCAGGGCCCGAGGTGATGCGGATATGTACACCAAGCTCGTTCGCGATGATCATCGACAACGACGTTTTGCCCAGTCCCGGCGGTCCGTACAACAAGACGTGATCGAGCGCCTCCCGCCGTTCTTTCGCCGCCTGGATGAACACGCGCAGGTTTTCCTTCACCGCACTCTGCCCGATGTACTCGTCGAGGAAGCGCGGCCGAAACGACTCAAACACCGCGTCCTCGCGCGTCCACTCCGCGGACACCGTGCGTTCGGACACGATCCCGCCTCCCCTCGTCCCGCATACGCTGCCGCGGCCTCACCGAATCGGCGGGCGCTGCCGGTCCAGGTGGCGCAGAGCCAACCGCAACGCCTCCTCCACGCCGGCAACAGACGTGTCTCCGACCGCCACCTCAGCGGCCTCCAAAGCTTGCCTCTCATTATAGCCAAGGACCCGAAGGGCCTCAACGACGTCCGCCCGCAGGTCGGCAGCCGGCGGTTGCCGGTCCGTTCTTCGGCGGGGCAAGCGCACGTTCGCGCTGGCCGCATCGGCCGCCGCGGTGCCTGGAGGAACATCTCGCCACTGTGCCGCCTTCTCCTTCAGCTCCAATACGAGGCGCTGCGCCGTCTTCCTGCCCACGCCCGGCAGCCGGCAGAGCGCGTCGACGTCCTCCGCCGCGATCGCCGCCGCGAGTTCAGTCCGGCTGCAACAGGACAAGATTTGCATCGCCCCTTTGGGACCAATGCCGGAGACGCCGAGGATCCATTCAAACCAATCGCGGTCCGCAGCGTGTTCAAAACCAAACAGCTGCTGACCGTCCTCGCGAACGTGATGATACGTGTACAACTGCACGTCCTGACCCGGCTCCAGCCGTGTTGCGACCCCCTCCGGCACCCACACGCGGTACCCGACACCGGACACGTCGACATCCACGAATCCCCGCCCGCGGTCCGCAATCCGGCCGCGCACAAACACAATCACGCGCGCCGCCCCCACTTTCCGCTGCGCAGGAAATCCCACGCGCTGCCGGGGCGCGCGGTGTGCGCGTGGGTGATGGCTACCGCCAGCGCATCCGCTGCGTCATCTGGACGCGGCCGCTCCGGCAGGCCCAACAGGAAGCGAACCATGTCCTGTACCTGCTGCTTGTCCGCTCGACCGTATCCAGCGACAGCCAGTTTCACCTGCACAGGAGTGTACTCGGCACATTCGAGGTTGGCGTGCGCCCCTGCCAGCAACGCCACCCCGCGCGCCTGGCCGACCGTGAAAGCGGTCGTCGTGTTCCGTCCCAAGAACAGCTCCTCGACCACCATCACCTCCGGCTGATGGCGTTGGACAATTGCCGTCAACTCCCGGTACAGCAAAGCCAGGCGCTCCGAGGTGGACAACTCGGGCTTCGTCTCCAGACACCCGAACGCCACTGCACGCAGACGATTTGCCGATTGCTCCACGATCCCGTAACCCATCCGGGCAATCCCAGGATCAATCCCGATGATCCGCGTCGTGGTCATCCCCTTTGGGTTGGGTTTCTCCCAGAGTAGTCTCGACCCAATCCAATTGTATTCGAAACGGGAGCCAACCGGTGCAGAAACAAGACGGCGGCGCAAGGCGAAGCCATATGTACCAGAATGCACCACGACAAAGCGGCGTGCAAAGCGTGCAAAGGAGAAGCTTCCTTGGGGAACCTGTGTGGCACGTCGCATCCCGGCGGCACCAAATCGCGGCGGATCACGAGGCCGTCAGTGCGGGAAGGGTGTTACACCGCTCACCTTACAACGCGTGCTTCACACTCCCTCACCGCCGGCCTTCATCTGTTCCGGGGTCAGTTCGCGCACGTACACCGGCATGTCCAACAACCACATCAGCCCGGGGTCGAGCCGCCAGGCCGCATGTCCGCCCGCAAACCCGGCGACGGCGTCGTCGCGGATGTCGCGAATCTCCAGCTGCTGCCTGCCGTCGGCGTACAGCGTGAAAAACAAGGCGCGGCGGATTCCCGCAGCCGCCGTGGATGGCCCGGGCGAAGAGGCCGGACGCACCTCATCCTGGCCGAAATCGGTGAGCGCCGGCACATCGGCCCGCACCCGCACAGCATGCCCGCTCAAGGGCAGCGAGGCCATCCAACCGAGCGCCACCAACCCTGAGACCGCCCAGGCGGGCCACCGCCATTGCCTTCGCCGCTCGCTCGAACCTGTCGCCATCACGCCGGTTCACCTCGTTTCGGGTATCTGAACCTAGCGTGCCTCGTCCAGCCACCTTTATGCGGCCGCGGCCAGCCAGTGGCTGGCAGGAATTGCCCGTTCCCCACCCGCAGGGTGTCCTCCGGCACCGGCAGCACCGCTCGCCTTACCTGGCGACCGGCTTTTGCAGGCAGGCGCTCAGCCAGCCGCCGAGTCGGCCAATTCGAAGTTGGTATACACGTTTTGCACGTCGTCGTGCTGTTCGAGCGCCTCCATCAGCGACAGAATGGCGTCCGCCTGCTCCCCCGCGACTTGCACCGTCGCGTTCGGCTCGTAGGTGAGTTCCGCGTCCTCCAACTTCACGCCCGCCTGTTCCAGCGCGTCCCGCACCGCCGTGAACGCCTCCGGCGCCGTCACAATTTCGTACACGTCCGCCTCCTCGCGCACATCGTCAGCCCCGGCCTCCAAGGCCAGCATCATCAGGTCGTCCCCGCTTATCGCCAGGCCTTCCTTGACCACAACCAGGCTGCCGATGCGCCGAAACATCCAACTCACGCAGCCCGCTTCACCCAAGCTCCCGCCGCGCTTTGAAAAGATATGCCGGATTTCGGCTGCCGTGCGGTTCCGGTTGTCCGTGACGATGTCCAGCATGACCGCGATGCCGCCCGGCCCGTACCCTTCGTACGTCAGCTCTTCGTACTGCACGCCCTCGACGGACCCGGTTGCCTTGGCGATGGTCCGCGTAATCGTGTCCACCGGCACATTGGCCGATCTCGCCCGTTCAATCGCCACCTTCAACCGAAAGTTGGTATCCGGGTTCCCCCCGGCCTCCTTGGCGGCCTGGTAAATGTCCCGGCACAGCTTGGTGAACAACTGGCCGCGAATCGCATCCTGCTTGCCTTTCCGCCGCTGGATGTTGTGCCATTTGGAGTGTCCTGCCAACTCTCGCTCTCCCCTTTCGCACCCGCGTCACCGGCCCCAGTCGCGCAGATACCGAAAGTCGACACCCACCGTCCGCGACGACAACTTCGCGATGACTGGCGTCCGCCGCTTGTACTGGTTGTTCTGCACGCGCCGCACAATCGCTCGAACCAACCGTTCGTCAGCGCCCGCTTGCACCAACTCAGCAGCGCTTCGGCGCAGATCCACCAGCTGGTACAACACCTCGTCCGCCTCATCGTACGTAAAGCCCAACTCTTTCTCGTCCGTCTGATCTTCCCAGAGGTCCGCGCTGGGCGGCTTGTTTAAAATCGACGCCGGCACCCCCAGCCAGCGGGCGAGCTGGCGCACCTGGGTTTTGTACAGGTCGCCGATGGGGTTGAGGGCGCTGGCGAGATCGCCAAACTGCGTCCCGTACCCCAGCAGCAGTTCCGTCTTGTTGCTCGTGCCCAGGACCAACGCCCCAAAGTGGGCGGACAGGTCGAACAAGGTGCACATCCGCTCACGTGCCATGCGGTTGCCCCGCCGCAGCGGCGTGGCCTGTGCAGCCAGGGCGGCGTCGACGGTCGCAAAATACGCATCCACCGCCGCCGTGATGGGCACGATGGTGTGCGGGATGGCCAACCCGTCGACGACGGTCTGGGCGTCGCGCAGGCTCGCCGGACTGCTGGTGCGGTACGGCATCATCACCGCGTGCACACCGTCGCGCCCCAGCGCACGCACCGCCAGATAGGCCACCAAGGCGGAGTCAATGCCGCCCGACAACCCGAAGATGACCTTTTCGAACCCCGCCTTGCGGACCTCCTCGCGGATGAACTCGACCAATATCTCGACGGTTAACCGCTCGTTCAAGCACAGTCTCGCCTGGATGTCCGGATTCACGGGTTCACCCGCCCTTCCCTGGGCTCGGCGAGGCGCCGCAGTTCCCGCAACACCACGTCCCACCGCTCATCCCGCAGAATCGGAGTGGTGTAGCGGGCGCGGCGCACTGCCTGCGGATCCACCCAGGCAAACTCCAAGGCTTCATGCAGTTGTGGCGCCTCCGCCACCCACTCCCCTTCCGGGGAAACAACACCGGACCCGCCGAAAAAGTTGACGCCATCCTCAAACCCCACGCGGTTGACAAACACCAAGTGCACGCCAAACAACTGGGCGTACACTTGCAGCAGATTCCGCCAAAACTTTTGCGATCCGAAGTGCTCCGGGTCGGTCACGCTCCGCGCCGGGCTGGACGCAGGGAGGAGCATCCAGTTGGCGCCGCCCAGTCCCAGCAAATACGGGCTCGAGACGTGCCAGGCGTCCTCACACACCATCATGCCGGCGCGGCCAAACCGCGTGTCAAACGCCTCGAACCGCTGGCCGCGGGCAAAGTAGCGGCCTTCGTCGAACATCCCGTAGGTGGGCAGGTACACTTTCCGGTGCCGGTGGCGGATCTGCCGGTCCGCCGCATATACGGAAGTTACGTAAAACAGGTGCTCGTCCGATTCCTCCACGAAGCTGAACACGACGTCGATGCCGTCCGCCGCTTCCACCAGCCGCACCACGTCGGGATGGTCAAGGGGACGGGCGACGTCCAGCACCAGGTCTTGCACCTGGTACCCCGTCAGACCGAGTTCCGGGAACACCACCAGGCTTGCTCCGGAAGCCCGGGCCTGTGCAATCCACTCCAGGTGCCTGGCCACGTTGGCCGCCACGTCCCCGAGCCTGGGGCGCAGTTGGCCTAAGGCGACCAAAAACCGCTCGCCGTCCGGCACGCCGTGTCACGCTCCTTCGCATCGGCGGTTTGTCCGTCTCTCAGTATATCTCCGACGGAACGCTACGCAAAGGCGCAAATGGCTGGACAAGCCCGGGCGGCCTGTCGGTGGCCCAGACCCGCCTGCGAGCACGCTCCTTCTGCAACACGGCGACGACGCGCCACCGCCGGGCAGGCGGACAGCCGGCCTTCACCCACTCAGCGGCGGCCCGCACCAGCAGGTCGGGGAATCCCAGGAGCGCCCACAACACCTCTTTCCGGTACCCGTTGCCCCCAGCCGCCTGTCTGTACACGTCGACCATTTCGCGCAAGTCACCTGGCGCCGGCCGGCCAAGGAACACGAAGTGGTTCACCACCTGGACCAAATCGGTCAACGGGTCGTCAAAGGCGGCGAGATCGAAGTCAATCAAGGCGGGTGCCAGTGCCGTGCCGCGGCAGAGCACGTTGTGCGGTGCCAGATCGCGGTGACAGAACGCCACCGCCGGCGCTGCCCTGGCCAGTGCCTGGCAGGCCGCGTCCGCGGCCGCAAACAAAGCAACCTGGTCGGCGATGGCCTGCGGGCAGTGCGCCGCCAGGTCGGGCCAAACCCGCTGCAAAGTCTCCCGCTTCCACATCAGTTTGCGAGCCAGTGGGTGCGGGGTGCAGAGCGCCGCCGGAACGGCCGTGATGGCAGCAGCGGTCAGCCGGTGCACCCGCCCAACCGTGCGCAGCACCGCGAGGCGCTGCGACCGGTCCGCGTAATCTGCATGCCTTCCCCGTAGCCACGGTTGCAGGTAACCCTGGCGGCCGTCCGGGAGGGTTGTCAGCAGGTCGCCGGAGCGGTTGCGCAGAGGTCCTGCCGCGGCGATGCCGCCCCGGCGAAGTTTCGCCAGGACGGGGGCGAGCGCCTCCAAACGGGCGGCGGTGTCGCTGCCGGACGCGAATTTCCAGACAAATCCCGGCGTACGGTGTTCACCGGCGCAGACCACCCCGTACACGGACTTCATCTGGACGACAGCGGTCACCCGCAGACCGTAGGAGGCCGTCAAGGCCTCGCGGATCAGTTCCCCGTCAAGCATCCGGG
>JADGIC010000065.1 GCA_019683615.1 Alicyclobacillaceae bacterium | reverse complement strand
CGGGGGGGGGGGGGGGGGGCGCTTGTGGCGACACCCGCCCGCGAAGGGGGCTGTGTCGATGGCAAAGAACATTGTGGACCTGGACGTACGCGAGATGCTGCGCGCGAAGCAGGAGCCGTTTCAGGTGATCATGCAGACGGTGGCCGGGCTTGGGCCCGAGGACGTGTTTCAGCTGCACGCCACGTTTCGGCCCGACCCGTTGCTGCGGGTGCTGGGCAAGCAGGGCTTTCAGCACGCGGTGGTGCAGGAGGCGGACGACCACTTCATCGTACAGTTCTACCGGGAGCAAGCGGATCGGCCGTACTTCCACCTCGACAATCGCGGCCTGGAGCCGCCGCAGCCGATGGTGCGAGTGCTCGAATTTCTGGATGGCCACGAGGCCTGCCAGACCGGTGAACTTGGCCTGGAGATCTGGAACGACCGGGTACCGGCGTTCCTGTTTCCGGAGCTGGAGGAGCGCGGATACGAGTACGACGTCGAGGATGCGGACGAAGGTTCCGTGCGGGTGAGGATCCGCAAACCGGCGTCCGCTTGACCGCCATCAAGGCGCAGGGGAGGGATTCGGATGAATGCCCACGCCCACGGGGCGCCAGGCGCCGTCAGCGTCAGCCAGTCGCCTCCGCTGACGCTGCCGATTCGCCACATGTTGCTAGGGGTTCTCGGGTTCGCGTTGTTCGCGGTCGATCTGCTGGCGCAATCGCTCTCCCTGGGCCGCGGCGACGCGTTGTCGCCGGTGGTAGTGGCGTTGACCCATGTGCTGACGCTGGGCTCGTTGTTGTCGTTCGCGATGGGTGCCGTCTACCAGCTGACGACCGTCGCCTTCCTCGTGCCGTTGGCGAGCGTGTGGGCGGCGCGCTGGAACTTTTGGCTGTACGCCGCCGGCGTGGCTGGGCTCACCGGTTCCATGGCCGCTTGGTGGACGCTGGGGCTGACGGTGTTTGGGACACTTACGGCCGTCGCCCTGTACGCTTACGCCGGGGTGGTGCTCGCCACGTTGGCGCGCACACAGGTGCGGGGCCCGATGCGCGGGTTTGTGCTGTCCGCCCACGTCCATCTGATTCTCGCGGTCACCGTCGCTTGGGCGATGATCCTCGCCGTCACCGGGCGCGGCGGCCCTGGGTTGGCGCGCTGGGCAATGCCGCTGCTCGGCACCCACATCCTGCTGGCGGTGGTGGGGTTCTTCACGTTTCTCGTGGTGGGCTTCAGCTACAAACTGCTGCCCATGTTCACGTTGTCGCACGGGTTTTCGATTCGCCGGCAACCTTGGACGCTCGCCCTGTCCCACACGGGCCTGTGGCTGGCCGTGGTCGGACTGTGGTGGGGTGGCCCCGGTGGAGACGGCGCGGGTGCATCGGCCGCGGCGCGTCCGTTCGCATGGGCCGTCCCCTGGGCCGGTCCGCAGATCCTGGACGCCATCGGGGCGCTGCTGGGCGTAGCGGCGTTTGTGAACCACCTTTTGGACATTCGCGGCATCCTTCGGAAGCGAATGCGCAAAAAGGTGGAGCCGCCTATCCAAGCGGCCATCGCGGCGGCTGCCGCCGGATTGCTCGGGGCGCTGCTGGCGGTGCTTGGGTTCGTGTGGCCACGCGGCGTGGGGGCGTGGGAGAGCGCCGTGACGGTGTACCTGCTCGGGCTCATCACCGGAACCGTCATGAGCTACGGATACAAGATCGTACCGTTCCTGGTGTGGACAAAGCGCTACAGCAAGCAGGCCGGCCGGGACTCCACGCTGCGCATCGCCGATCTGCTCAACCCGGAGCGGGCGCGGCCGGTCCTGGCGGGGTTTGGCAGCGGCGTCATCCTTTTGGCCATCGGCACGGAGTTGGGCTCCTGGGTTGTGACGGTGCTGGGCGCGCTGCTTGTGGCGGCCGCGGTCGCGGTGTTCGTGGCCGAGGTGATACGGGTGGTCGACCTGCGCCAAGCCGGACGGGAGTGGAGCGCTCGGAGGGGAAAGGGAGGTGACGGCTGGTGATCAACCTGGACGAGGTGCGGGAGCGGCTGAAGGAAGTGTACGACCCGGAAATCGGTGTAAACGTGGTCGACCTTGGCCTCATCTACCGCATCGAGGAGACGGAGGAAGGCCGGCTGCACATCGAGATGACGATGACCACGCCGGGTTGCCCGGCGCACGACACGCTGAGCGAAGCGGTGGAATGGGCGGCGTCGCAGGTGTTCGGCGTGGGTCTGGTGGAGGTCGACGTGGTGTGGGACCCGCCGTGGACGCCGGAGATGATGACGGACGACGCGCGGCGGGCCTTGGGTTGGCTGTAAGCGGCCGTGACCTCCGCCGGCAGTGGTGTGCGCAGAGCTACCTCCTGAAGCGGCCGGTCAGTGCGGGGTTTCGCCCTGCCAACCGCCGTCCCGCAGGCGGCTGCGGCCGATACGGGAGGCAACAAAAGGGGCAACGAGGGAAGCGGTGAGGGAGATGGCGGACGGGCGGCCGTTAGGCGATGTCGTCGTCCGGCCGCGGACCTCCGATGGTCAGCACGTGGCGAAGGGCTGCAAACAATACCGACACCCCTGCGCACAGGCCCACGGCGCTCGCCACTGCCAGTCCGTCCAGCAGGCGGCCGCCAGCCGGGACCAGCAGCGCGGCCATGCCGGCAATGACCCCCGCCGCCCACAGGACCATGCCGGCGGCCGCCGCCGGGCGGGGCACCATGTCGTCGATCAACGGAGCAGTCTTGCGCTCCGGTCGCTTGCTGAAGCGGTACTCGAACCACAGAAACGGCACGATTTTCTGCATATAGGCGAACATCAGCGGCAACAGGCCGCCAAACGTCATTAGGTAGGCGCCGGGGACGAGGAGTGCCGCGTGCCGGGACCAGACCGCTGCCGCCATCCACGCCTGGCCGAGGGCGGTGCAGGTTGTGGCGGCGAGCGCGTACCTCACGGGCGGCACCATCCGCTGGCGCTTGCGGGCGCGTACGATGGCCGCCACATCGATGAGGAAGCTGGCAAGACCGGCCAGCATCAACAGGCTGCCCGCGCCGGTCAGTCCTCTCCCGGGTCCCGGCGGCAACCAGCCGGCGACCAGCAAGGAAACGACACCGGTGTAGTAGAGGCCGGCGGATCGCGGAAGGGATGCCTTGTAGCCGTGGCTGATGGCAAACATGGGGATGAGCTTGTAGGACAGCACCATCACCAGCCCGGTCCAAAAGGCGAACCCGCCTGCGGCGGCGTGCGTGCGCAGCACGGCTTCGTTCACGCGGCCGGGGCACAACGCCTGGAACAGCCCCACACTCACGGTGAGCCACAGGGAGAGAAACGGCAAGATAAGCCCGCGGTGGACGAACGTGCGGTTGCGTGCGCGCATCCAGGTGCGCCCGACCAAGGCGAGATAGGCGAGGGCACCGGCCACCAGCAGTCCGCCGCCCCCGCTCACGAGCGACCAGCGGTACGTGAGAAACCCGGCGGCCATCGCCAGGGTTGCGGCTATGTGCAACGGCAGGTGCCAGAACAACACGTGCCGCGGCACCGGGGGCGCCTGAAAAGCGATGGTGACGATTTGGTACAAAACGCCAAATGCGACCGTCATCATCCCGCCCAGGACCAACAGGTGCAAGGCGGCGAGAGACAGCGGGGCGAGTGAGTCGCCGAATCGCCACAAGGGCAGGACGCCAGCACTGGCGGCCAGGCTGGGCAGCATCGCCAGCATGCCGGTGAATAGGTAGTAGACTGTCGCCGACAAGTGTTTTTTGGTTAGCGGCCCGGGCGGCCGGTCAGCGGGTTGCCCGCCGTCGCGGTCACCTCCGCCCGGCGGCAGAGCTGTACGCGTGCCCTGGAGCGGCGCGGGCATGGCCGTCGCTTCCCCCTTCCCGAACGCGGTTGGCAGCGCGTGCGATGGTGTGTCTATGATACCGGATCGCCGCCGCGCGCCCTATGCTCTGGATCACACGGCCGGCGTGTTGGTGTGCGCCGGGACGGCACGGTGCGCAACCGGGCGCAGCCACCACATGGTCAGCGCCGTGCCAGCCAGGCACAACCCGCTGGTAAACAGAAAACCGCCCGTCAGGCCGACGGCGGCGGATAGCCAGCCGGTCAAGAACGGCCCGCCGCAGATTCCGGCCGCGTAAATCGCCTGGAAGAAGCCCATGGCCGACGCCCGCCTGGACTCGTCAATGCCCCGAATCGCAGCGCCCATCAGCACCGGCAGGACGAGGCCCTGGGCGAAGCCATTGAGCGACTGTGTGGCCACCAGCGCGGGATATGACGATGTCCAAGGAATGGCTGCCGTGAACAAGGCGGCCCCCGCGAACCCGATGCCGGCGGTCCGGCGAACCCCCAAGCGTTGCGTGAACCAGGAGCCGCCCAAGTAACTGCCGACGGCATTGAACAGCGTCGACGCCAAGGTGAGCAAACCGAGTTCCGCCTTGCTGGCCCCTGTTTGCGCGGCGTGCAGCGGCGTAAAGCCGAACAATGTGGTGAAGGTGGCGCTCTGCACCATTACGGCGAGGACCGAGGCAGTCCATACCGGCCGTTCGCGCAGGCTGGCCAACAGCGGTCGCAGCGAAGGGTGCGTCCCGCCCACTGGCCGCTTTGGCGCCTCGCGGATGCGCCAGACGGCGACCAGGCCCAGCAGGCCGCCCGCTGCGCCGAGGACAAACGGCGCATGCCAGCCGAACCGGTCGGCAGCGTATCCGCCCGCGGTGGTGGCCACCATCTGACCGAGGCTGGTCACCAGGCTGATGATGCCCATTGCCCGGCCAGCTTCCTCTGGGGCGAAGTGGCTGGCGTATAGAACCGTGAACGGCACCCAACTGGCCGTGGCGGCACCGGCCATGGCCCGCCAGACAAGCGCGGACCGGAGGTCAGAGGTGAGGGCAAAGCCGAGGCTGCTGCAGGCGGCCAAGACCATCCCGGCGAACACGAACGGCTTGCGCACGCCGGCGCGGTCCGAGGCGACACCGGCGGGTACGCGCAGAATCATTGGTACCAGGCCGTAAGATCCGAGGACGACGCCAATCCACACATTCGTGGCGCCGAGGTGGGCGAGGTATGGTGAGAGGGTCGGGACGTATGTGTACATCGCAAACCAATAGAGGGCGACCGCCGCGTACAGCGGCATGAATGCCCGGTGGCGGACAGGGCGGTTCATTCCGCCATCTCCACCGGCCGGCTGACAGACCGCGCCAGGTTCGTGGCGAACATCGGAGCGGCGTCGCTTTCCGCGGCCCGGGCAGGGTCGTTTTCCGCCGGCGGAGGGGCTGCAGACGGCTGCTCTTCCAGCAGTTGAACGATGCGGTTGCGTTCGTCCAGCAACGCCACCTTCGGACGGTGCTGACGAGCCTCCGCATCGGTCATCCAGGCGTATGCCATGATGATGATGACGTCACCCGGCTGGGCGCAACGTGCCGCCGCACCGTTGAGGCAGATGTCGCCGCGCCCGTGGGGGCCGGGAATCACATACGTCTCCAGGCGTGCGCCGTTGTGGTTGTTGACCACCTGCACACGCTCGTTGGGGAGGATTCCCACGGCGTCCATCAGTGCCTGGTCGATGGTGATGCTGCCGACGTAGTTCAGGTTGGCCTCCGTCACGGTGGCCCGGTGCAGCTTTGCAATCATCATGTGCCGCATCATGGTTTTGGCAAGGACTCCTTCCGGCTGTTGTTGGTCATCGCATCACAGGCTGGCCCACGCACACGCGCGCTTCAGCGCAGAGGGACTCCTGGGACGGCCGCTTCGGGATGCTGGCCGCGGTGCTCCGGACAGTTTGCGCCTGCAGCGGCGGCGTCGATGGCGACGTTGTCAATCAGGCGGGTTTGGCCGACCCACACGGCGGCCATCAGCCGGCACGGACGGTCGATCTGCTCAACCGGCTCCAGGTTGTCGTCCCTGACCACGGACACGTAGTCGATCTTGATGCCAGCGCTTGACAGCTCCTCCGAAACTTCGCGGATCAGTGTCCGGGCATCCCGCTCGCCGTCCCGCTCGCACCGCTCGCGGGCGTGCGCCAGTGCCCTCGGCAGGGCGGCTGCTTGGGCCCGTTGCGCAGCCGTCAGGTACTGGTTTCGGGAACTCATCGCCAACCCGTCCGCTTCGCGGACGGTCGGGCAGCCAACCACCTCGACGGGAAAATTCAGGTCGGCGGTCATGCGCTGCACGATGCGCAGTTGCTGAAAGTCTTTTTCACCGAAAAACGCCTCGTCGGGTTGAGTGATGTGGAACAGCTTTGCGACCACCGTCACCACGCCGTCGAAGTGGCCGGGACGGGAAGCTCCGCACAGGCGCTCCGCCAAAGCCCCTGCCTTCACGGTGACGACCGGCTCCTGCGGGTACATTTCGCGCACTGGTGGGGCGAACAACAGGTCCACTCCGGCCTCGGCGGCCAGCGCCGTGTCGCGGTCGAGATCGCGCGGGTAGCGGTCAAAGTCTTCGCGGGGACCGAATTGCAGCGGGTTGACAAAGATGCTCATCACAACTTGATGGCCGCGGGCACGGGCAGCGCGGACCAACGACAGGTGTCCTTCGTGCAGGTACCCCATCGTCGGCACCAGCCCAATGCTGCAGCCCTGCCAGCGGCGTTCTCGGATCCACTGCCGGACTTCCTGCACAGTGCGGGCAACAATCATTAGTCTCATCCTTTCTTCATGAGACGTTCCGATCTTGACCAGACGTCTCGGACCCCGAGAGCCTCGGACAGCGGAGGACAGCGGTACGTCAACCTTTTCAGCTTCTTCGGCAACTGCGGGCTGGCCGTCATCGGCAATCAAATGCGGTACATGTGTTCCGCCGCCGGGAAACGGCCGCTGCGGACGTCGTCGGCGTACTCGCACAGCGCGTTGCGTGCCACCTCTGCCAGGTTCGCGTACTGCTTCACAAATCGCGGGAGCTTTTTCGCGTACGACCAGCCCAGCAAATCGTGAATGACCAACACCTGGCCGTCACAGCCGGCGCCCGCGCCGATGCCGATGACCGGGATGGACAGAGACCTCGCGATGTTGGTGGCTAACTCTTCAGGGACGCACTCCAACACCAGAGCAAAACAACCAGACTCTTCCAGGAGCTTTGCGTCGTCCTCCAACTGGCGTGCGGCCTCCGGTGTCCTGCCTTGCACGCGGTAGCCGCCCAGTTGGTGAATGGCTTGCGGCGTCAAGCCGAGGTGCCCCATGACCGGAATGCCCGCCTCGACGATGGCTTTGACGCGATCTGCCACCGGTTTCCCGCCTTCCAGCTTGACCGCGTCAGCTCCGCCTTGTTGCATCAGCCGTCCTGCGTTGCGCAGCGCCTCCTCGACGCTGACCTGGTAGGACAGAAACGGCAGGTCGACGACCATCAAAGTGTGCGGTGCACCCCGTCTGGCCGCCCGGCTGTGGTGCACCATGTCGTCCATGGTAACCGGAAGGGTGGACGAGTATCCAAGCACCACATTACCCAGCGAATCACCCACCAAGATGGCGTCGACGCCGGCCTCTTCAGCTGCACGGGCAGTCGGGTAGTCGTACGCGGTGACCATGACCAGCGGCGGACCACCTTTCCTGCTGCGAAATGACATGGCGAGTCCTTCCATACATCCAGGCTCCTTTGTCACTGTCCGTCCGGGACCCAGCAAAAAAACCTTCCGAGCCAAAGGCGCGGAAGGTCACATTTCGAACACGAGATGCGGGCGAGGCCGTACGGCCTTCAATTCCCCCACGTTCGGGTTCGGTGCGCGCTTCCTCTGTCTCGGTCCGCTGGACGGCTCAGAGCAGATGGGCTCAACTATCCCCGATATGTCCTCAAGGTACCAATCTGAAACAAGCGGCGAGTGTGGTCCCATCATCCGGTACCACCTCGTCACTGTTGAGTATACCGCTTTGCTGCCGCTGGAGCCAAGGGGGTCCGTCCGCGCCCCGGCTCCACGCCACCCGGTTCGAAGCGGCGGACGAACGGAGGTATGGGCTTCCGTGTCATACCCGCTGGGACCCGGGCGTACGAATCAATGGGAAAGGCGTTGGTGAACCGGGTGGACCGATCCCGCAGCCGCCCCTTGTACCGCCTGCAAACGTGGCTTTCGCCACCTGGGTTTGCCGGTCGCGGCCATGACTTGGAAAGGGGCGGTCGGCGTGCGTTTGTCGACGTGCTGTGGGGCGCCTTTGGTCACGCGGTTTCGCTCGGACACACCCAACTTCACCGACGACGACTACGATTTAAAGGTCCCTGTGCGGGTGTGCTCACAATGCGGAAAGGAGGAGGTCCCTGCCCGCCAGCCGGGCCTCGAAGGAGGGGCGGATGGTGTATCTGCAAAAGGCGTTGGCGCGCAACCCGAGGGTTGACTTTCTGGTCGAACTGGTGCAGATGGTGAGCGGTTTGCTGCTGGTCGTGTTCCTGTGGACGCACATGCTGTTTGTCGCCGCCATCTGGCTCGGCGTCGGGGCGTTCAACGCGCTTGCACACTTCATGGACCAGTATCGGCTGTTGCCGGCCACCGTCGTGTTCCTCGTCCTGGTCTTTTGCGCGCACATCGGGGCGGTGATCCGGCGCGTGCCCCGCCAGTGGCAAGAACAGAAGATCGTTTGGCGGCACGCGAAACTGATCCGTCACGCCGATACGTGGTCGTGGTTGTTCCAGGCGGTGACCGGTGCGGCCATTCTCGCCCTGGCCATCGTGCACATGGCGGTGGTTTCCTACGCGGGCATCAACGCGGGACTCAGCTCGATGCGCGTCCACGACGGGTTTCTCGCCTTCTACGCAGCGCTGCTGTTGCTGTCCGAGTACCATGCCAGTGTCGGGCTGTACCGCGTGTTCGTCAAGTGGGGATGGGTGCGGCGCAGCAGTCTGAAACGCGTGCTGGGTGCCATCAGCGTGCTGACCGTCGCCATCGGGGCCATCACGCTCGGCATCTTCTATTCGTTGGGGGCGCAGGCGTGAAGGCGGACGCAGGGCGGCTGAGCGAGACCAGGAGGGAGGGCATGCGATGAGGGACCACGAGGTGCTGGTTACCGACGTACTGGTGATCGGCGCGGGGCTGGCCGGGGAGCGGGCCGCCATCGAGGCGGCGCTGGCTGGACTAAACGTCACCATCCTCAGCTTGGTCCCGCCGCGGCGGTCACACAGCTCTGCAGCGCAAGGCGGCATGCAGGCCTCGCTGGGAAACACAGCCATGGGCAAAGGGGACAGTCCCGACATCCACTTCGTCGATACGGTAAAAGGTTCGGATTGGGGATGTGATCAAGACGTCGCCCGCCTGTTCGTCGAAACAGCCCCGGTGGCGGTGCGGGAAATGGCGCACTGGGGGGTTCCGTGGACGCGCGTCACGCTGGAAAAGCGGGTGTACGACGGCAAGGTCATTGAGGAGGACCCCGCGAAAGTGGGGTTGATTGCCGCCCGCAACTTCGGCGGGACAGCCAAGTGGCGGACGTGCTACACGGCAGACGGGACTGGTCACACCTTGCTGTACACGATGGACAGCGTGGTACTCAAATTGGGAGTCACGGTTCACGACCGCGTCGAGGCGATCCGCCTGATTCACGACGGCGAACAGTGCTTCGGGGCCGTGGTGCGTTGTCTGCGCACGGGTGCCCTGCGGGCCTACGTGGCCCGGACCACGGTGATCGCCTCCGGCGGTTACGGGCGACTGTATGGCGCGTCGACCAACGCGGTGATCAACGAAGGTAGCGGCATGGCGCTGGCGCTCGATACGGGGGTCGTGCCACTCGGGAACATGGAGGCGGTGCAATTTCATCCGACAGGTATCGTCCCTTCCTGGATCCTGATCACGGAAGGGGCGCGGGGCGACGGCGGTTACCTGTTGGACAAGAACCTGCACCGGTTTATGCCTGACTATGAGCCTGTCAAAAAGGAGTTGGCGTCCCGCGACGTGGTGTCGCGGCGGATCATGCAGCACATCCGGGCTGGCTACGGAGTGGACAGCCCGTACGGGCCGCACGTGTGGTTGGACATTCGTCACCTGGGTGAACGGCACATCCGCACCAACCTGCGGGAAATTGCCGCTATCTGCCAGAATTTCAACGGTATCGATCCGGTTCACGACCTGATCCCGGTCCGGCCCACGCAGCACTACAGCATGGGCGGCGTCCGTACCAATATTCACGGCCAGGCGTACGGCATGTACAACCTGTTCGCGTTGGGCGAGGCGGCTTGTTGGGACTTGCACGGGTTCAACCGGCTGGGCGGCAACTCTCTGGCGGAAACGGTGGTGGCCGGAAAGATTGTCGGCGCGGCCATCGCCAGGCAGACGAAGGAGACGTCCCCGGACGTCCGCTGGCCGCTGGTGTACGAACACCTGGCCGAAGAGAGTGCGCGCATTGAGCGGCTCCGCGCCAGGGCCGTGCGTCCGGGAGGCGAGAACGTATACGCGCTCAGGCACGAGATGGAGCAGATTCTGAGCGAGAACGTCGGCATCTTCCGCACGGAAGGGCCACTGGTGGAAGCGTGTGACAAACTGCGGGAACTGCATCGCCGTGCGCAAGACATCCGGCTGCGAGGGGAAGGCAGAGGGGCAGATCCGGAGCTGGGTGCCGCACTGCGGTTGCCAGGCATGATCCGGCTGGCCTTGTGTATTGCGAAAGGCGCTCTGGAGCGCAAAGAGAGCCGGGGCAGCCACTATCGGGAGGATTACCCGAAGCGGGACGACGTCAACTGGCTGAAGCGCACGCTGGCGTATTGGCCCGCGGGCGCCGATGAACCGGAACTCCGTTACGAACCCGTGAAAATCACTGAACTGCCGCCCGGTGACCGCGGCTACGGCGAGTCCAGTTCATTCGCTGCGACGGCGGGCCGACAGGACGCCGGTGCCAACCCGTCGTGACGGTGAGGGAGGAGGACCTGGATGGCGCGCGAACTGACTTTTCGCATCTTTCGATTCAACCCGGATCAGCCGGATGTCAAGCCCCGCCTGCAGGATTACCGGTTGACGGAAGAGCCGGGGATGACCTTGTTTGTCGTGCTCAACAAACTGCGGGAGGAGCAAGACCCTTCGCTGCGGTTTGACTTCGTCTGCCGGGCGGCGATTTGCGGCTCCTGCGGGATGCTGGTGAACGGACGCCCGACGCTGGCGTGCAAGACCTTGACCAAAGACCTGCCGGCCGTGACAACCCTGATGCCGCTGCCAGTGTTCAAACTGCTGGGGGACCTGTCGGTCGATACCGGCGTGTGGTTTCGGGAAATGTCCCTGCGGACCGAGGCGTGGATCCACACTGACCAGGTGTTCGACCCGAACGCCGAAGAGGAGCGAATGGACAACGCCGTGGCACTGCAAATCTACGAGGCCGAACGGTGCATCGAGTGCGGGTGTTGCATCGGCGGCTGCGCCACCGCCAATATCAAGCCCGAGTTCATCGGCGCTGCCGGCGTCAACCGGGTGGCCCGCTTCATGCTGGACCCGCGGGATAAACGGAGTGATGCCGAGTATTTCGAAGTGGTCGGGACCGAAGAAGGGGTGTTCGGCTGCGTCGGCCTGATGGCGTGCGACGACAACTGCCCGGTCGGCATTCCGCTCCGTGACCAGTTGGCGTACGTACGGCGTAAGATGGCGGCTGCCGGATGGAAGTTGAGGCGCCGCGCACCTGCCGCCCGCGCGTAGTGGCCAAGTCCGCCGACTGCCCTGCACCGCGCTCAGGCTGGGGGCCGGGGAGTGCCAGTGCAGCCATTACAAAGGTAGCGGGAGTTGTTCCCCGCGTACGCGGGCGGTTGGCCGCACGACGGCGCCGTGCAACTGTTCCCAGGCGGCTGAGCGGGCTGCCCTCGGTACAGCCGCCCGGCGCCGCTTCGGCTCGGCGCCGACGGGCGGCTGTGCGTCCGGGGGCAACACCTGCCCTGGTGTGGCCGGGGTGACGGCCAGTGGCCGCCCAGGGCGTTCGGACAAGCCGAGCGCCGCCAGCTCTGCCTGAACGGCTTGCAGGATGCGTGAGACATAGCGCGAATCGGCTTCCGCTCCGGCAGCGTACAAGCGGTGGAGGTAAGGCAGCACGTCCGGAAACGCGCGGGCGAGGGTCTGGAAAAACCACGCCTTGACGTCCGGCGTCAACCGCAAGACGGAAGGTACGGCAAACTGTCCGCCGCTGTCCCGGACCGCCTGCAGCAATTCGCGGATGTCTGAGCGGCGGTCTGTCAGCCCGGGGATGATGGGTGCCAAGAACACGCCTGTCTGCACGCCGGCCTGCGTCAACTCGCGGACCGCCTGCAAGCGTTTGTCCGGCGCCGGGGTGGCAGGTTCGAGCGCCCGCCACACCGCCTTGTCGAGGGTGTGTACGCTGATGTGCACCCGCACCGGCATTTGCGTCAACAGGTCGAGGTCGCGAAGGATGAGCGGGGAGCGTGTCGTGATGGACACCGGGACCCGGTATGCCGCCAAGACTTTCAAGCACTCCCGCGTCACTTCGGTCTGCGCTTCGACGGGTTGATACGGGTCGGTGGCAGTTCCGATGACGATGGTGCCGATGTCCGCGGCAAGCGCCGCCAGGTTCCACCGGTGTCGCCGCGCCAAGCGCTCCAATTGGCGGTCAAGCACGTCGGCCGCGTTCACCTTTACCCAGATCTCCCGCTGAAATGTATCGTCAGCGTCCAACCCCATATAGGTGTGAAACGCCCGCGCGTAGCAGAAGCTGCAGCCGTGGGTGCAGCCGCGGAAAGGATTCAGCGACCATTGAAACGGCATTCCCGGACTTTGCACACGGTTGAGCGCCTGCTTTGCGTAAAGCGGCTGGAAAGACGGCGTCGCCACAAACCCACCCCGCATCGAACACATGTTCTGGTTATGCACTCTGCTCAGGAAACCTGTGCCGGAGTGACAGAAACACAAGCATTGAGCAACCTGCTGAACAGTTCGTTCGGATTACGCCGTC
>JADGIC010000064.1 GCA_019683615.1 Alicyclobacillaceae bacterium | reverse complement strand
GTCTTCTGGCCAGTCTGTCGGTGTTCCACGGCCTGCCTGTCCAAGCCAGCCGCGTGCCGGCCCCGCCGCCCGCCGTGGCGCGGTCGTACCGGGGCACGCTGGTGGTGGCTGGGCGGGTGTGGCGGAATGTGCCGTTCGTCGTTTCGAAAGGCTCCAATTACATCGACGTGGCCGTCTTGACGGCATGGCTCAACCAGTACGGCTGGCACGCGTCGTGGACGTCCGGCACCCTGTCTGCCGCCGGGTGGCCCGTATACCGGGCGGGGTCTGCCGTCTGGCTGGACGGCAAGCGTTTGTCTGCGACCGGTACGATCGAAGTTGCCGGGAGTCCGTACGTCAACCTCACAGCGTTGGCCCAGGCGGAGAATTGGCGGCTGAAGAGCGATACCGCCCGCAACACCCTGGAGGTGACTCGCCGTCCGTCGTTCGTCCCGCGCGCGCCTTCCCCTGCCGCCAGCGGCCACGGCGCCACAGGGGGGCCGGCGCCGCCCGGGGTGGCCCGCTCTCCTGTCCGTACGAGTCCAGACGGCCGCTACGCGGCTGGCTGGGGGGCGGTGGACGGGTGGAAGCCGGTTCCAGTGTTGCGATCCGGATCGTCTGCGTACGTAAGCGTCTGGTACATCATGCGTTGGCTGAAGGCGCTGGGGTACAACGCCACCTGGAAGCCGGGGACGCTGATGGTGCAAGCGCTGCCGAGGATAGTGTCGGATGGTTATCTCAAGGTGGACGAGCTGGGGCAGCCGACGGCGATGGTGGCGTACCAGGGCAGCTGGTACGTTCCCATGTCCGCACTGCTGATGGCGGCAGGGATCGCTGCAGGCGTGGACAAGCAGGGCGGTGTGCACATGGTTGAACTGCCCGGCGGTGCCACCAGCGGACAGGGGACGGGCGGGCAGCCGCTGCGGGTGGCATCGCTGCCGGCCGCAGCCGGCGGGCTGTCGCTGACCGTGCGGTTTCCCAAGGGGATCACGGCGATGGGGGCGAAGTTGGCGTTCCTTCAACCGAACGGGGATGTCGCCGTGCTGCCGGTCACTACCCACGGTGATCAGATCAGTACCGCCGGTGCTGCCGCTGCCCGCTTCGCTGCGGGGGGAGATATGACTGCCACCGTTTCCCTGGCGGTCCGCCAAGCGACGTTGATTGCTTGGTACACGCCGCAGACGGGGTGGATCGGGGCTGCCAGCCCGGTGGGGCCGAGTGTGACGACAATTCAACTGGCGGACGGTTCCAAACCTGCGGCCGTGAGTGGCACTGTGGCGCAGCCATCGGGTGTGCTGCCGTTCGCTGTTCTCGATGTCCGCAGCGACATCACCCACGCTCATTACCTGGTGCGGGCTGACGGACAGGGGCAATTTCAAACGGCGTTGCCGCCGGGACCGTACGAGCTGTGGACGGTGACCGCCGCCGGCCAAACGGTGTTTGCCGGTCAGCGCCTCTTCTTGGCGCCGGGAGAGAGGTCGGAGCTGAACATTCGCATCCCTGCCCAACCGCAATCCGGCTTGTACATCAGCAGGCACTGCATCGTGGCCGCCCAGTCGACAGACGTCTCACCCCTGCAATTGGTCAGTGTGGCGCGGATGTTTGAACGGATTTACAGCAACGACGTCGAGGCGACGGGGTTGGATCCGCTGGTGCCGGTCGTGATCCAGGTGTACGGCACGGAAGCGGAGTACGCGCAGCATTTCGTGGACGAAGCGTACTCGCAGGCGGATGCGCGGCACATGGCCATGTACTCGCAGGCGGTGTCGGAAAGTGCCAACTCCATCTCCCTCGACCTGGACGGGTTGACGCACGAATTTGCCGTGGACGTGCTCGCCCATGAATTTTTCCACTGCCTGGTCAGTACAGCGTCTTCGTCACTGCCGAACTGGGTGAACGAGGGGTTGGCGTGGTATCTCGGTGTGCGGGCAGAGCTGGATCGTTCGCCGGACGACCTGGTGGTGTCCGCTTTGCAGTGGAACCAGTGGCTGGACGTGGTCCGCCACGCTGCCAAGGGTGACCTGTATCCGCTGGCGGCTGGCAATTCCTTGGCGCCGCGGTACAACGTCGAGGCGCAGGACTACTTCGCGGTCGACCTGTTGATCCAACGCTACGGCTTGCCAACGGTGATGCGATATGTGCGCCTCGTCGACAGCACCGGCAGTGCGAAGGCGTTCCAGCAGGTGTTTGGAGTGTCCGAATCGGCGTTCGCAGCGCAGGTTGCCAACGCATTGAAGCAGGCGGCCGGTGGCCAAGACCGCGGCATCCGCGTGACGGTCCGCGTCTGGCCCGGTGGTCCCAGTCAACTGTTTGTCAGCAACCCGAAGGGAGCCACCGATTGGTTCACCGACGTGAAGCCGGGTGTTTACACGTTTGTGTGCAAGGCCGATGGCACTGTAGAGGCGCCGGCAGGCGTTGACCGCAGTGTGCAGACCAGCAGTCCTGCCGACGGCATGTGGGACGTCGGGGCGGAAGTGGGGCGTACGCAAGGGTTTTTCTCCATCTCCTACGCGTACGGCGTGGCGTCCCTGCAGTCGACCAGCATGTTTTACGGCACCAGCCAGGTTCCGAATGTCCAGGTGGCCAGCGCGCTGCCGTTCGGACTGCAGTTGTTGGCCGTGGCGCCGCTGCCTTGACGTCCGCCGTGGGATGCGGCCCAACGGCAACAAAACAAGCCAAGAAAACAATCGAGGACACGATCACGGAGAAACAAAAACGCCCCGCCGAAGCGGGACGTAATATTCCGAATTTGGATGGTTACAGCTTCTCCACGTTCGCAGCCTGAGGACCCCTCTGGCCTTCGACAATGTCGAACTGAACGCGTTGCCCCTCTTCCAAAGTACGGAATCCTTCCCCGAGAATGGCCGTATAGTGGACGAATACGTCGTTGCCACCTTCGACCTGAATAAACCCATAGCCCTTCTCGGAATTGAACCACTTGACTGTTCCTTGCACGATACTGCCTCCTACCAAGTACCCACCGTACTCGATGAATTTGCCTTGCGATTCCACCTTAACACTTCGGGTGTACAAAGTCAATCACGAATTCCATGATCGTCCATTCCGTAATTTCCAGGCGTGACACATCGTTTGATCCATTTCAAATCTGCGGACAAGGGGTTACACTGGTGCTTGGACCCCCCCTTGTGGACTCCCTATCCCTACCCCGCAACGGAAAGTGAGGAATTGTTCTTGGTCAGGCGGCGGGATCAAACGTTTCACCTCATGATGGCGACCTTTTTCCTGATTTTAACTGCCGTCTCGAGCCTCACCACGCTGTACGAAACCAACACAGGTGGTTTCCGCGCATGGTTGGACCAACGGATCCGGCTGGACGCGTCCACGGCTGGTCTGCCGCTGTGGTCCGCCCTCGACCGGCTGTCCCGGTTCCGATCTGAACTGCCCCGGCACCGGCTGAACGCCCTTGGCACGGGAGCGCAGCCGCGGACCGCTCCGTTCGGGGCAGGCCACTACGCTGCCATCGCGAACACAGGGGGACTGCTCGGCAAATGGACCAGCCTGTTGTCTGCGCCCGGGGCCGCCGCGACCAACAGCGTGTCGTTGCAAGCGGGCGGCATGCGGCTGGAAATCAGCGGCGTATCGAACAAATCCGGTGTCAACCAGGTGCGGACGCTGCTGTCCCAGAATCACCTCGCCGACTTAGTCTCGCACAATCTCCGCATGCAGGCGGTTCAACCTGTGCACATCTACGTTGCCCAGACGGCGGAAGGCTATGCGCGGGCGCTGCAGACAATCGGCATTTCGAAGTCACAGGCGCAGAGCCTGTCCCAAGACACCGGCGGATTCACGCAGGGCAACACGGTCATCATTGCCCTCTACCAAAACCAACGGACGGCGGACCTCGCCAACACCTTGGCCCACGAGCTGACCCACATCCTGATCAACCAGAATGTCGGTCACCTGCCCAGCTGGATCAACGAGGGGTTGGCGGTCTTCAACGGCATGGCTGGCCAGAGCGCCGTGCAGGGGCCCGTGGCGTACGCCGGATACGCACGTCAAATTGCGGAATCCGTGTTGGACGCCGCCGCCGACGGGGACATTGCGCCGCTCGCGGACGACGAGTCGAAGGTGCTCAGCGGCAACCGGTCGTACGACCTGGAGCTGCAGGATTGGCTCGCGGTGACGTACCTGATGCGGACGCACGGGTACAGCGCCTTCACCGACTACTTCCGCCGAATTCGCTTCGGCGTGCCAAACTCGGCTGCCTTCTACGCGTCCTTTGGCGAAACCCCGCAGCAGTTCAACAGGGAGTTCACCGGCTGGCTGAAGTCTGCCGTGAACAGCAAAGACAAAGGTTTCTCGCTGCAGCTGTCGGTCGCACCTTCGTTCCGGGGGACGATGCAAATCCTGCAGCACAATGCGCACGTGTGGCGGGCGTTCACGCTGCAGCCGGGGGAGCGGCAGGTGTCCGTCGCGCCCGACGGATCCGTGAGCGGGGTGGCGAACGGCGGTATGCATTTGATCAGGGACAACAACCCGCCTGACGACAGCACGGTCCAGCTCGTGTTGAAGCCGGCCGGTCCGCTGACGTACCACGGACGACGGGTCAAGGAGTGCGGGTTTGACGTGGATTACCACTACGGCATGTACGCCTTTGCGAACACCTGGGTCACCCTCGAGAACGGCCAACAGCTGTATTTGGACGCGCCTGCCTTGTTCGGGGTGTCGTTGCTCCGGCTGTCCGAGTTGCCGGGAGCCAACCCCGTGACCGCGCTGGTCATGATGCGCTCCAGTGGGTGAGATCGGCGCCGCTCTGCGCTGGACAATCGGTCACTGCAGCCCTGTCCGGCGGTTTGGTATGATAAGGGAAGAGCAGACAGGGTCGGCGCACGGTGGGAGGCGTCGCCACGCTCCCTGATGGTCGGAGGCGGATCAGTGCCGATGGGGTTTGCGAATGCTGCGGGGACGGTGACGGATACCGTCGTTCGCGTGTTGGACGTTCGTTTCCACGGCTTGCCGGAGTCGCAGGTCGTGGAGCAAATACTGTATTGGGTCGCCGAGAAGAGCCGGCGGATGGTGATCACGGCCGGACCGGAGTTTGTCATGATGGCTCGGCGCGACCCAGAGGTTGCGCGCATCGCCCGTTCGGCCGATTTGGTGACGCCCGACGGCATCGGCATCGTCTGGGCGGCGAAAATGCAGGGCAAGGCGCTGCCGGGCCGGGTGACCGGAGTTGAGGTGGTCTGCCGGCTGCTCGAGACAGCGGCCCGGCGCAAGCAACGGCTGCGCGTCTTTCTCCTCGGCGCTTCCCAGGCGTCGCTGAACCGTTGTCTCGCGGTACTCGGCGAATCCTTTCCGATGCACGTGTTCGCCGGTCGGGACGGTTACTTTCGGGCGGACGAGCTGCCGCAGGTGATGGCGGAAGTGGCGGCGTTTCGCCCGGATCTTTGGCTGGTGGGCCTGGGACAACCCCGGCAAGAAAAGTTGATCTTTCAGCAACTCGGTTCGCTGCCGCCGTGCGTGGCAATTGGCGTCGGCGGCAGCATCGACGTCTGGGGCGGCACGGTCAAACGTGCACCGGCTTTGCTTCGGCGCATGAACCTTGAATGGCTGTACCGCCTGGTCAGGCAGCCCAGCCGTTGGCGCCGTCAGTTGGCGCTGCCCCAGTTTGCGTGGCAGGTGTTGAAAGACGCGGCTCGCCGCTCCTGAACTCCCATGATGTTTGTGGTGTGGCAGCTCTGTTGCGACGCACACTACAAATGTCGGCCCATCAGGCTGGCAAGTTTCGGGGGGAGGTGCCGCAGATGCCAAGCGGACAACGCACGAAGCGGGGTTTGCTGGTGCCAGGTTGCCACAAGGCTCTCGACGATATGAAGTACGAAATTGCGGCCGAACTGGGAATTCCCGTATACCAGGGAAGCGAAGACTACTGGGGTCATGTCACCACCCGGGAAGCGGGTTCTGTGGGTGGCAGCATCACGCAACGGCTGGTGGCCTACGCGCAACAGGCCCTGCAACAGTCGGAAACCGTTTGACGCCAGGTCGGATGCACGAGCTGCTGGATATGTCGCACCGCGCGCTGGGGGCGGCCAGATGCGCGTGGTTCGAGTGCCTGAGGGTCCGGACAACACGATATGGATCCCATTGTGGATACAGCGCAAAGGCCGGGACGGTGTTCCCGGCCTTTGCGCGTTTCTGGCCTGTGGCGCGAAACGGCGGGCGCAGGCCGGCCGTACGCCCTTGCGCCAATCGTTGACGCATTGCGGCAAATATAATACCATATGTTTGTTTTGCGGATGTTCGGCCCGCGACGTCGCCCTGCGGCCGCAATTCCAACGCCCAGAGAGGAGGACTGCCCGTGGGAACGCGCAGGTTGTTCACGTCAGAGTCGGTCACAGAAGGACATCCTGACAAGATGTGTGATCAGATCTCGGATGCCATTCTGGATGAAATCCTCGCCAACGATCCGAATGCCCGCGTCGCCTGCGAGACGGCTGTCACGACCGGCTTGGTGTTGGTGGCCGGGGAGATCAGCACGACGTGCTACGTCGACATCCCGAAGGTCGTGCGCCGAACGGTGGAGGAGATAGGATACACTCGAGCCAAGTTCGGGTTTGACTGCGACACATGTGCCGTGATCACGTCGATTGACGAGCAGTCGCCAGATATTGCAATGGGCGTCAACCGGGCGTTCGAGGCGCGGGAGGGGTTGGCCGACGACGCTGACGAGGTGGGTGCCGGGGATCAAGGACTGATGTTCGGCTTTGCGTGCGATGAAACGGAGGAACTGATGCCGTTGCCGATTTCTCTGGCCCACCGGCTGGCCCGCCGGCTGAGCGAAGTGCGGAAGAACGGCACCCTGCCGTACCTGCGCCCGGACGGGAAGACTCAGGTGACTGTCGAGTACGACGGGGACCGGCCGGTTCGCGTCGACACGATTGTCATCTCAACCCAGCACGACGAACACACCGACCTGCGGACGATTCAGGCGGACATGCACGCGCACGTGATTCGCGCGGTCGTTCCGCCGCAGCTGCTGGACGAGCGCACGAGGTACTTCATTAACCCGACCGGCCGGTTTGTCATCGGTGGTCCCCAGGGTGATACCGGCTTGACCGGCCGCAAGATCATCGTCGATACATATGGGGGATATGCGCGGCACGGCGGCGGCGCCTTTTCCGGCAAGGATCCGACAAAGGTGGATCGCAGCGGGGCGTACGCAGCCCGCTACGTGGCCAAGAACGTGGTGGCGGCCGGCCTCGCCAGGCGTTGCGAGGTTCAGGTCGCGTATGCCATCGGCGTGGCGCGGCCGGTTTCGATTTCCGTTGACACCTATGGCACCGGGAAGATCCCGGAACAAGACATTGTCCGTCTGATTCGCGAGCACTTTGACCTGCGGCCGGCGGCTATTATCCGCCACCTGGATTTGCGCCGCCCCATCTACCGGCAGACAGCGGCGTACGGCCACTTCGGGCGCACAGATCTGGATTTGACGTGGGAGCGCACCGACAAAGCCGCCACTTTGCGGGAAGCGGCCGGTTTGTCAAGGTAATCGCGCCGGCCGGGCGACCTGAAGCCGAGCGGGTGATTTGACCATTCGGCCGAGCGACGGACAAAAAACCGGAGGCTATCTTCGAATGTTATACCATCACCCTTGCCCTTTTGGATGCGCCGAGCAATCGGCGCCGTTTTTTTCACAAAATCTGGCCGCCAAAGCAGGAATTTTAGTGTATTGCTAGAATTTGTTGAATGTACACTTTTTGACTTCATACTTTTTTATCGACATTGAAGCTCGGAAGGTTGTGGAGCTTGGCACCACTGTTCACGAAATTCAGACAGGTGCTCGAACATATCGGATCCGCATCCGGACATCACCGGAGCAAGGCCGTCGCCATCACCCGCACCGCTCAGGTGGAACTCAACCGATTGGAACGGGAGTTGGGCTCCATCCTGGACGACTTCGCCCGGGAGCTTGCGATGGTCTCCAACGGTGGCTTGAAAGATGTCTCCGTGGGGCGAATCTGTTCGTCAGCATGGCTCTCGGCAGAGGACCGCCTAAACCAGGTGGTTGACCGCCTGCAAGGTTTGCGGGCGAGTTTGCGGCATGCGGAAGAGCAGTTGCTGCAGCTCGCCAGGGCAGAAGACCAGGTGCGCGCAGAGGTCGCCACAGTGGTGTCCGGGTTAGAGGCCACCTTGCACACCGAGTCTTTGCTCGGCGTCCGTCTGCTTGAGGCACAGGAAGAAGAACGGCGGCGCTTGGCGCAGCGGTTGCACGACGGTCCGATGCAGTCGCTGGCCAGTACCGCGTTGTGGGTGCAGGCGGACGGCGGGTTGGAACGGTACCGCGAAGACATCCGCCACCGCTTGGCCGACATTTTGCGCGAACTTCGCAACCTCGTGTTTGAACTTAGGCCGCCCATGCTCGATGACCTTGGACTCGTGCCTGCCCTGCGCAGGTACTTGGAAGACTGGTCGTGTGCTCACCGCCGGTCCGCGAAACTGCGGCTGGCCGGGTTGGAAGCACGCCTGTCCGGCGCGGCGGCCGTGGCGGTCTTCAGGGGGATTCAGGAAGCTCTTGAAAACGTTATTAAACACGCCGAGGCCGATCACGTCGATGTCACCTTGGTTTGGGGGACGGACTTTCTGACGGTGGACATTTCGGACGATGGCTGTGGCATCGGTGAGGTCAACTGGCGCCGGTGGCTGGAGAGCGGACGGCTGGGACTGTCGCGGTGCCGGCGTCAACTGGTCCATTTAGGGGGTGCGTTGCACGTGTGTCCGAGAAAGCCCAGCGGAACTCGGGTCGTCATACAGTTACCGATAGCAAGGGGGTAGCGGGATGACGGCACACCGGCCTATTCGCATCGCCATCACTGACGACAACGAATACTTCCGGGAAACGCTGCGCGAGGTGTTGCAGTTCGAATCCGACTTTCAGGTGGTCGGCGTCTGGAAACACGGCCTGGAAGCCCTGCTGGGTCTCGAGCAAGCCCGGCCGGACGTGGTGTTGCTGGACATCAACATGCCGCTGATGAGCGGCGTCGAAGCCACCAGGAAGCTGCAAGAAAAATTCCCGGACGTGCGCATCATTATTCTAAGCATGCACGACGACGCGGGATATGTGTTGGAGACGCTGAAATCGGGAGCAGCCGGCTACCTCGTGAAGGACGGGTCGGTGACCGAAGTGGTTCGCGCCATCCGCGAAGTGGCGGCTGGCCGGGCGATGGTCCACCCGCGGGTGACGCAGACGGTGATCGCGCAGTTTCAGGACAGGGTGGAATTGAACGACTCCTGGAAGGAAGTGCTGACCCCGCGGGAGATGGACGTGTTGCGGGAGTTGGCGTCCGGAAAGTCGAACCAGGAGATTGCCGAGGCACTCCACATCAGCCTCAAGACAGTCAAAAATTACATTTTCAACATCATGTCCAAGCTGGACGTGGCGGACCGGACGCAAGCCGTTCTGGTGGCTGTGAAAAACCGCTGGCTGCCCGCGTAACTCCGCGTCGCGCGCTCCCCCGGCGCCCTTGGCAGCCGGGCGCATATATTGCAGCAAGGGGGGAGGGCGATGCTGCCAGCGTTGGTGTTGTGGCTGTTTGCCCTGTACGGGTGTATCGTCCTGGTCTTCCAATGCGTGCAAAAGCTCCGCCAAGGGCGGGGGCGGCGGTCACCGTCGACCTTGGTTTTCGTGGTCCGGGACGCCGCAGAGGAGATTGAAGGCGCTTTGCGCACGTTGGCCGTCGCCGCGGCGCTTGGACGTGGACGGGGGCAGATTGTGGTCATCGATTTCGGATCCCAGGATGACACGGGGTGCATCGTGCGGAAAATGGCTGCCGGCAACCCGTTGTTAAGTTACCGGTGGGCAGCGACAGAACAGGAGTGTTCCGAGATACTGGCGGAGGTCTGCCTGCGACCGGCAGGTCCGACATGGGTATGGGACACGCGCGGATGCCATCCGTTTCGCCAGGTGATCCAGGAAGCCGTGTGGGCGTGCCGGTGACGCCAAGGTGCTCAGGACACGCGTTGACAAGGGATTTCGCGTTGAGTACTGTGAACTGGGTGAGGTGGCATGGTCAGGGGTGCTGGGCGTGTGGTCCCCGCCGCCATCATGTCGTTGGCGGTTGCGGGGAGTCTTGTTTTGTCGTACGTCTGGCTGCCGTGGCGGAGGGAGTGGCTGTCGTTTCATCTGTGGACAAGCCTCCTCGTGCTCGGCGTCAGCGAATGCACGCCGATTCGCACCGCCACCTCGCGTTTCCGCTTCCGGATGGTGGGCCAACTGCCGCTTCTCCTGCTGTACGGCTGCTTCCCCCTGATGGTCGGACAGACCGTTCTCCTGATGGCGGGGCAGCTTTGGCGCATCGCCAGAACCGGTTCCTTCGTCGTCTACTATCCCCGCATCCTGTCTGCCTACTTGGTCCCGCTGTTGACGTCTGTCGCCGCCTTCGAGTGCTTCCGCCAACCGCCCGGCATTGCCCTGGCAGATCGTGCGCCGTCGTTGTTGACCTGCGTCCTCGTGTTCTGGGCGGCATCGCACCTGTTGTACTGGGTCCCCGGACCGCGGGCGGTCACCCATCCTTGGCGCCCTGTCCGCGGCTGGACCGTCATTCTCGCCGGGATCGACGGACTGTTGACGTTGGCCGTGCTCGCCCAGCAGACGTCTGGCGTGTTTTGGGCGGGTTGGACGGCGGATCTGGAAGTGGTGTCGGTCATTGGGGTGATCTGGCTGTACACGGATTCCAGCCTGCGGCGGGCGGGGTTGTCTGAACTGGCCGTGCTGGTCAGCCGGTTGGCTGCCCAGCACACGTTTGGGGACCTGATCGAGGCGTTGTTTCAAGGCTTGCGCCGGATCGTTGCGGTCGACGCGGCGGTCGTGTGGACAGTCGGGCCGGATGGCAAACTCCACCCCGACTATGTGCACCCGTACAACCGGCGCGGGGAGCGGCTGGTCGCCAACGTGGCCGGCGATTGGCCCCCTGTTGCGATGGGAATCGGGTTAATTGGGTTTTCGGCGTCGTCGCGCGAGGTGGTCACGGTCAACTCGCCGAAAGAGAAAATCGTGTTTGACGACTGGCTGTTGGCGGCCGATCCGGAGCTGTGCGCGCTGGCTGCTCCGATTGTCGTGAACGACGACGTGTTCGCCGTCTTGTGCCTTTACCATCGCGCGGCGGCCACCTCCTACCGGCGGCGCGAACGGGAGTTGTTCGGGTTGCTCACCGCGCACCTCGGCAACCTTGTGGCCAATCTGTGGCGCTTGGAACAAAGCCGCTTGCAGTCGGAGGTTGACGAGCTGACCGGGCTTTACAACTACCGATACTTCGACCGGGCGCTGCATGAACTGATCGCCGTCAGCGAGTTGACGGGTCAACCGCTGTCCTTGCTGATCATTGACATCGACCACTTCAAGCGCGTCAACGACCGCTACGGGCACTTGGCCGGCAACCAGGTGCTGTGCGCGTTGGCAGCAGAACTGCGCTCCATGGTCCGGGAAGGGGACATCGTCGCCCGTTACGGGGGTGAGGAGTTCACCGTCCTGTTGCCCGGACTTGGGCTGGAAGAAAGCCGCGTGGTCGCAGAACGGATACGCAGCCGGACAGAAGAAATGGTGTTCGAAGTCGAAGACACCCTCCAGCCGGTCGATCCCGCCCGGCGCCCCCGCCGCCATCGCCTCCGCATCACTCTCAGCATCGGCGTTGCCACCTACCCGGATACGGCCGATTCGGCGCTGACGTTGGTGCGTCACGCGGACCGGGCGATGTACGTCGGCTCCAAGCAGCGCGGCCGCAACCGCGTGTCCGCCTACAGCCAGTGAGCGGGCGGCCAACTCTGTCGTTGTCCGCCAGGTTGGTTCCGCCACGTCGCGTCCAGGGCCGCGCGCCTGCGGGGCCTTGCCAGATTGCGGGGCTGGCGTGTCCCGTCTCCCTTGCCGTTGTCGCGCGAATCTTGTAATCTCGCAGCGGATTTCAGCAACATCTAGCAAATGATCCAATAGACGTTGTATAATAAATTGCGACATCGGAGTGTAACTTTCGCGACAATAATCGCAGCCGAGGCGGGTGTTGTGGGAGGGCCTTGGCGAGGCTTGCTGCAACACCAGCAACTTCAATCACACCAGTGCACGCACAGCACTCAGATTGGTTTGCCAGACCAAAACCATTCTGAGGAGGTCCTCCGAAATGTCTGCGAAGGTGAAAGCTGCTGTCGTGTTGGGTGCCATGGTGCTGTTTTCGATCGCCGCCCAGGCGGGCTGGGGTCCGAATCCGGACGTGATCGGCAAGTTGTTCTTTTAATGGCACCTTAAGCAGCGTTGTGTAAATAAGCCGGGGAAGGCCCGGCTTATTTACACGGATTGCCGCGGAGCAGCTGTCGAAAGAGGTGGGACCTTGGCGTTTCAGTTCCTCGTGATTCTGGCGGGGTTGGTCCTCGGCTGGGTGCGCGGCGGCAGCGTATGGTCCATCACCCAGGTCCGCTTGCGATACATATGGGTGCTGCCCGCGGCATACGTGCTGCAGCACGTGTCGATTCACGATTTGCACGGCGTTCTCTACCAGGTTGTCATCGTCCTCAGCTATCTGGCGTTGCTGCTGTTCTGCGCCGTCAACTTCCGCGTGCCCGGCATCACGTGGGCGTTTGCCGGCACGTTGGCGAACTTTGTCGTGATGGCAGTCAACCACCTCCGGATGCCAGCTTACTTGGAAGCGGTCAAGCGAATCGATCCTTCTGCAGTCGGACCACTGCAGCGCGGCGAAATGGGCAAGAGCATTGCGATGTCGGCTCACACCCATTTGAACTTTTTGGGCGACATTTTCCCCATCACGATTTGGCCACAGAGCATCATCAGCATCGGGGACATTGTCTTTTCCATCGGGTTGG
>JADGIC010000063.1 GCA_019683615.1 Alicyclobacillaceae bacterium | reverse complement strand
TCGACCCTGTTGGAACCAACGTCCGTACTACAGAAATGACTGGTGTCACACACGGTAGGGGCACTCGGCAAAATTACACCACTTGACGGGACACTACCGGTTGGGGTGCCATATCAATTGACTGTCCACGAGGCGGCAGATTTGAATGAGTTGTTGATGAGCTGCACGAACAGCATCAACTCCATGGCCATCTTCTTGCATCAGGCGAAAGATGCGGAACTGCGGTCCATTCTGGAAAAGCATATGGCTGCTCACATTCAGGACTACAACATGAAGTGTGAGTGGGTCGGCGGGGGCAGCCAACAGAAGCTCTCCGTGCCGCAGATGCCGGCGCAGCAAGGCGGGACGGCTGCGGCGCCGCTGGCGGTGGCGCCGAATCCAAACGCGACGGCGTTCGACGAGCGGGCTATCGCGACGTCGTACTTGCTGACCCTCAAGCGGGCGGGACGGGAGTACGCTTGGGCGGCGTTCGAGATGAGCAACCCGCAGCTGCGCACGTTTTTGGAAGACGCGTTCTTGATGTGTTGCCGCCACGCTTACGAGGTCGCCCAGTGGTTGACAAGAATGGGATATTACCCGACGGAACAGGCGCCGTCGACCTACACGCAGAAACTGTCGCAAACGTATCAACCTGTGCGCGAGATGGCGACTGTCCGGTAAGGCCGCGCGCGGCGGCGATGGTCGAAGTCGGACTGGAAGTCGGAGTGGACGATGCGGAAGCTGCCCGTCATGCCATTGATGCCACAGGTGTGGTGGCTGCGGCAGCAACAAGCCCGTCCCCGCAACGGGGACGGGCTTGTCCGTGCCTGCAGCTGTACCCGCGACGCCTGCGTGCAGGCGTGTCTTCAGAGCAGCGTCAAAGCAGCGTTTGCACCTGAACTTTGAACGAGGCCACCGATGTGTAAGGCACCTGTGAAATCGTCTGAAAGGCGACGCTTTGACCAGCGCCAAGGTTGTTAATGGCGCCATTGCCGGTGCCGATCAGCTTGCCGCTCTGGTCAAAAAACGACACAATCAACAGTGCTGTGTGTTCCACCTTGTCGTGATTGACGGCGATGCCATCGACCTCGGCATCGCCCAAACCGTCGTCTCTGCAGACCAGGTTCGTGAACGTGATGCCGGTTTGGGTGGACGCTGGCGGCGTTGAACCGCCGGAGCCGGCATGACCCGCGCCGGTGGTGGTCATGTTGAACACCCCGGGGTTTTTGCTCCCGTTCCAGGTCGCCTGAATACCCGCCTTCTTCAGCGCTTGCTGGATGGAATACAGCTGCACGTAGGTCGTTCCGCCGTACACCAGTTTCGGCGCTTTCCCGACTACTTGCCCGTTGAGCTGAAATACCGATTGTCCCAATTGCGCCTGCACATACGTGGTGGCAGCCATCGCGCTGCCACCTGCCAACACGGCGCCTGCCAAAAAGGCTGCCGCGTAACCGGCTGCTCGTTTCATTCCCGTTCTCCTCGCCATCCCAGGTTGTGATATTGCACCGCCGTCACTGGCAAGAGCAACAGCGTCCGCAAGCAAAGTGTCCGCAGTCTGGATCGTGCACGGTCTGGATTGTACCGGCGGAGACGGCTAAAGCACAATAGGAAATTGCAGGATCGCTGTGATGAAGCGCCGGAAACGTCCTCATCGAAACGCAACATCGCGCAACAAAGGATTGAAACGCAACAAAGGCCGCTGGTCTGAAGCCCCTTTCGGGGAACCCCAGGCTGACCGCGGCCTTGCATCCTTGAATATGGTCGGAATGACAGGATTTGAACCTGCGACCTCACGGTCCCGAACCGTGCGCTCTACCAAACTGAGCTACATTCCGGTGTGACATTGGGCAGTATATCACGGCGTCGGTCACCCGTCAACCGCTGCTGTTCGCCAGGGTTTGGCGTCGGCTGACGATGGCGGCTTACGGTATAATGGACACGGGAATTCATGGACGCGGTTCAGGCACAGCGGAGAGGGTGGCCGGCGTGTACAGCGCGATGCCGGAGGTCGCAAAGTTGTTGGAAGGTCTGAACCCGCCGCAGCGGTTGGCGGTGGAGACGACGGAAGGTCCTGTACTGGTGATCGCGGGGGCGGGCAGCGGCAAAACGAGCGTGCTCACGCGCCGCATCGCCTACCTGATTGCCACGCGGCGGGCAGCGCCGTGGTCGATTTTGGCGATCACCTTTACGAACAAGGCGGCCCGGGAAATGCAAGGGCGGATCGCATCGTGGGTGGGGCCCGCCGCTGGCGACATTTGGGCGATGACGTTTCACGCGATGTGCGTTCGTATTCTCCGCCGAGACATCCAGCGGCTCGGTTTCACGCCCGGATTTACCGTTCTTGATGCTGCCGACCAGCTTGCGGCAGTCCGCCGCGTGATGGCCGACCTGAACATCGACACGAAGCGGTACGAGCCGCGGGCGGTGTTGGCCGCCATCAGTCAGGCGAAAAACCAGCTGAAACCCGCTGCCCGCTTCCGGGATGAAGCCGGCAACCCGTTTCTCCGGGTGGCTGGCGACGTGTACCTGGAATACGAACGGCGGTTGCGGGTCAACCAGTCGCTCGACTTCGACGACCTGATTTTTAAAACGGTTGAGTTGCTGGAACGTGAACCGGAAGTGCTGTCGTTTTATCACCACAAATTCCATTACCTCCACGTCGACGAGTACCAGGATACGAATCACGCCCAGTACCGCTTGGTTCACCTGTTGGCCGCAGGGCGGCGAAACATCTGTGTGGTCGGGGACTCGGACCAGGCCATCTACGGGTGGCGCGGCGCAGACATCCGGAACATCCTCGAGTTCGAGCGGGACTACCCGGACGCGGCTGTCATCCGCCTGGAGCAAAACTACCGGTCGACCAAGACCATTCTGGCAATTGCCAATGAGGTGATCCGGCACAACACCGGCCGTCGGGAAAAAACGTTGTGGACCGCGGCAGAGGAGGGAGAGCCGGCGACCGTCTGCGTTCTGTCTGACGAACGCAGCGAGGCTCAGTACGTCGCCGACACCATCCAGGCGCTGCGGCCCCAGCTGTCGTCGTACGCCGATGTCGCCGTGTTGTACCGCATCAACGCGCAGTCCCGGGTGCTGGAAGAAGTCCTGTTGGAACGCGGGATCCCCTACCGGATCTACGGCGGGCTGAAGTTTTACGACCGAAAGGAGATCAAGGATGTCTTGGCCTACCTCCGGCTGGCTGTCAACCCGGCGGATGACGTGAGTTTTGAGCGGGTGGTGAACGTGCCGCGGCGGGGGATTGGCGACACCACGCTCGAGAAACTGCGCTCCTTCGCCGAAACCCAAGGGTGTTCGCTGTTTGACGCGGCGCGGCGAGCCGAGGAGGCAGGGGTCAGCGGCCGAATCGCCCGCACGTTGCGCGCGTTTGTGGAACTCGTCGAGGCATTGGGCAAGCTCAGCAGGTACCTGTCCGTGACCGAGCTGACGGAAGGACTTTTGCGGCGTACAGGGTACCGTGAATCGCTCGTCCAGGAAGGGACCCTGGAGGCCGAATCAAGGGTGGAAAACTTGGACGAATTGCTGACCGTCACTCGCGAGTTCGACCAGCGCTGGGCCCAAACCGCGGGCTCCGGCCCCTTGGAGGCGGCGGAGACGGCAGCGGTGGCGGCGTTTTTGAGCGAGGTCGCCTTGCTGTCCGATGCCGACGGGCCGCCCGGCAGGGCGGAGGCGGACGAGAGTGACCAGGTGCACCTGATGACCTTGCACAGTGCCAAAGGTCTGGAGTTTCCCGTGGTGTTTCTGGTTGGTTTGGAGGAAGGCCTGTTTCCGAACAGCCGGGCGCTTGCCTCGGAATACGAGATGGAGGAAGAACGGCGTCTGTGCTACGTCGGGATCACCCGGGCCAAGCGGCGGCTATACCTGACGACATGCACTGGCCGAACGATGTTCGGGGAGTTTCACCGCACCGTTCCGTCCCGATTTTTGCAGGAGATGCCTGCCCAATACGTCCGCCTTGAGCAACCGGTCTTCGCGTCGAGCGGTGGCGGGTTGCCGGCGTGGGGGGCTAGGCCGCGGCGGTTTCAAGGCGTACCGCTGCGCGAGCCGCGGCACGCCGTGGAGCCCACCGGCCATTCCGGCGACGACCAGGCTGGGGCCCCGTACCGCGCGGGCGACCGGGTTGAACACCGGAAGTGGGGCGTTGGCACGGTGGTGGAAGTACGCGGCAGCGATGAAGACCAGGAGCTGGCGATTGCCTTTGCGGCACCTATCGGCGTCCGGCGCTTATTGGCCCGGTTTGCGCCGATTCGCAAGATGACGCCGTGAGCGGAAATGGAGGCGGGCTTCGGGATGGAACTGCGAACGGGAGACGCGGTGGCGGCGCGGCGCCGGGCGGAGGAGCTGCGGGAACAGATTCTTTACCACAACCACCGATACTACACGTTGGACGACCCTGAAATCAGCGACGCCGAGTACGACCGGCTGATGCGCGAGCTGGCGGCGCTGGAGGCACAGTTTCCGGAGCTGGTGACGCCCGACTCGCCGACGCAGCGCGTCGGCGGCGCGGTGTTGGAAGGGTTCGCGAAGGTGCGCCACGAGATCCCGATGTTGTCGCTGGCCAACGCCTACGGCCCGGACGACCTGCGTGAATTTGACCGTCGCGTACGAGAGGTCGTGCAGGACCCGGTTCGATACGTGTGCGAGCTGAAAGTCGACGGGCTGGCTGTCTCCCTGCGTTACGAGCAGGGGCGTTTGGTGCGCGGCGCGACGCGTGGCGACGGGCAGGTCGGCGAGGACATCACGGCCAACATCCGCACCATCCGCAACGTGCCGCTGCAGCTGCGGGAACCCGTCACCCTGGAGGTGCGGGGCGAGGCCTACATGCCAAAGCGCGCCTTTGAGCGGCTCAACCGCGAGCGCGAGCAGGCGGGCGAGCCGCCGTTCGCGAATCCCCGCAACGCGGCGGCGGGATCGCTCCGGCAACTGGACCCGAAGGTCGCCGCCGCCCGCGGCTTGGCGGTGATTATATACAACGTCGCGGATGCGCCCGGACAAAGGCTGTCCAGCCACTCCGAGGCGTTGGCGTTCGCCAGCCGGCTGGGGCTGCCGGTGGCGGCCGAGACACGGGTGTTTGAGGACATCGAGGCGGTGATCCGGCACATCGAGTCGTGGGCCACGGCCCGCCACGAGTTGCCATATGCCACCGATGGCATGGTGGTGAAGGTGGACAGCCTGTCGGCGCAAGCCGCCCTCGGTTTCACGGCAAAAAGCCCGCGCTGGGCGATTGCCTACAAGTACGCGGCCGAGCAAGCGGAGACTGTTCTGCGGGACATCACCCTCAGCGTCGGCCGCACAGGCGTGGTCACGCCCACCGCCGTGTTCGATCCGGTAGTTATTGCGGGGACGACGGTGACCCGCGCATCGCTGCACAATGAGGACCTGATCCGCGAGCGGGACATCCGGGTGGGCGACGTGATTGTCGTGCAGAAGGCGGGCGACATCATTCCCGAGGTCGTTCGCTCCCTGCCGGAGCGGCGGACGGGCCAGGAGCAGGAATTCCGGATGCCAACCGCCTGCCCGGAGTGCGGAGGCGCGCTGGAGCGGCTGCCCGACGAGGTGGCTTGGCGCTGCGTGAACCCGGTTTGCCCCGCGCAGATCCGGGAGCGGATCATCCACTTCGCCTCGCGGGACGCGATGAACATCGAGGGGCTGGGGGAACAGTGGGTCGCGCAGTTGGTGGACCGCGGGCTGATTCGGGACGTGGCGGACTTGTACCACCTGAGACACGAACAATTGGTACCATTGGAGCGAATGGGTGACCGGCTGGCGTCCAACCTGCTCGCCGCCATCGACCAAAGTAAGCACAACTCGCTGGAGAAGCTGCTGTTTGGTCTCGGAATTCGCCTCGTCGGCGAAAAGGCGGCGCGCACGCTCGCCCGCCACTTCCGCGACATCGACGCCCTGATGGCGGCGGATGAGGCGGATCTGACGGCCATCCGAGAGATTGGGCCGAAGATGGCGGCGAGCGTAGTGTCGTATTTTCGGAATCCGGATGCGCAACATTTGATCCGGAGGCTGAAAGAAGCGGGGGTGAACACCCGTTACCTGCCTTCGGCCGCGGCCCTGACGGCGGGAACGGCAGGCGGCGCAGATGCCGGGGAAGCAGAGTCGACGGGCGCGGTGTCGCCGTTCGCCGGCCGCACGGTGGTACTGACCGGGACGCTGTCTGCGCTGGACCGCAAACGGGCGAGCGAGTGGGTGGAGGCGCTCGGCGGCAAGGTGACCGGCAGCGTCAGCCGGCAGACCGACGTTCTGGTGGTTGGGGAGAAGGCGGGATCGAAGTTGGAGAAGGCGCGCCGCTTGGTGGAATCAGGGGAGCGGCCGGACCTGAAAATCATGGACGAGGCGGAATTTCTGGCGATCCTGCGCGCGCACGGCGCCGACGTGTGACGAAGCAGGATTTCGGGCGGTCTCCGTAGAACACGTTTGTCGGGACGCGACCACGGCACGCCGGTCATCCCGGGTGCCGTGGGTACAGGGACAGCCGGGTCAGCGCTCGCCCCGCATGAATTCGGGCAGGCTGTACTTTTGCTCCGCCTGGGCGCGGAACCAAGTCACTCTGTGTGACATCCGCCCCAGTGCAAACGCGGCCGGAATGCCAATGACCAAGGCCAAAACCAACTCGTGTGTGGTCACAGGGACGTTCACTCGTCAATCCCTCCTCGGTGGTGACGTGCGAGTCGGAATGTCTCTGGTTCGATGTGTATGTGGCGGCCGCGTGAACTATGTGCACCGGTCGTCGCGCAGCGGATGGCAGCCACCGATCGTGTCTTGATTGGGTCTGGTATAATCATGTTCGGCTGCTCATCCTGTTTGTTCGACTCATGTGGCGATTTACCGTGGGCATGATGCTGATGGCTGGTTGTACACGGATACGGCGGGGACGGGGGTATTCGGTTCGGTATGCATCCGGCCTGGTATTATATCGCATGTTTCATGGCTGCCTTTTTGTTTGTGTACACGTCTGTGCCCTTCGTGCGGAGGTTGGCAATCCGCCTGGGTTTTGTGGACCGGCCGAACCACCGCAAGATTCACAAGCAACCGGTGCCCTTGCTGGGCGGCGTCGCGATGTACTTCGGCTTCGTCCTCACGGGCGGACTGTTTGGGGATGCCGGTCGGACGTTTTGCGGCATTGCGATCGGCGGTCTCCTGATCTTCGCGATAGGCGTCGTCGACGATTACTACAAAGCACACGGGCGGGACTTCAAGGCTTGGCCGAAGTTTGTGATGCAAATCGTCGCGGCAGTCATCCTCGACCTGTTTGGGGTCAACATCGACGGCGTCAACCTGCCATTCCACCACGAGTACTACACGTTCCCGGTCTGGCTGTCGGCGCTGGCCACCGTGCTGTGGGTGGTAGCTATTACCAATATGATCAACTTTTTGGACGGAGTTGACGGATTGGCCGCAGGCCTGTCGGCCATCTCCGCGACGACCCTGTTTTTCATCGCTCTGCTCAAGGGGCAGTACGCGATGGCTGTGCTCGCCGTCGCCCTGATGGGATCGACCACCGGGTTTCTTCGCCACAACTTCTACCCGGCCCGCATCTTCATGGGGGATGCCGGCGCCACCTTCCTCGGTTACGTGCTCGCAGCCATTGCGGTGGACGGGGCGTTCAAGAGCGCAACCTTGGTATCCCTCGTGGTGCCGGTTTTGGCGCTGGGCGTGCCGATTCTCGACACCATTTGGGTGATTGTGCGCCGCTTCCGTGAAAACCGGCCCATCTACGTGGCGGACAAGGGGCACACCTTCCACGTGTTGATGAAGTCAGGCCTGTCCCAGATCCAGACGGTCGCCTTCCTCTATCTGCTGGGCATCTGTTTTTCGCTGGCTTCCATCGTCGTCCTCCTGGTGGCCAGTTGACTGGCCGCCTGTGTCTTTTCAAACCTGGCCCCCACATGTGCTATAATCCCCGCAGGTTTACTGGACAGGAGGGACAACCCTTTGCGCATCACCGAAGAAACGGTGCAGAACGTGGCGCGGTTGGCGCGCCTCGCGGTCGGCCGTGAGGAGGCGGCCCGGCTGGCGCCGCAGTTGAGCGACATCATCGGCTATGCGGAACAGCTGCAACAGGTGGATCTGGAGGGCGTGGAGCCGACCAGCCATCCGCTGTCGCGTTACAACGCGCTGCGTCCGGACGAGGTGCGGCCGTGCCTGGACCGGGAGGCGGCGTTGGCAAACGCCCCCGATTCGGACGGGGAGCAGGTGCGGGTGCCCGCAGTGCTGGAGGGATAGCGGATGAGCGTACATACCGTGAAAGAAATTGTGGCGTCGCTCCGCCGCGGCGAAGCGAAGCCGTCGGAGTGGGCTGCCCGCATCCTCGAATGCATCCGCCGCGCGGACGGGCGGGTGGGCGCGTTCTTGCACGTCGACGAGGAAGGTGCGCTCGCGCGCGCGAAATCCCTCGACGGCCAGCCGGTGGAAGGCACCTTGTTCGGTGTCCCCTATGCCTTGAAGGACAATATCTGCACGGCGGGGCTGCGGACGACGGCGGCCAGCCGGATTCTGGAAAACTACGTGCCGCCATATTCCGCCACGGTCGCTGACAAATTGGCGTCCGCGGGTGCTGTGCTGGTGGGCAAGACCAACATGGACGAGTTTGCGATGGGGTCCTCCACCGAGAACTCGGCGTTCCAACCTACCCGCAACCCGTACGACCTGGAGCGGGTGCCGGGCGGATCGAGCGGGGGGTCGGCCGCGGCGGTGGCGGCCGGCATGGTTCCGTTTGCGCTGGGCTCCGATACTGGCGGCTCCATCCGCCAGCCGGCGGCGTTCTGCGGCGTGGTTGGGCTGAAGCCGACCTACGGTCGCGTGTCGCGTTACGGCCTCATCGCCTTCGCGTCGTCGCTCGACCAGATTGGCCCGTTCACGCGCACGGTCGAGGATGCTGCGCTGGTGTTGGAGGCGATCAGCGGGTTTGATCCGCACGACTCCACCTCTGTGGACGAACCGGTGGAGCGGTTTGCGGACGGGCTGGACACAGGGGTGCGCGGGTTGCGCGTCGGCGTCGTCACCGACATCCAGGAGGAGGGTCTGCACCCCGGCGTCAAGCAGGCGGTGGAGCAGGCCATCGCCGTGCTGCAGGGGGCGGGCGCCGAGGTGGTGGAGGTGTCGCTGCCGCATTCCCGCTATGCCGTCGCCACCTACTACCTGATTGCGCCGGCCGAGGCGAGTTCCAACCTGGCTCGCTACGACGGGGTTCGCTACGGGCGCCGCGCGGATGCGGACACGCTGCTGGAAATGTACGAGCGGACGCGCAGCGAGGGCTTCGGGATGGAGGTGAAGCGGCGCATCATCATTGGGACCTACGCCCTTTCGTCGGGGTACTACGACGCCTACTACCGGCGTGCCCAGCAGATGCGCACGTTGATCCGCCAGGACTTTGACCGGGCGTTTGAGCGCTGTGACGTGATTGCCCTGCCCACTGCACCGACGCCGGCCTTTAAGCTCGGCGAACAACTGGACGATCCGCTGCAGATGTATCTGAACGACATGTACACGATTCCGGCGAACTTGGCGGGCATCCCCGGCATCTCAGTGCCGTGCGGGCTCGTGGAGGGCCTGCCGGTGGGCGTGCAGATCTTGGGCCGGGCGTTTGACGAGCAAACGGTGTTGCGGGCGGCGCACGCATACGAGCAGTTGCGCGGATTTGAGATGCCGGTGCCGGCGTTGGAGGGGTCAGCATGAGCGGGGTCAGTGTGAGCGAGGCACGGGCGAGTTACGAGACGGTCATCGGGCTCGAGGTGCACGTGGAACTGAAGACCCGGTCGAAGATTTTCTGCGGCTGCAGCACTTCGTTTGGTGCACCACCCAATACGAACGTCTGTCCCGTCTGCCTCGGCCACCCGGGGACGTTGCCGGTGCTCAACGAGGGCGCGGTCGAGCTGGCGCTGCGGGCGGCCTTGGCGCTGAACTGCCGGATCAACCAGGACTGCAAGTTCGACCGCAAAAACTACTTTTACCCGGACCTTCCGAAAGGGTACCAGATATCCCAATATGATCAGCCCATCGGCGAGGACGGCTACGTGGAGATTGAGGTGGGCGGAGAGCGAAAGCGAATCGGCATCGTGCGTGTGCACCTGGAGGAGGACGCGGGCAAGTCGATGCACGCGCCGGACGGCTCGCACACGCTGGTCGATTACAACCGGACCGGGGTTCCGCTGATTGAGATTGTCTCGAAGCCGGACATCCGTTCGCCGGAGGAGGCGCGTCTGTACCTGGAGGCCATCAAGTCGATCATGGAGTACTGCGACGTCTCCGACTGCCGGATGGAGGAAGGGTCGCTGCGCTGCGACGCCAACATTTCACTGCGCCCGTTCGGGCAGCGGGAGTTTGGCCAGAAGACGGAACTGAAAAACATGAACTCGTTCCGCAACGTCCAGCGCGCCCTGGAGTACGAGGCGGAGCGGCAGACGGCGGTGCTGTCGGCGGGCGGCGTGGTGGAACAGGAGACGCGCCGGTTCGACGAGGCGACACAGACCACGGTGTCGATGCGCTCGAAGGAAGAGGCTCACGACTACCGGTACTTCCCGGAGCCCGATTTGGTCCGATTGCACATCAGCGACGAGTGGCTGGAGCGGGTGCGCGGGAGCCTGCCCGAGCTGCCGTTGGCCAAGCGGGATCGGTACGTGGCCGAGTTGGGGCTGCCGCCGTATGACGCGGGGGTGCTGACGGCCGACAGGGGGGTGGCCGAGTACTTCGAGGCGGTGGTGGCCTGCGGAGCAGACCCGAAGACGGCCAGCAACTGGGTGATGGGCGACGTGCTCGCCTCGCTGAAGGCGACCGGCGAGCGCATTCAAGCGTGCCCGGTGTCGCCGGCGAACCTCGCCGGGTTGATGAAACAGGTGGAGGCCGGCCGCATTTCCATCAAGCAAGCCCGCGACGTGTTCAAGATCATGTGGGACACGGGCAAGGACGCGGAGACCGTGATCCGCGAGCAGGGCATGGAGCAGATCAGCGACGAGGGCATGCTTGCAGCCATCGTGGACGAGGTCATCGCGAACAACCCGAAGTCGGTCGAGGACTACCGAAGCGGCAAGACGAAGGCACTTGCCGCCCTCGTCGGGCAAACGATGAAAGCCACCAAGGGCAAGGCCAACCCGGCGGTGGTGAACAAGCTGATCCTCGAGCGCATCGGCAGCCCGGACAGCGGCGCTTCCGGCGGTGGTCCGGCGGATGCGTGACGGGCGAGGGCGCCGCGGGCGGGGACCGGTATCCGGGTCGCCGGCGGCTGCTGCGGGCCACGGCGAACGGCGGGAGCCGGGCGGGCCGGTCCAGCTGGTCCGGCCGGTGCACACGGGAGACGTTCGCGCGGTGAAAGCGGTGCGGCTGAACGACGACGGCGAGGGCGTGGCCCCTGTGGACGGCTTCACGGTGTTCGTGCCAGGTCTGTTGCCGGGCGAGCGGGCGGACGTGAACGTCACGGAGGTGCACGCCCGCTTTGCCCGCGCACAAATCGTCCGCCGGCACACCAGTGCTCCGGACCGGGTCCCGCCGCCTTGCACCGCGTTCGGGGCGTGCGGCGGGTGTCAACTGCAGCACCTGGCTTACGATCAGCAGTTGGTGTGGAAGCGGGAGGTCGTGCGGTCCGCGCTGGCGCGCATCGCGAAGCTGCCAGACGCCGACGCCTTGGTGCGGCCGACCCTGGGCATGGAACGCCCGTGGCGGTACCGCAATCACGTGCAGGTGCCCGTCCAGTATGAGGCCGGCCGGATGGTGGCCGGCTTTTTTGCGCCGGGGGGCAGGCAGGTGGTGCCGACGGAGGTGTGCCACCTGATGCCGGAGGCGATGGAAGCGACGCTGCGCCAGGTGCTGGAGAGATTGCCGGAAGCGCTGGGGGACCAGGCGCGCCTGGCGCACCACCTGATCCTCCGGCGCTCCCACACCACCGGTGAGCAGATGGTGGTGCTTGCCCTCCACAGTGCAGCGTTCGACAGGGACGCGGCCATCGCCGCCATCCGCACGTTGCCGCACGTGGTCAGCATTGCCGGTACTGTCCAGCCGCAGGCACAGGGTCCGGTGTGGGGGCCGACCGCCGAGGTGTGGTGGGGGCGCCGGTACCTCACGGAGCGGTTGGGAGGCCTCGAGTTTCTCATTTCCCCCCGGTCGTTCTTTCAGGTGAACACGGCCCAGGCGGATCGCCTGTATCAGGTGGCGCTCAGCTATGCCGACGCGAATCCCCGGACGGATGCTCTCGACGCGTATTGCGGCACTGGCACCATCGCCCTGCTGCTGGCCAGGCGGGCCCGGCGGGTGACAGGGTTGGAGAGCGCAGCCGCCGCCGTGCGGGATGCGGTGGAAAACGCCAGCCACAACGGGTTGGACAACGCGGAGTTTCTCCTCGGGCGGGTGGAAGAGCGACTGCCGGAGCTGGTTGCCAGCGGCCGCCGGTTTGACGTGGTGGTGTTGGATCCGCCCCGTGCCGGCTGCGATCCCGCCGTTCTCCGCGCGGTGGCGGCGGCCGCCCCGCAACGGGTGGTGTACGTCTCCTGCAACCCGGCCACCTTCGCCCGGGACGCCCGGCGGTTGGCTGACGCCGGCTACCGCCTGGCCGTGGTGCAGCCGGTCGACATGTTTCCTCAGACCAGCCACGTGGAGTGCTGTTCGCTGTTCATCAGAAGTACTGTAGCCAAAAAACAATCTCCTGCAATCCAAAACAAACACCTGATCCAGCGAGAATAAAGTCCTGATCCAGTCCAGGGTGAAGGGGAGAGGGTAAAGGGCGAATTCCTTATTCCTCAACCCTTTTCCCTGCCTTTCCTGTCAGGACTTTGTTTTCCCAAGAATAAAGTTCTGCTTCAAAAATCGGATCAAAAA
>JADGIC010000062.1 GCA_019683615.1 Alicyclobacillaceae bacterium | reverse complement strand
CTCCTGAGCCCGTTGAAAAACCGGGAGTCGGCCGCCCGATTGTTGCCCCCCCCGCCCGTCACCCGGGTGCTGGAGGGCCGTGACACGGGGTGGTTGCGGGTGTTGTCACCCCCGGCCGTACTGCCCTTCGCCAACGTGTGTCGTCCCGTCAACCGCGTCAATCAGCGGCTTCTCGCCTCCCTTATCCGCCAGGCGGCGCCGGGTCCGTACGTGCTGTTGGCCACCCTGCCGGGTTCCGTGGATCTTGTGCCGGCCCTGGCGCCTGTCGCCACTGTCTACGATTGCGTGGACTTCCACAGCGAGTTCCCAGGGTTCGTCAGCCCTCCCGTGGTGGACCGGATGGAGGCAGACCTGGCGGGCGTAAGCCGGGTTGTATTCACCACCGCACGGCGGTTGCAGGAACGGATGGAGCAGCTCCACACGGACGTCAGGTTGATCCCGAACGCGGCCGAAACCGAGCATTTCCAGGCCGCGCTCTCCGCGGAGCCGCACGAGGAGTTAGGCGCGATCCCGAGACCGCGCGTGGCCATGGTGGGCGGTGTGGGGCCGTGGATTGACCAGCGGTGGCTGGCCGAATTGGCGGATCGACTGCCAGGCGTGCAATTTGTGCTCATCGGACCGGTGGAGACGGACGTGACAGCTTTGCGGCAACGCGCCAACGTACACCTGCTGGGTCGCCGCCCGTACAACCGGCTGCCCCGCTACCTCGCCGGCTGCCAGGCAGCTCTGGTGCCGTTCCGCACCGATGATCCGGTCGCAATGGCGGTCAACCCCATCAAGGTGTACGAATACCTGGCGGCCGGCCGCGAAGTGGTGGCCACGCCCATCCCTGAGTTGCTGCAAATGGACGACCTGTTGTGGCTGGCTCCCGACGCCGAGACGGCGGCCGAGGCTCTCCGCCGCATTCTGGACGGCGAGCGGCGTGCCCCCGACGAGCGGATTCAGACGTTTGTCGCCGCCAACAGCTGGGACGCCCGCGTGCAGGCCGTGGATGAGGCATTGCGCAGCGTGGTGCCGCTGGCCCTGCGACCCGCCGGTCCGGCGTGACGAGCCATGCTCTGCTGCATACCTCCGGCGCATGCTGGGAAACCTGACCACCAGCACGACGATGCGGAGGTGATCCCCGTGTCCCTTCTTCGCCTGCGACGGTACCTCGCTGTGACCATCGCCGCCAGTTTCGCCGCCGGCTGTGGAAACATTGCGGACATGCCGGCCAACCTGGCGCACAGCGTCACCAACACCTCAGGCATGCACGCCGGAGGCGCGAACGTGTACGCCACCTCTCAGTGGATGCAGGTGGACCGGCCACACCGGAAGGTCCGCCTCACGCTCGTCGCCGATCTCTTGAGCAAGTCCGACCTGAACGGCTACCGCCGCGGCATGATGACAATTGTGATCCCACGCGGATGGACGGTGTTAGGCCGCTTCGAGAACCGCAGCCGGTCCGGCGCCGCCCACAGCCTCGTCCTCGTCCCCTGGGGACGCCAACACGACGAAGCCGCCGTCCGTTCTGCCGCCGCCACGTCCGGCGCCCTCACGCCCCGGCCGCTGACCGGCGCCAAGCCCGACCAGGTCCAGCCGTTCTCGTTCAAGGCGGCTCAGACCGGACACTACGCATTGGTGTGCGGTGTCCCCGGCCACCGTGACACCATGTGGGCCACTCTCGTCATTTCCGACACGGAACCGACACCCCGTATCTACACCAACGTGGACGGCTAACCCAACCCCTGCGCCGCCGCGCCCCCGCCGCCTTTGGCGGCCGTACCAGCCGTACCAGCCGTACCAGCCGTACCGGAGGCACCGTTTGCACCTGCGGCACCGACCACGTCGGCTGCGCACTCACGCAAGGCCATTTGCGCCAGCAACTGGTAGGTTACGTCGTCCATCGGCGGGTTGTGCAGGCCGGCTCGCACGTCCCGGTACAGACGCTCCAACACCACGTCGCGCCACAGGCTGCGGGCGCCCACGACGCGCATCGCCAGATCGACCACCTCCATGGCGGCGTTGGTGGCCAGCGTCTTCGCCGCAGCGAAATGGGGGCGCATGGCCATGCGAGCGGCGTCGTCGGGGGCATCGTCCCAGCGGGAGGCGAGATCGTACAGGAGGGTGCGGGCGGACAACAGCTTCAGCTCCATCTGCCCGAGTTTCTCCTGGATGTGCGGGACCTCTGCGATAGGGTGCGTGAGGCTGTTGGGCTGGTAGGTGGCCGCGTAGCGGACGGCAAAGTCGCGGGCGTTCAGGGCGATGCCGAGGTAACAGGCCGGGATATGCAGCAGCCAGGCGCTGCCGTCGCGCCCGCGGTCCAGTTTCGACTCGCCCCGGCGCGCCCCGACCCGATACCGCTCAGACACGAACACGTCGCGCAGCACAATGTCGTGGCTGCCCGTGGCCCGCATGCCCAGCGTGTTCCACGTTTCGACAATCTCCACGTCCTGCCCGCGCACAAGAAACTCAGCCACGTCCGACTCGCCCTCCACGCTGGCGGTGACCAGGATCCAGTCGAGCGCCGGCGACAGCGTGCTGAACGTCTTGCGCCCGTTGATCACGTACCCCCCGTCCACCCGCCGGGCGGTGGTCTGCGGCCGGCCGCCCCGGCTCGGGCTGCCTGTGGCCGGTTCCGTCGCGCAGCTGTTGATGAGCGCGCCCTCGCGGACCACCGACTCGCACACCTCTTCGTACAGGTCCGGCGGAAACGCCCGCGTCGCCCGCAGGTTCAACATCAGACCGACGTGCCAGCCGATGGCCAAGGCGGTGGACCCGTCGCCGCGAGCCAACTGCTCCTGGTGCAAGAGCATCTCGTGCAACGAGATGGCCTCGCCGCCGAACTCGGCGTCCGTCGTCCAGTGGACGTATCCGCACGCCTTCAGATCTGCGATGTTCTCGTGCGGAAACGTGCCGGCGAGGTCGTGCTCGGCCGCCCGTTCCGCAAAGCGGCGCGACAGTTCCGCCGTGACCCGCAGGCGATCCCGCTCCTCCGGCGTCCGCACAAACCAGGTGTGACTGTCCGTCCGGCTGTCCACAGCCTCGCCTCCCCGCCTTAAGCTTGATTCAGCCGTTCCAACACGCCGTTCAGGAAGTCCTCCACCTCCTGGCGCGTCTTGCGCTTGCCATTCACAAACCGGCCCACCACTTCGCCGCCGCGATAGACGACAAAGCTGGGGATGCCGAGGATGTCGAGGGTCTCGCACAGCTCCGGGAATTGGTCCCGGTCCACCTTGAAAAACCGCATCCGCCCCTCGTAGTCGTTCACCACGTCGTCGATGAATACGTCCAGGTAGCGGCAGTCGGGACACCAGCCCGCCGAGAACAACATCACGGTGGGCGTCTGTTCCCGCGCGAGGGTGAAAAACTCATCCATCGACTGCACCTGTTCCATCTCACGTTCCCTCCACGACATTGAGAGATGAGGCCGCACCCGAATGGTGCGGGCGCTCGCGAATCAGACTGCAGCCCAGAAGGCCGGCGAGCGAAAACACAAACGGCACCCAGAACGCAGACCCCCACGCCGGACCGCTCCCCGCCGCATGAACGCCCGTGATGCCGGGCGCAGACGACGGGGCGGCGGCGTCCAGCACCCATCCGAACGCCACCGGCAACAATACCGCGCTCAGAAAGCCGCCGGCGTTGGCGAAGCCCGAGGTGGCACCGGAGCGGGAGACGGGGGTGTGATCGCGCACCACGGCGAACGTCAGCATACTGCCGCCGCAGCCCAGCCCCAGGACGAACATCACGGCAAACGCAACCGGCTCCGGCGGATGCCCGCTGCACAGGACGAGGGTCAGCCACGCCAGCGCGGCCAGCCCGTGCAGCGCCATGTACGGCCACTTGCGCGACCCCGTCCGGTCGGACAGGCGGCCGACGAGCGGTCCGCCGGCCATTGCGCCCAAGAACGACGCCAGGTTGAACCAGGTCGCGGATGACCGCGGCAGCTGGTACGTGTCCATCAGGTACGGAACGGCCCACAAACTCATGAAACCGATGTACGTGCCCATCAGGCCGAAGTGGCAGCCGAACGCCGCCCACGCGTGGCGATCCCGCACGACCTCCCCGAGCACGCGCCACACCGGCGGAGGGTCCGCCGCGCCCGGCGCCGTGGTACCGGTGCCGGTGCGGACGGCGGCGCGCTTCGCCCGCCCAAGCCAGCGGAAGCACACGGCATCCACAACGGCGGCAACGACCAACAGCAGGCCGACCACGCGAAACGGCAGGCGCCACCCGTCCGTACCAATCCACACCGCCAGCGGCACGGTTGCCAGCACCGCCCCCAGGCTGCCGCACGTGTTGACGAGGCCAAGCATCGCACCGAACACTTGCGCATCGCACCAACGGCCGAGGATGAGGACGATGTTCACGAACACCAACGCGTCGCCGAGCCCGACCAGTGCCCGGCCGACGAGGAGAGCCGGGAAACTCGCCGCGTGCGAAAACCATACGGTACCCGCCCCGTCCAGAAAGATGCCGGCCACCAGAAGCCGTTCCGGCCCCCACCGGTCGGCAGACATGCCAACCGGGATCTGCAGCATCATATACAGCAGATACTGAACGGATGCCACGGTGCCCAACACAGCCGCCGACACGTGGAACGCAGATTGGAGTCGATCCGAGATGACCCCGGGGCCCGTACGCTGGGTGTAGACTAACAAGTATGATACCGCCAACAGGACGATGACCAACGTCCGCCGGGTCAAGCCTGCTGTTGTGCGGGAATCGGTTCGGATGCACACTCCCCCCCATCATCAACTTCACACAGCAAACCGTCCGGTGGTGAACCGGACAGGCGGTCACAACCGGGACTCACCACCCCGGCGGCGACTCACAAGCCGTAGAGAGGCTCAAACTTCTCCCGGAAGTACGCCACCAGGTGGACAGCGTTCACGTCCTCGCCCGTGACCTGGCGGATGATCTCCTTGGGCTTGAGCAGCTTGCCGTGCCGGTGGATGCGGTCGTTCAACCACGCCTTGATGGCCTGCAACTCCCCGCGCCGGACCTGCTCCATGAAATCGGGTATGTCGCGCGCCAAGGCGCTTCGGAACTGGGCCGCGTAGACGTTGCCCAGGGCGTACGAGGGGAAGTAGCCGAAGTCGCCGCCTGACCAGTGAACGTCCTGCAAAACCCCCTCCGCGTCGGTGGCCGGTTCCACACCCAGGTACTCGCGCATTTTCTCCCGCCACACCCCTGGCAGGTCGGCCACCTTCAAATCGCCCGCCACCAGCGCTTTCTCCAACTCGTACCGGATCATGATGTGCAGGTTGTAGGTCACCTCGTCCGCTTCGATGCGGATCAGGGACGGCTCCACGTGGTTGACGGCGCGGTGGAAATGGTCCAGACTGACATCTGCCAGCTCGGCCGGGAACAGGCGCAACAGGTCCGCGTAGTTGAACTCCCAGAACTCCCGCGAACGGCCGATGAAGTTTTCCCAGAAGCGGGACTGCGACTCGTGGATGCCGTACGACGTCCCGTTACACAGCGGCGTGTCGATGAGGTCCGGCGAGATCCCCTGTTCGTACAAGGCGTGGCCGCCCTCGTGAATCGTGGAGAAGATGGCGGAGCGCACGTCGTGGGGCAAAAACTTCGTCGTCACGCGCACATCGTAGCGATTGATGGCCGACTCGAACGGGTGCGCCGTCTCGTCCAGCCGGCCGGCCTCAAAGTCGTACCCCATCCGCTCCAACAGCAGGCGGCTGAACTGACGTTGGCGGGCGGGATCGAAATAGCGCTGCAGAGGTGTCGTATCCACCCGCCGGCCGGACGCCACGATGGCCTGCACCAAGGCCACCGTGTCTTCACGCAGGCGGCCGAAGATGTCGTCCAACAGGCGAACGGTGACGCCGGGTTCGTACATGTCCAGCAAGGTGTCGTAGCGGTGTTCGCCGTAACCCCAGCAGTCGATGAACTCCGATGTCATCGCCACAATCTCTTCCAGGTACGGCCGGAGCAGGCTGAAGTCGCTCGCCGCCTTTGCCTCTTCCCACACCGTCTGCGCCTTGGCGGTCAACACCACGAAAGCGCGGTGGCGATCCGCCGGGATCTTGCGATTCCGCTCATACTCACGCCGCACCTCGCGAACGGCGGCCTGGGTGATCCGGTCCAATGCCGGGAACACGCTGTCGTCGCTGAGCGCCTCCAGCATCTCGCCGAGCTGCGGCGAGGTGGCCAGCTCGAACAGCTCGCCTGCCAGCGTGCCGATGGCCTCAGACCGCAGTTCGACGCCCTTGCGCGGTGCCCCGGTCCGCAGATCCCAGTGCATCAGCGAAATCGCCTCGTGGTAGTGCTGCATTCGCTTCAGGTACGTCCGAAACTCGGCGACGCGTTCGGCGACATCCGTCACGGTACACACACCTCTTTGCTCTGGTCAGGGTAGCTCGCCCCGGAGTGGCCGCGCCTATGCGCGGTACCCGTCTGCCGCCTGTTCGCTCGGGAACACCAGCCAAGCGTCCGGAAGGTGGCGTTCGCCGCGCGGATCGATGGTCGAAGGCGAGTTCAGGATTCTGTTCTTGCCGTACGCGTAGTACAATACGCTGGACGATCCGCCGTCCATCGCACACGCGTTGACCGCCCCGTACTTCAGCATCAGGTCCATCACCTGGCGCTGGGAGGCGCCGATGGACCCATTGTGCAGGCGGCCGTTGATGACGACGAAGATCACGGTGCCGTCCGCCGCCTGGCCAATGGCGGTACGCGGGTCGTGACCCCAACCGCCGTCGCCGACCGTGATCATCGGCTTGCCATCCACCACCAACTCGGGGTGAAATTGCATCGCGTCGCGGACGCCCATCGCCCGCAGCTCGTCCACGGTGTAGTGGCCCATCACCATGATCCCGCTGCGGGTAAACCCGACCACGGCCCAGCTGGGATCGTCCTTCATCGGGTGAAAAACGTGGCCGTCGACCATCTCCAGCCCGACGGGGATGCCGCCCCAACCGTTGCCGTTGGGGTCCTCGAAGCCACTGGCGTTGACGCCGGCGACGGCGCCCACGCGCGGGGCCATGTCGGTGATGTACTCGCCCATCGACCCGCTCACCCGCGCCCGCACCAGGCGGACCAAGCGGGGATCGTGAACGAGCATCACCCAGCCGTTGTACCCCTGCTGGGAAACGGGGATGATCTGTATCGGCCCGTCCCGGAAGGCACCGGACACATGGATCTTACCCGACACGCCCGTGTTCAACACAGGTGCGTCTCTCAACTGTTTCACCAGCGACGCGTACTCGGCACTGGTCGTGATGTAACGGGCTAGGTAGAAATGTCGCGTGGCGATGATCGTCTCTGCAATGGAAAGCCGTACCTGGCGCCCCCACGGCGTCACGAAGCCGGCGGCTGCGAGAGCCCCGCAAAACAGCAGCAGCGTCAGGCCGCTGGCCGCCAAAAACCGGCGCAGGCGACGTTTTCGGCGCACCTGCCGGCGTTGTCGCCGGGTGCGCGGCGGTGCGGGCGTCGCGCCCGCAGGTGTCGGTTTCACTCGGAACCTCCTCACTTCGCCGCAATTCGACACGAACATCGCCAGTATTATAGCACAGGGCACAGGTAGGCTCCGTAGATTCCCAAAACACCCCAGGCGTTACCCAGGCGTTACTGCGAATACGACCGGGTTTCTCCCTCCCCGGTTGCGACCGGCAAGTCCGGGCGGGAACACCAGTCGCTCCAGCTGCCCGGGTACAACTTCATCCCGGATAACCCGGCCAACTCGAGGGCAAACCAGTTCGCGCACGCGGTCACGCCCGAACCGCAGTACAACACCACCGGCCCGGCCTCGGCCCCGTCTGCGCCCGCCTGGCCGGCCGCCTTCAGCCGCTGCATCCACCGCTCTCGCAACTCCTCGCCGCGCAACCAGCGACCATCCGTCCCCAAGTTGTCCATCCACGGGAAGTTGATGGCACCCGGGATATGCCCCGCCTTCGGGTCGAGTGGTTCCACATCCCCCCGGAACCGCTCCGGTGCGCGCGCATCCACGAGCAGACCTGGCCGTCTCCCGGCAACCGCCGCTGCGACGTCTTCCACAGACACCACCCAATCGTGCCGGACCCGCGGGACAAATCTGGCCGGACGGGGTGAAGGCCCCTCCGCCGTGACCGGGTACCCCGCGCTCACCCACGCCGAAAAGCCGCCGTCCAACAGCCAGACGTCGTCGTGCCCCAGGTAGCGGATGAGCCACCACGCGCGCGCCGCCATCCCGCCGCCATCATCGTACACGACGGCCGCCACCCCGTCGCCGACACCCGCCGCACCCAGCTTGCGCGCCAGCTCGTCCTCCGCCGGCAGCGGGTGACGCCCTCCGCGTGACTGGCGAGGCCCCGACAGATCCTGTTCCAAATCGAAATACACAGCCCCTGGTATGTGTCCCGCTTCGTACGCCCGCCGCCCGGCCTCCGGGTCCTGCAGGGAAAAGCGACAGTCGATGACGGCCAACCGCATCCCCTCTGCCAACCGCCGATGCAGCTCCGCGCAGTTGATCAACACGTGCACCCCTCCTTTCCCATACAATACACCACCAAATCTGCCGCGGATGCAATCGGTGGGAGGAATGTGGCATGGATTGTCCGGAAGTGGTCACCGGCAGGGTCGAAATCCCGGGCGAAGACTACGAGCGCATTCAGCGCGCGGCCGACAGGGGCGTCAACCGTTGGCGGTTGGATCCGGTGCAGACCGCCCGGGTGGTGGGCAGCACCCACCTCGGCCTGCGTCCCGACGATACGTACGAATTTGTGGAGCAATACATCGACGCCGGGTCGGGGCTGCAACAAGCGGTCGTGCGCGTGCAGCACGGGCCGTGCAGCTACCTCGTCGAGCTGTACCAACCCGAGCGACAAGGACCCTCTGGCATCTGGGTCGTGCAGACCGTCACCCCGATTGAGAGCGCACCGTCCACATACCCGACACCCTTTGTCCAACGTTGGTAGAACGTTGCACAATGGGGCAGACTGAACCCGCGGAGTGCAACTGCAGCCGAAGGGTGTGGTCTGATGCAGCACACGGAGTTCACACAGGGCCTGGAGGCGCCAAATCCGCAGTGGTTCATTCTGTTTGGGGCTACCGGCGATTTGGCCAAGCGCAAATTGTACCCGGCCCTGTACAGCCTCTACCGGAACCGCCTGTTGCCGGAACCGTTCGCGCTCGCCGGCGTGGCCCGCGGTGCAATGGACGACGGGCAGTTTCGGGAACTGGTCCGGGAATGGGTGGACAAGCACGGCCGCCGTCCGGCCACCTCGGGGGATTGGGAAGGCTTTGCGGCGCGTGTGTTCTACTGCCCGCTCGACGCCAACCGGCCGGAAGACTTCGACCGGTTGCGAGCGCGGATTGACCAACTGGCGCGCTCCGTCGGGGACCCTCCCAACCGGGTGTTTTACCTCGCGATGGCACCGGATTTTTTTGGCAAAGTGGCGCTGCAGTTAAAGGCGCGCGGACTGCTTCACGAACGCGGGTTCAAGCGGTTGATCATTGAAAAGCCATTCGGGCACGATCTCGCCTCCGCCCACAAACTGAACAGCGAACTGTACCAGGTGTTTGAGGAAAGCGAGATTTACCGGATTGACCATTACCTCGGCAAGGAAATGGTGCAGAATATCGAGGTCATCCGCTTCGCGAACTCCATCTTTGAACCGGTTTGGAACAACCGTTCCATCGCCAACGTCCAGATCACGTCGAGTGAGACGGTCGGTGTCGAAGAACGCGCGGGATACTACGAATCGGCGGGCGCATTGCGGGACATGGTCCAGAACCACATGCTGCAAATGGTCATGATGGTCGCCATGGAACCGCCCAGCCGCCTGCACACGGAAGCCATCCGCGACGAAAAGGTCAAAGTGCTGCGCTCGTTGCGCCGCTACACAGCCGACGAGGCAGCTAACCACGTGGTGCGGGGCCAGTACCTGGCGGGCGCCATCGGCGGGGCACCGGTCCCCGGCTACCGCGAAGAACCAGGCGTCAAACCGGATTCACGGACGGAGACGTTTGTGGCTGCGCGGCTGTTCATCGACAACTTCCGCTGGGCAGGTGTGCCCTTTTACATTCGCACAGGCAAACGTATGGCTCTAAAGTCGACGGAGATTGTCATCCAGTTCCGGAACATGCCGGAGCACCTGTACTTCAATGAAGACGGCACGTTGGGCCCCAACTTGCTGGTGATCCGCGTCAATCCGGTCGAAGGCATGTACCTGCAGTTGAATGCGAAACGCCCGGGCACCGAAGGCGATGTCGTCCCGGTGGCGATGGAGTTCAGCCAGCCCAGGGACAGCTCGCCGGAGGCGTACGAGCGCCTGTTGTACGAGGCGATGCGCGGCGACTCCACGTATTTCACGCGTTGGGACGAGGTGTCGCTGGCCTGGAAACTGGTCGACCCGATGGCCGAGGCGTTTGCCGACGAGCGGGTGCCGCTGTCGACGTACCCGGCGGGATCGTGGGGGCCGGAGGAAGCCCGGCGCCTGCCTGCCGCGGACGGCTTCTGGTGGTGGCCGGTGTATGGCGAGGAAACACCGTCGGTCGAACACATGTTGGTGCGCCGATACGCGCAGGTGTTGTGAAAGGCGGGGCAGTCGCGTGGCACAGTGGTACGATGTCAGCCAGCCAATCTTCGAAGGGATGCCGGTCTACAAGAACCGCGCCGACAAGCGGCCCGTGTTCGAAACGACGGCCGACCACAGCACGCACCAGGTGCGCGAGACGCGCATCCACATTGACGCTCACACCGGGACCCACATCGACGCTCCTTTGCACATGGTGGCAAGCGGAGCTACCGTCGAGGCGATCCACCTCAACCGCCTCATCCGCCCCTGCCGGGTGGTGGACCTGAGCCACGTGGTGTCCCGCATCGGGGAGGCGGACCTGCAACCGCTGCGGCCGCAGCGAGGGGAGTTCCTGCTGTTAAAGACCCGGAACTCGCAGGACGACGGGTTTAACCCGGCGTTCGTGTTCCTCGCGGCAGACGGTGCGCGGTTTCTCGCCGACTTGGGCATTGCAGGGGTGGGCATCGACGCGCTCGGCATCGAACGGGACCAACCGGGCCACCCGACGCACCGGGTGTTGTTTGAAGCGAACGCCGTGATTGTGGAAGGGCTGCGGCTGCGGGACGTGCCGGCCGGCGAATACCAGATGGTCGCACTGCCACTGCGTCTCCTCGGCGTGGAAGCCGCTCCTGCACGCGTCGTCCTGATGCCCGTACACGGCGGCCTGCCGGTGCCGGACGAGCGCACTCCGTGACGGGGCCAGGATGCACAGACTGGACAGCGATGTGCGGCGACGCTCATCGCGTTGTACGGGGCGGTCATTCGGATGTGCGGAACAAGATCGGCTGAGCGCCAAACTGCTGGGTGAGGTCTTGGTACAACAGCTGCCCTGCCAAGGCGTGCCCGGCGCTGTTCGGATGCCAGCCGTCGCCGTAATACGGCTCCCACGTCTGGTGATGGTCTGCCAGGTATTGCTTCATCTGGCCGAATACGTCAAACGCGTACACGTTCGGATTGTTCAGCTTCCTGACCAACTCCATCTCCGCGTTCACGTACGCTTGTTGTTGCTCGGCGTATTGAGTGTAGGACGCCTTGGTCACGGGAGGCGTTACGATGATGGCGACCGCCTGATGCGCCAACACCTGGTTGATTTCGTTTTGCAGGTGTTGCTTAAAGTCGTCGATAGGCACCTTTGGTTTCGCGTCGTTCAACAGTCCCCAGGAGATCACCACAATGTCCGGCTTGTCGGTGTGCAGCCAAGTCCGGAAGCGGTCGGCGTACATGGTGTCCAACTGCGTCCCGTTCGCGCCGATGATGGTGCGGTCGATGTACTGGTAGACGGTCGGCGTGTGCTCCGTCAACGACTGAAAGGCCCGCTTCAGATAGCTGTTGCGGTTCGGGTCTTTCCATCCGTGGGCGATCGAACCGCCAATCACGACCACCCGCTCCGTCCGCGTGTGTTTGGCCACCCGGCGATAGGAAACAGCCGTGTGCCGGGAGCCGGACGGATGAAACAGTCCCATTGACACCCACAGCGCACGGCCGCCGATGACCAAACCCGCCAATGACAACACCGCTGCAATCCAGCGTATCCTCGCGTTCAAGGCAACCTCCCGACTGTTTCCGCCGCCGTCAACCCCCGCGCTTCAGATCCTCGTCGATGCGGCGCTCAATCTCTTCGTCCGTCAAGTCGAACTCACGCGCCATCCGCCGCGCCAACTGGCGTTGTTCATAGTAGTACCGGCGCAATTGCTCCCGCCGCTGCTCCGGATCCCGCGGCTTCCGGCTCCGGTTGAAGAGCCGGAACAGCCCGTAGCTGGCGAGGCTTGTCGCAATCAGCATCAGGATGCTCACCAGAGGCGGGCCGAAACCAAAACCGATGAACATTCCTCAGCTTGCCCCCCGCTGCCCGGTCTCCGGTACGGTTCAGTGCGCAGGTCCGGTCGCTGCCTCCACCGCGTGACCGCCGAACTCGTTGCGGAGTGCCGCGACCACCTTGCCTGTGAAGGTATCATGCTCAAGTGAACGATATCGCATCAACAATGACATTGCAATGACGGGCGTAGCGACCTCCAAATCGATGGCTTCCTCCACCGTCCACTTGCCCTCCCCGGAGGAATGCATGATCCCGCGAATCCGTTCCAGTTTCGGATCTTTGGAGAAGGCGCGTGCTGTCAACTCCATCAGCCAGCCGCGGATCACCGACCCGTGCGACCAGACCCTGGCAATGTCGCCGAAGTCGTATGGAAACGGGCTTTTGGAGAGAATCTCAAACCCCTCTCCGATGGCCGCCATCATCCCGTACTCAATGCCGTTGTGAATCATCTTCGCGTAATGGCCGCTTCCCGCCGGGCCTGTGTAGGTGTACCCGTGCTCGACGGCGGTGTCCCGGAAGATCGCCTCCACGGAACGAAACACGTCTTCCTCCCCGCCAATCATGTAGCA
>JADGIC010000061.1 GCA_019683615.1 Alicyclobacillaceae bacterium | reverse complement strand
CCACCAGCGTGCCCCGGTACGACCGCGCCACGGCGGGCGGCGGGGTCGGCACGCGGCTGGCTTGGACAGGCAGGCCGTGGAACACCGACAGACTGGCCAGAAGACTGGCCCCTATTGCCCACCACCTCGGACTCCGCAAGACCCCGGTCTCCTTTCCTGCCGGTGATTCCCTGGCCATGACTGGGCCACAGCCGGCCGGCGACGGCTCATTCTGCCGGCCCTGCCAATCCGATTTGCGAGGATACCGAGACTCGGCGGACCGCAGCCACCCTCGGCAGCACCCCGCGCCCCTGCGGCCGGACAGCGCCAAAAGCCGCCACCCGTCCGAGCTGTCCGTGGCGGTTCAGGCGGCGTGAGCGGGTGCCTGCAGCCGCCGGTTCAGCGCGATGGCGAGCGCGTTCGCCGCCAGTACCGCCATCGTCACGTAGAAGACGGAACGAATGCCGAACGAGGCAGCCACTGACCCGCCAATCAACGGGCCTATCAAGTTCCCCAAAAACAAGGCGCTGGAGTTGACGCCGAACGCCGTGGCCTCGGCGCCGGCCGGCGCCATCTTCTTGACAAGCACGTTCAACGACGGGATCATCCCGCCGACAAACAGCCCCAACAGAAACCGGCCGGCCAACAGTTGGCCGATACCTCTCGCCAACGCCTGCGGCAGGAACGCGATCGCGCAACCGGTCAGCGCACCCACCAGCACCTTGCGCTGGCCGATGCCGTCGCCAAGCCGGCCGAGCAGCGGAGCACCGACCAGGTTGGCCATGCCCGTGACGGCGACCACCAACCCCGCCACGACAGCCAGGTGGCGCCCGTGGTAGAGCGTCTTCGCAAACACCGTGACAATCGGCTCAATGCTCATCATCCCCACCTGCGTCGCCAACGTGGCGACGAACACCGGCACCAAGGGACCCAGCCGGCGCCAGTCGCCGCGCCGCCGTTCCCGGGCCTGGCGGGCCTTCGGCTGTTCGTGCACGAACAACATGACAATCACGCACGCCAACAACAGCGAGGCACCCGTCAAGAAGAACACGCCGCGAAAGCTGATGGCCTCCGCCAGCGCGCCGCCCACCAACGGTCCCACCAACCCGCCAGCAATAGGCCCGGTTTGGAGCGTGCCAAGGGCGCGGCCGGCGTGCTCCTCCGGCGTCACCGACGCCAGCAGCGAGACGGCCATCGAGATGAACCCGGAGAACACCCCGTTGACGAACCGCAACACCAAGAGTTGCCACGGTGCCCCGACCAACCCCATGCAGGCGGTCATCACACCCATGCCGAACCCCGCCCGCAACAGCATCAGTTTCCGGCCGTGGCGGTCGGCCAGCGCACCCCACAGCGGTTGGAACAGGAACGAGGTGATGAACTGCGCGGAAAACACCCAGCTCGACCACCGCTCCAAGTCCGCCAGCCGGTGAACGCCCAGCTGCTCGATGTACAGCGGCAAAAACGGGATGACGAGGCTCATCCCCGCCATCACCAGAAAGTCCGCGGCCCATAAAATCCACAGCGTCCGCCGCCAGTCAGCCATGGGTTTGGCCCACCGGTTCAGCTTGTTTCAGGAAGGCATCCACCGCTTCCCGCATCGCCGCCAGTGCCTGCTGGCAGGACTCCTTCGTCTCGCCCACGGCGCCCAAGTACACCTTGATCTTCGGCTCGGTGCCGGATGGCCGCACCGCCAGCCAACAACCCCCGCGGAACAAGTATTTCAGTACGTCCGACTTAGGCAAAGTCAGCGGTTCCGTGCGCGCTGGCGAATCCCCCGGTGACCCGAGCCAGGTCCGCCGTGACGCCAGGTAGTCCTCGACCGCGAGCAGTTCCAGACCGTGCACGCGGATCCCGCCTTTGCGCAACTCCTCCATCAGCCCCTGGATTTGGGCGAGTCCGTTTTGGCCCGGCAGCGTCCGGCTGATCAGCTGCTCCTCAAAGTAGCCGACCTCGCGGTAGAGCGCCTCCAAGGCGTCGAGCAGAGTCATCCCTCGCCGCTTGTACCAGGCCGCCATCTCGGCCACCAGCAGGCACCCTTGCACCGCGTCTTTGTCGCGGACGATGTCGGACGCCAGGTAACCGTAACTCTCCTCGTATCCGAACAACAGCCGTTTCGAACCCGCCTGTTCGCGCTCCGTTACGCGCGCCCCGATGTATTTGAACCCTGTGAGCGTATCCTCCACTTCCACACCGTGCCGGCGTGCGACCGAGGCGCCCAACTCGGACGTCACGATGGTCTTGAACACAACCCGGTCGTCGACCCGCTCGCCCGCCTCTTGCTTCACCTTCAGGAGGAAGTCGACCAACAGCCCGCCGATCTGGTTGCCGGTCAGCAACCGGTACGACCCATCGCGATCCCGCACGGCCACCCCCACGCGGTCCGCGTCCGGATCCGTCCCCAGCGCGATGTCGGCCCCTTCCTGCTCCGCTTGCCGCAACGCCAGCGCGAGGGCTTCCGGCTCTTCCGGGTTCGGACTCTTCGCCGTCGGAAAGTCGCCGTCAGGGCGCTCCTGTTCCGAAACCACCGAGACCTTCCGGTACCCGGCCAAGCCCAGCGCCGTCCGCACCGGTACGTTGCCCGTGCCGTGCAGAGGCGTGTAGACGATGTGCAGCTGTTCGCGATCCGCCGCTGTCAACGACGGCACGGCGAGCGACTCGACGACCCGCCGGCAGTAGCGTTCGTCCCAGTCCGCGCCAAGCCACTGAAGCAACCCGTTCCGTTCCGCATCCTCGCGGGCCAGCCGGGGGATGTGGAAGAAATCCTGGACCCCTTCGATGCGAGCGGTGATCTGTGCCGCCACGTCAGGAAGTATCTGACACCCGTCCGGACCGTACACCTTGTACCCGTTGTACGCCGGCGGGTTGTGGCTGGCAGTTATCATCACGCCCGCTGCCGCCCCCAGTTCCCGGACCGCGAACGACAGTTCTGGCGTCGGACACAGGTGGTCAAACACGTACACCCGGAACCCGGCTGCCGCCAACACCAAGCCGGTTTCCAGGGCAAACTCGTCCGACATGTGCCGAGAGTCATATCCGACCACCACGCCCTGCACCTTCGCGCGGTCAGAAGATGCCTCTAAGTAGCGGGCGAGACCCAGGGTCGCCCGGCGCACCGTGTACACGTTCATCCGGTTCGTCCCTGCACCGATGATCCCGCGCAGCCCTCCGGTCCCGAACTCCAAGTCGCGGTAGAAGCGATCCGCAATGGCCTGCGGGTCATCCGCGATGGCTTCCAACTCCTGCCGGATGGCCGGAGCGTGACTGGGGTACTGCACCCAGGCGTGGTACAGCTCGTTCACATTGCGCATCAAAACCACCCCTCCGCGTGAAGGTCAGGCACTGCGTTTGACAGCATTATACCGCGTTCAAGAGGTGCCTGCCGCAGCCGTCCCGCCGGTCTGAAGCGCGATCAGCTGCACGCCGGCAGGGATGGCCGTCGCCGGATAGGCGTGCTCCACGCTGCCGCCGGCACCGTACAACAAGATGCGGACGGTGAACGGCTGGCCGGAGGCGGACGCCAGCTCGAACTCCTGGCGCGGAAACGGCCCGTCCCATCCAGTCACTCCGACAAACCAGTCCTGGCTGTCCACCGTCTGCATCGCCGGCAAAGCGTTGACCGTCAGTCCGGCCGGCGTGCGCACCTGTCCCTCCTCCGTGCACGTGAACGTGTACGTCTGGCCCGGCACAAGCCCGTTCACCTGCGTGCAGGCTCCGCCCGGCGCCTGGACGTACAGCGCGCGGGGACCGCCGGGCAAGATCTTCAGCGTCAGCGACCAGCCCGACCCGGCCGCACCGTTGCCCCCAGCGGACGCCGCGGCCGCCGTGGCGTCGGCAGGAGCTGTGCCGGCCGCCCCCGGACCCGCTGTACTGCTGCCGCGGTGCGCCAAGGCGTCGATGGCCGCGGCCACCTGTGCGGCAAACGCGTCGAACGTCTCGCCGATGGCCGACTGCAACGCTGACGCATCCGCGTCGTACCGGCGCACGTACCCCATCAGCCGCCCCCACCCGTAGCGCTCGATCCACTGCTCCACCGCGAAGTAGTCTTGACTCTCCACGTTGTACGAGCTGTTTAGCGGATCGGACGCTCCGAGCGGGGCCAGCCCGCCGTCGCGGTCCTGCTCCTCCAGCTCAGCCCACTGCATCCACTGGACACCTTGCCGCAACAGAACCTCGGGGGAACCGTCCAGCTCCGCGCGGACACCCTCGTGCCACGCGATGCCTTCGTTTGCCCAGCTCGGCAACCGCTGCGACAACTGCGCCAAAAGGGCGTGCGTCAGCTCGTGCGCGATCACGTTGACAGGATCGACGGCCCCCCACGCGGCCAGGTCCACGGCGATGGAGCCGTTCTCGTACGCGGCCGCCGACTCCTGCGCCAGCCGCTTCGCCTCGTCCGCGCTGTACCCCTCGGCGGCAAAGTGCTGTTGATAGGTGTCCGGACCCGAGTACAGCGTCAGGGACAGCGGAGCCGACAGGTGCGCGCCAAGGTCACCGGACACCTCAGGGTACACGTGCTCGAAGATGACGTCAGCCGCAACCAGGTCCTCCGGCGTTACCTGACTGTCCCCGGCGGCAACCTGGACGTGGGAGGATTTGAGAATACCAGACGATGGAATAGAAGGCAACTGCACCGCCAGCGCCGTGCGGCCCTTCGCCGCAAACGGCTTCATCAGCAAGACGGGACCGCCGTCGGTCAGGGCGGCGTACACTTCATACCAACCTTCGGGGAGGGTCAGCGCAAACCGCCCGTCCGCCCCGACCGGCGCGTAGTAGTGCACGTGTGTCAAGACGTCGCGGATAGACACTGCGCGGACAAGGCCGGCTGACCCGGCCGCCGCTATTCGCCCTGCGACAGCCGCCTGGCGCGTATCTGCCTGCACCACGACGGGTGCCGGGTGTCCAGATTGCACTGGCAACCATTCACCCGTCCAGCCGTCGTCAGCGGTCCACACGCCCGCAACCGCGGCCAACGGCAGGTTGCCACTGCCGCCCGCACCGCGGACCGCGGCCACTGCAGCGGTGTTGGCAGCGGGCGCCGCGGTTGGCAGCCAGACGCTGAAGGCACCGGAGGCGTCTGTGTTGACGACGACGACCGCGCCGGACCTGTTGACGACCGCCGCCCGGCCGGGGCCGCGCCCGCCGGCGCTGTTCAACACCACCCCCGCCACGTACACCGACCCCCACAGGTGGTCGGGCAAAAGCAGGCTGAGCGGCGTCAAATCGACCGCGTGGCTGGCGGGGCGCACCGACACGGCGACGCCCAAGGCTGCCAGAGCAGGCGCCGCGACGTAGCGGCGGCCGCGTGTCATGAGGAGAGTACTCGCCAACTTCCACCCAGGCCCCTGGATGGTCACCGGCCGCGCCGCGGGCACCCCCTGCCCCGCCTTGCTCCGGACGCTCGGCGAGAATGGCAACGGGCCCGACGACACCGCCATCGGTGCGGCCGCCTGCGCGTGTGCCGCTGCCGGCCCAGCCTGCACGGACCCGGCCTGCCCCGGCCCGTCCGCCATCGACAGGGTACACACGCCGCCAGGCCCCCACACCACCCGCCAGTCGAGCATCGGCGCCAGCGCATCCAGGTCGACAAACGGCGTCCTCTTCCACCAGATGACGGCGCTGTCGGGCGCCGACACGCCCGCCACCGACACGCCGGCGTGCGGATACACCACAGGCCCCGCACCTGGCGCCGGCGCCGCCGACGCGGGGCCGATCCGCCAACTCGCGGCGAACGCCAACAAAGCCACGCCCACCCGCACGCGCTGCCGGATGCTTGACGTCCGCCACTCACCGTTCCGCTTCTTCATCCGCTCCCACCGCAACCTCCGTTCGCACAGGCTGCAACGCCTCGTTCAGCACGACCAGGTCGGCGTCGAATCCCGGCCGGATCTGCCCCTTGCGGTGCCCCCAGCCAATCGCCTCTGCGGGCGTGGTGGACGCCATGCAGACCGCGTCGACGAGCGGGATCGCGCACACTTGGACGAGGTAGCGCACCGCCTGATCCAACGTCAGCGTGCTCCCGGCCAGGGTCCCGTCCAACAAGCGCGCTTGCCCGCCCTGCACGCGGACCGGCAGCTCGCCCAGCGAGTACTCGCCGTCCGCCAAACCGGCCGCCGCGATGGCGTCAGAGACCAACATCACCCGGTGCCGTCCCTTGACCCGCACCAACAAGCGAATGGCGGCAGGGTGGACGTGCACCCCGTCGGCAATCAACTCCGCCCGCACGCTGTCGTGCAACAACACAGCGGTGAGTGCGCCGGGCCGGCGATGGTGGAGACCGGTCATGGCATTAAAACAGTGCGTCACCTGGCAAGCGCCCAGGCGAATCGCTCGCTCCGCCTGGTCGTAGGTCGCCGCCGTGTGAGCGATCGAAGCGGCCACACCCCGCTCCGCCAAGCCCCGGATCACCTCGTCAGCGCCAGGCTGTTCGGGCGCCAGCGAGACGATGCGAACCCATCCGCCGCCGGCGTCCAACAGCCGTTGCACCGCCGACCACTGCGGAGGCTGAATGTGCCGCTCATCGTGGGCGCCCTTGGCCTCCTTCGAGATCCACGGCCCCTCCAAGTGAATGCCGAGCACCTTCGCCCGCTGGCGATCCGCCCGAAGCTGTCCGTCCGACGCATACGCGCGAATCGCCCGGACCACCGCCAGCGTGCGGTCCATCTGCGCCGACACGGTGGTCGGCAGAAACCCGGTCACGCCGTGTCGGGCCAGCTTCACCGCCATTCTCGCGACGTCGCCCTGGTCGGCCCGCATCGCATCAGCGCCAGCCAGGCCGTGTATGTGCACGTCGATGAAGCCTGGAACGATGTACGAACGGCCGACATCCAGCGTCGGACGATAGCGGCCGTCCGCAGACACCGCCTGGATGATGCCGTCCTCGGCGACCACGACGCCGCCTTCCAACACGCCGTCCGGCGTCACAACGCGGCCTCGCCACACCTGCCGGCCCACATCCACACTCCCCCTGCCTTCTGAATCCGCAAACGGCCCGCCTTTGCCAAAAAACCCGCCCGGCGCAAGCCGCTTTTGCGGCCCGCCGCCAGGCGGGTCGAGCGCCACGCGGAAGGTGGCCGGCCCTCTGCCGGCTACGCCCGGCCGCCCAGTTCTGCGTTGAAAAACTGCAGGGTCCGGGCGAACGCGTCCCGGGCTGCAGCGGGATTGTACGCCGCGCGGGTGTCGTTGAAGAACGCGTGCAAGGCCCCTTCGTACACGTGGTACTCGAAGCGCTTCCCGGCCGCCCGCATCGCGTCCGCAAAGGCCGGGACGCCGTTGGTGATGCGCGGATCGCGCTCGGCGTAAAAGCCCAGCACGGGGCAGTTCACCCCTTGCACGCGGCTGGCGTCCGGCGAGTTTCCGTAGAAAATCACAGCCGCGCGCAGTGACGGCTCCGAACACGCCAACAGCGCCGACAGGGCGCCGCCCATGCAAAATCCCACAGAGCCAACCGGTTGCCCCTTCGCCTCTGCCAACTCGTTGTGCAGATACGCCACCGTCGCACGCAACTGCTCCACGTGGGTGTCGAGCTTGGCCAATCCGCCAAACAACTCCGCCAGCGTGTCGCGCAGCTGCGACTGTTCCGGCTCCGGCTGCTTCGCCAGCCCTTGCTCCCGCTCTTCCGCGCTGACCCAGACGGTCGGTGGCATGCTGTCCATGAACCGCTTGGCCGCTTCAATCCGCTCTGGGGCCAGAGGCGCCGGACGAACCCCGTCCCGGGCGTACAGGTCTGGAGCCAAGGCCACATAGCCGGCTTGGGCAAACCGGCGGGTGACGTCCTGAATGTGTTCATCTGCGCCCCACACTTCCTGAATGACCACGACCGCCGGCAGCGGCCCGCTCGCCCGCGACGGCACCGCCAGATAGGCCGAGTACCGGTTGCCGCGGCCGTAGCGCACCCATTCCGTCCGCAACGACGTCACGTGTATCCCTCCTCAATCCCATCCGAGACAATCATCTGTTGCGAAGATGACAGACGGACAACGGCGATGGATAGACGACAGTGTTTGAAAGGCCCGGAAAGTGAACAGATTGGTCGTACACCCATCTGTGTTCCTATTCTAGTATAATTTTCGTACTGCGAATGTTCAACAAACTTTGCAGCCGCCAGCCGCCTGCAGCCGGAGTCTCTGGCAACCTCCCCGAAGGCGGCCCGGGCGATGTGCAGGAGGATGGAAGATGGACGGATACACGGCAGCAGTGATCACGGTGAGTGATTCCGCCTACCTGGGGAAGCGCCAAGACACGGCAGGCCCGGCGGCACGAAGTCTGTTGGAAAAGGCCGGGTTTGTCGTTAAGCACACCGTCGTGGTGGCGGATGACCGAGATCAGATCACTCATTGGCTCCGCCAACTCTGCGGGCCCATGCGGGTGGATGTGGTGGTGACAACCGGTGGCACCGGCATTGGACCGCGTGACGTGACGCCGGAAGCCACCCTCGCGGTGGTGGAGCGGTTGTTGCCCGGGTTGCCGGAAGCGATGCGCCTGGAAGGACTCAAGCAAACCCCGTTCGCAATGGCGTCCCGCCAAGTGGCCGGCGTCTGCGGGAGCACAGTCATCGTCAACCTGCCGGGAAGCACCCGCGCCGTCGAGCAAGGCCTGAATGTCGTTCTGCCCGTGCTGAAGCACTTGGCCGACCTGTTGGCCGGGAACACCGAACACCCGCCCGCCTTCGGGTGAGCGCGCAAACGCGTGACGCCGTGGCTGGCGCCGGGACGGGCCACCGGTGAGGCGTAGAGCGCCCGGCGCAGATTCGTCACTGGGCCGCGTAGTTTTTCCCCAGCTGCTCCGACCGCGCAGCGGCCGACCGCAGCGCCTGTTCGACAATCCGATGCAGTTCGGCCGTCTCCATGACGGTGACTCCCGCGTGCGTGGTGCCGCCCGGCGAGGTGACGCGCTGCCGCAGCTCGCGCGGGCTCAGCCCCCATTCTCCCAGCGTCTTCGCCGTTCCCACGACCGTCTGCAGCAGCAACCGGCGAGCCAGTTCCGGACTGAACCCGAGGTTGATGGCCGCCGCCTCCATCGCCTCCAGGAAGTAGCACACGAACCCGGGGCCGCTCCCGGAAAAGGCGGTCGCAGCATCCATCAGCGCCTCGGGGATTTCCACGACATCCCCGACCTGGCTGAGCAAAAAGAGTATACTGCTGCGGTCCTCATCCCGCATCCCATCCGAAAACGATACCGCCGTCACGCCAGCCAGAACCGCCACCGGGATGTTCGGCATCGAACGCGCCACCGGCGAAAGCCGGTCCACCTGCCGCTCCAACCAGTCGATGGTCAACCCCGCGGCGAAGGAGAGCACCGGTTGCCCCTTGAGATACGGCTTCGCCTGTGCCAGCGCCTCCGCCATGTCGTACGGCTTTACTGCGGCTACCACCAGGTCCGCTTCGGCGAGGTCCGCCCACGAACCGGATCCGCGCACCCCGTACGTGCGCTCCAACGCCTGCAGCCGCTCCGGACGCGACCGGTTGATCACGCGGATCCGCTCCGGCACAACCGCCTGGCGCTCTGTCACGCCGCGGATGAACGCCTCCGCCATGGAACCGGCCCCAATGACAAAAATGCGCCCCTCGAACGCGCTCACCTGGTTGCTCCTCTCCCTCCGGCCAAACGAAAAACTCCCGCCGTTCCGCCTGCGCAGACACGGGCGAGAGTGTGCGAACCGCATTTTGTTAGATTATACACCCGAGTCGCAGCGGCCGCAACCAAGTCAGCCGCCAAACGGCGGCCGCAGGCCAATGCCGTTGCGGGCCAACTGATCCCGAATCGCCGCCGCCAGTTGCAGCGCCCGCGGACTGTCCCCGTGAACGCACACCGTGTCGACTTCGAGGGCGACGTCACTGCCGTCCACCGCCGTCACCCGCCGCTGCTTGACCATTTTCACCACTCGTTCGGCGGCTTCGAGCGGATCGGCAATCACGGCCTGCGGGTGGCGCCGGTCCACCAGCCGGCCGTCCGGCCCGTACTGGCGGTCCGCGAACGCTTCCTGTGCCACGCGCAGCCCGGCGCTGCGACCGGCTCTCACCAGCTCACTGCCGGCGAGGGCGTACAGGATGAGCCGCCGGTCGAACGCCGCCACCGCCTCGGCTACCGCCTGCGCGATGTCTTCGTCTGCCGCCGCCATGTTGTACAGCGCTCCGTGCGGTTTCACGTGGTGAAGCTCAACCGACTCCGCCCGCACAAACGCCTCCAACGCCCCCAATTGGTACAACACGAGGTCAAACACCTCGGCCGGCGTGACCGGGATGGGGCGCCGGCCAAAGCCGTGCAGATCCATCAAGCTCGGGTGGGCGCCGACCGCGACCCCGGCTGCCTTCGCCCGCTTGACAGTCTCGTGCATGACCCGGTAGTCGCCGGCGTGAAACCCGCAAGCCACGTTTACCGATGTCACGAGCGGGATGATCTGTTCATCCGATCCGACTGAAAACGCACCCCAGCTCTCGCCGAGGTCACTGTTGAGGTCAACGAACAAGGAACTCACAGGCCGACTGCACCACCTTCTGCTCCCAGGCGAATTGGCTGAACGTGTGGTCCGCCTCATCCACCCAGACCAGTTCAGCCCGCCCGCCGTACACCTCGTCGCGAAATCGCTGGCTGACGGCTGGCGGCACAGCCAGATCCTGCGTGCCGTGCAAAATGAGCACAGGGCCGCGGTACCCCGAAGCCCGTTCGTACACGTTCAAGCGGACCACGTCTTCAACGAACCGCTGGCCAATCAGGTTCCCGCCGTAATCGTGCACCCCGGGCGGGAGTCCCTGCGGCCGGGCAGCCCCCGCAGCCTGCTCGGCCAGTTCCCGGACCACCTCCGGCATGTTGGCGGCCGGCGCAATCAGCACCAGCTTGGCGACGTCGGCAGGCCGGTCGGCGGCAACCAAGCTGGCAACCACGCCGCCCAGGCTGAACCCCAACAGAGCGATTTGATCCGGATCGATACCCGGGTACCGGCGCACCATATCGAGAATCGCGTGCGCCTCCTCGACCTCCCCGCTCACCGTCATGTCCTCGAAATTCCCGTCACTCTCGCCGCTGCCGGAAAAATCAAACCGAAAGCTGTGAATCCCCCGCCCGGCGAGCGCGCGGGACAGCTTCACGTACATCCGGTGCGGCTCCACCTTGTGGCTGGCGAAGCTGTGGTACATGATCACCGCCGGTTGGCGCGCGCCCCGGTCTCCTGGCGCATGCCGCATTCCCCGCAGGACGCGGCCGCGGTGGTGCAACTCGATGGCCTGCTGCATGTGCAGCACCTCACATGTTAAATGTTTTGTCAAATTTCCAACGGTGGTCTGCCAGCGCCCACGGGAACGGGCGCCTGAATCCGCAAATATTTTTTCGTCTATGTAATGAAACATTACATAAGCCGTTGACGTTCACTTTCACGATTTCTTATAGTACTCCTAGCTACTCGCGACGTGACGCGAGATCCTGTCGAGGAGTGGAGAAATCGTGACACCGCGTGACGTATTGGACCTGATGAAACAACATCAAGTCGAAATGGTGGACTTTCGCATCGTCGACGTCCCCGGCCGGCAACACCACGTGACGGTGCCAGCGGTCGAAGTCGACGAAGATATGTTGTTGAACGGCGTCGCCTTTGACGGGTCCAGCATTCAAGGATTCCGCGGCATCGAGGAGAGCGACATGGTCATGCGCCCGGTGCTGGAGACGGCGCTGATTGACCCGTTCATGTCGACTCCGACCCTCGCGTTGGTGTGCAACGTGCACGAGCCGAATGGCAACCGGTACGACCGCGACCCCCGCTACATCGCGGAGAAGGCGGAAGCCTACCTGAAGCGTTCCGGCATCGCGACAACCGCCTACTTCGGGCCGGAACTGGAGTTTTTCCTGTTTGACGACGTCCGCTACGACTCCGGACCGCAAGGTGCATTTTACTCCGTCGACTCGGAGGAAGCAATGTGGAACACCGGCCGCGGCGGTGTACCGAATCTCGCGTACAAGGTGAAGAACAAGGGCGGCTACTTCCCGCTTCCCCCGACCGACACGCAGCAGGACATCCGCACGGAAATGGTGCGCGAACTGATGCGCGCAGGTATCCGGGTGGAACGCCACCACCACGAGGTTGCAACAGCCGGACAAGCGGAGATCAACTTCCGCTTCGACACGCTGACGATGACGGCCGACACGACCATGCTGTACAAATATATTGTGCGCAACGTCGCACGCCGGTTTGGCAAGGTGGCGACCTTCATGCCCAAACCCATCTTCGGAGACAACGGCTCCGGCATGCACGTGCACATGAGTCTGTTTGACGAAGACCGGCCGTTGTTCTACGAAGAGGGCGGTTACGGCAACCTTAGCCAGTTGGCGCTGCACTATATCGGCGGTATCTTGGTCCACGCGCCCGCCATCCTGGCGTTCTCCAACCCGAGCACCAACTCCTACAAGCGCCTGGTGCCTGGCTACGAGGCGCCCGTCAACCTGGTGTTCTCCAAAGGCAACCGCAGCGCCGCCGTGCGCGTGCCTGTCGCCGCGGTGACGCCGAAGAGCGCGCGCATCGAGTTCCGCACGCCGGACGGCACCGCCAATCCATACTTGGCGTTCGCGGCGATGCTCATGGCCGGCATCGACGGAGTTCGCCGGCGGATTGATCCGACCGAACTGGGCTACGGCCCGATTGACAAAAACATTTACGAGTTGGGACCGGAAGAGAAGCGGCAGATTCGCAGCGTGCCCGGGTCGTTGGAGGAAAGCTTGGCCGCACTGGAAAGCGACTACGAATTCCTGCTTGAGGGCGGCGTGTTCACCCGCGACTTCATTCACACTTGGATTGAGCTGAAGCGCAGCACCGAGGTGGAGCCGATGCACCTGCGTCCGCACCCGTACGAGTTTCACCTCTACCTCGACCTGTGACGGACTGCCTGTGCGCAGCCTGCCTGCAAAAGGAGCCGCTGGCTGGGGCCAGCGGCTCCTTTTGCGGATGCCACCACACGTGTCTGCACACAACAGGTGTTTGAGGCGGTCAATGCACACACCGCTTGACCCGCTCGTACACCTCTTCCG
>JADGIC010000060.1 GCA_019683615.1 Alicyclobacillaceae bacterium | reverse complement strand
CGCCATACCCGTGCCTCCCACATACAATTTGGTATCACACTATGTCGACAGGCCACGGGATGAATAGGCAGGTGCGGCCAATGACCGGGTCGCAGTCGCTGGATAGGCAAGGAGGGAGCGGCGGGTGAGCCTTGCAATATGCCGGATCGAGGTGCCGACCGCAGATTTGGCACGGCTGCAGGCGGACGTCCGGCGACCTGTGTTTGTGAACGCGGTATTGCACCGCGGCGGCCGAATGGAACGCGTCCGCCTCGGCTACCGCGGCAACCGTACACGCGGTGCGCCGAAGAAGTCGTTTGAAGTTCGCCGATCCGGCGGAACTCTGCACCTGAATGCCGAGTACGACGACCCGTCCATGCTCCGGAATGCTCTTTCCTTTTGGTTTTTTCGGCAGTTGGGCGTGCCGGCACCGCGGACGCGGCACTGCCAGGTGTTTCTCAACGGAGATGACCTCGGTGTCTATTTGGAGATTGAGGGCGTTGACGGATCGTTTTTCCGGCGGCGGGGGCTGGGTTGCCGCAGTTTGTTCTACGCTGTCAACCACGACGCCAATTTCGGGCTGTTCGCGAGCAGCGGCCGACGGTTCAAAGCGTCGTTGTTCGACGGGTACCAGCGCGTCATTGGCGGGCTGGAGGATCAGAAGCGGTTTGAACGGTTTATCTTCGACCTCAACACCTTGCAGGGTGCGGCCGCAGCGCGTCGGTTGACGGCCCAGCTGGACGCGGCCCAGTACGTGCGTTGGCTGGCCGGCGCGGTATGCACCGGAAACGCGGACGGCTTCACGCAGAACTACGCGGTGTTCGAGTCGTCGGAAGACGGGCGGTACCGGTTTCTCCCTTGGGATTACGAAGGTTCGTGGGGGCGCAACTGTCACGGTGAACCGTGTCCGGTTGACGCGGTCAGCGCCTTCGGCGACAACGTGCTGACGGCCAAACTGCTGGCGATCCCTGCGGTCCGCCACAGCTACCGGCAACTGCTCCGGCGGCTCACGCAAACGGTGTTCCACGAGCACCGCATTGTGTCGTTGGTGTACGAATGGATGTGGCGCATCGGCCACGCGGTCTTGGCGGATTCCGCCCGCGCCCGGGCCCGTCAGCTGTGGGCCGGGGAGGCGGAGGTGATTCGCCGGTATGTTCGTGATCGCCGCCAGTATTTGCTGGAGGCTGTTGCGCGTGACGAGTCCAGGGACGACACTTCCTCCGTCCTGCAGGCGAGAACCGGAAGGTGAGCACCATCAATGCCGAGAGCGCCGGCCTACCCTTGGTGAATTCCTGAACCTTCCGACGGTCCGCTGAATCTTTGAATCCGAGGAAAGATCGACTAAACTGGGGGTGAAAGGGTGGTGCCGGTGGCGGAGTCGAAACTGTCTGACAACAACGCAGAGCGAGTGCATGGCGGAGCGCAATCCGCAAGGCGGCCCGACTGGCTGAAGGTGCAACTCCGGACCGGGCCCAACTACCGGGAACTGAAACAAATCATGCGTAATCAGTCCCTACACACGGTGTGCGAAGAGGCGCGCTGCCCGAACATCTTCGACTGCTGGGAGCACCGCACGGCCACGTTCATGATTCTCGGCGATGTGTGCACACGCGCCTGCCGCTTTTGCGCCGTGACCAGCGGGCGGCCGGCCGGGTTCGACTTGCAGGAGCCCGAGAGAGTGGCTCAGGCCGTCGTCGAGATGGGGCTGCAGCACGTGGTCATCACCAGTGTCGCCAGGGATGACTTGGCGGACGGCGGGGCATCCATGTTTGCGGCCACTATCCGCGCAGTGCGTGAGCGCGTGCCTGCCTGCGGCGTGGAGGTGCTTATTCCCGACTTCATGGGCAATTGGGATGCACTGCGCACCGTGTTGGATGCTTCGCCCGACATCTTGAACCACAACGTGGAAACTGTCCGGCGTCTGACCGAACGGGTCCGGTCAAAGGCGAAGTACGAGCGTTCGTTGGAATTGTTGCGGCGCGCAAAGGAAATGCGGCCGGACATCCGGACCAAGTCGAGCATCATGGTGGGGGTCGGCGAAACGTGGGAGGAGATCCTCGAAACGATGGATGATCTGCGGGCAGTCCAGGTGGACATTCTCACCATTGGCCAGTACCTCCAGCCAACTGCCCGGCACCTTGTCGTCGAGCGATTCTATTCGCCGGCTGAGTTCCTCCGCTTGCGGGCTGAAGGTTTGCGGCGCGGGTTTGCCCATGTGGAGTCCGGTCCGCTGGTTCGAAGCTCCTACCATGCGCACGAGCAGGTGGTTCGGGCAGGCGGGTTGCCGTTGCAGTCGGCAAAGGCGCAGGCCGGGAATGGGCAGCAAGAACAATGTGCCAACGAGCGTGCGGCGGAGGTGGCCAAGCGTTGACACAAGGCACGGCAGTCCGCATCGGGACCGGGGCGGTGGTGCGCGTCGAGTGGCGTTGGCAGGGCACGGTCGAGTACGAGCGAGGGTTGGCGCTTCAGCAGGGACGGGTACATGCGCTCCTCGAAGGATCCGACGAGCAGGTCGTGTACAGCCTGGAACACCCGCCGACCATCACCATTGGCAAGAGCGGTACCCGCGACCACATCGTCGCGCCGTCAGAAAGGCTGCGTTCGATGGGCATTTCCGTCTACGAGGTGGATCGCGGCGGGGATGTCACATACCACGGGCCCGGGCAACTGGTGGTCTACCCCATTTTGCACCTCGGGCCGTGGGGCAATGACGTGGGGCGGTACGTCCGCATGTTGGAGGAGACCGTGATTCAGGCGTTGGCCGGCGTCGGTTTGCGCGGGCACCGGGTGGAAGGCTATCCCGGCGTCTGGGTTGGTGAGGAAAAGGTGTGTGCTGTTGGTGCTCGCGTCAAACGCCGCCCTGACGGGGAGTTTGTGACGTCGCACGGGTTTGCCCTGAACGTCTGCACCAACTTGGCCCACTTCGAAACCATCATCCCGTGCGGCATCGCGGACAAGGGAGTGACTTCAGTTGAACGCCTGATCGGTGCGCCGGCCTCTGTGCCGGAGTGGGAGGCGCGCATCCGCAGCGCGTTCGCGCAGGTGTTCGGGGTGGCTCTGGAGGGCGCCAGCCGCGAGCGCTGACACACAAGGCACAGGCGTGCGGGGGGCGTACCGCGTGGGGGGAGGTCCGCGTGTCCGACGACGTCCGGAATGGGGATTATGCTGCGCGGCGGCAAGAGTGGGAAGCGGGGGTAGAGCGGGAGTTGGCTCGGCGGCCGGAACGCCGCTCTCGGTTTGAAAGCCCTTCGGGCATACCGCGGTTGCGGTTGTACGGACCTGAACACGGGCCGGCAACGGAGGACGCGTATTTGGAGCGGCTCGGTTTTCCGGGAGAGTATCCGTTCACCCGCGGCGTGCAGCCGACGATGTACCGCGGGCAGCTGTGGACGATGCGCCAGTACGCGGGGTATGCGTCGGCCGAAGAGACGAACAGCCGCTTCCGCTACCTTTTGTCGCAAGGCCAGACGGGGTTGAGCGTCGCCTTCGACCTGCCGACCCAAATTGGGTATGACCCGGATCATCCGATGGCCCGGGGTGAGGTCGGCAAGGTTGGTGTATCGGTCTGCTCTCGATTGGATATGGAGAACCTGTTTGACCAGATTCCGCTGGATGAAGTCAGTACCTCGATGACCATCAATGCGCCCGCAGCGGTGTTGCTCGCCATGTACCTGGTCGCCGCGGAGCAACAGGGTGTCGGGTGGGATCGGTTGCGCGGGACGGTGCAGAACGACATCTTGAAGGAGTACGCCGCGCGCGGGACATACATCTTCCCGCCGCGTCCGTCGATCCGTTTAGTGACAGATATTTTAGAATTTTGCTCACTGTCAGTACCCCGTTGGAACGCTATTTCCATCAGCGGGTACCATATGCGCGAGGCGGGCGCCACGGCGGTGCAGGAGGTTGCCTTCACGCTGGCCAACGCCATTGCCTACGTCGAGGCGGCTGTCGCCCGCGGCTTGGCGGTGGATCAAGTCGCACCCAGGCTGTCGTTTTTCTTCAACGCTCACAACGACTTCTTCGAAGAAATTGCCAAGTTTCGTGCGGCCCGCCGGATGTGGGCGAAGATCATGCGGGAGCGGTTCGGGGCGCGGGACCCCCGTTCGCTGCAGTTGCGGTTTCACGCCCAGACCGCAGGCAGCACCTTGACCGCCCAGCAGTTGGACAACAACGTCGTCAGGGTCACCGTGCAGGCATTGGCTGCCGTGCTCGGCGGAGCACAGAGTTTGCACACCAACGCCCATGACGAGCCGTTGGCATTGCCCACGGAAGAATCCGCACGGCTCGCCTTGCGGACCCAGCAAATTATCGCATACGAAAGCGGTGTCGCCGACGTGGTCGATCCGCTGGCGGGCAGCTACTACGTGGAGTGGCTGACGGACGCGGTGGAATCGCGGGCGTGGCGCTACATCGAGCGCATCGAGCAGGTCGGGGGCGCGGTCCGTGCGGTGGAAGAGGGGTGCGTGCAGCGCGAGATTCGCCGCTCGGCGTACGAAACGCAGCGCGCCATCGAACAGGGTGAACACGTGGTGGTGGGTGTGAACCGGTTTGTCACGGAGGAGTCCGGGCAGGTTCCGCTCCTGCGCGTAGACCCGGATGTCGGCCGCCGCCGGGCGGAGGCGGTCGCCCGGCTGCGAAGCGAGCGGTCGCAGACGGCGTGGGCGGAGGCAGTGGCCGCACTGCGCGAAGCGGCACAGGGGGATGCCAACCTGATGCCTGCCATCGTCCGCGCGGTTCGTGCTTACGCCACCGTCGGGGAAATCTGCGACGTGTTGCGGGAAGTGTTCGGCGAATACAGGCCCGGCGTGTTTTGAACTCGGAGACGGCGCGAGCAGGCGTAAAACCCAGGCGTGAACGGGGGAGTGCGGATGGTGCAGCCAATTCGCGTGTTGGTGGCCAAGCCTGGCTTGGACGGACACGACCGCGGTGCACTTGTCATCGCCCAAGGTCTGCGGGATCAGGGCATGGAAGTGATCTACAGCGGACTCCGGCAGACCCCGGAACAGATCGTGCAGACCGCCATCGAGGAGGACGTGGCCTGCATCGGCCTGTCCAGCTTGTCGGGAGCGCACATGGAGTGGTTTCCCGAAGTGGCCCGCTTGTTGCGGGAGCGTGGGGCTGACGACGTATTATTGATTGGGGGTGGGGTGATCCCGCCGGACGACGCAGAGCGGCTGAAGCAACTGGGCATCGCCGAGGTGTTTGGTCCGGGAACCAGCATCCAACAGGTGGCCGACTTCATTCGGCAACACGTGCGGGCGGCAGGGCCGGCTTGTCAGCTGGCACCGGTTGCGACCGCCTCTGTTCGGGTGTCGGGAGTGGACCACGTCGCCGTCGCCGTGCGCGACATCGCTGCTGCCATCGAGCAGTACGGCCGCGTGCTGGGCGCCCGCTGTCTGGGCGTGGAGGAGGTGCCGGACCAAGGTGTGCGCGTTGCCTTCCTGTCGTTGGGAGGGACGGTTGTCGAACTGGTGGAACCGACGGCTCCGGACAGCCCTGTGGCGCGGTTTTTGGACAGGCGCGGACCGGGGTTGCACCATATTGCGTACGCGGTAGACGACGTCGATCAGGCACTGGCTGTGGCTCGCGCCGCCGGTGCGCGGGTGATTGACGAGCGGCCGCGGCCGGGTGCGCGCGGCAAGCGGATCGCCTTCCTGCACCCCGGCGGCTTGGGCGGCGTGCTGACCGAGTTGTGCCAGCGCTCAGCCGGTGAAGGGGCCGGGGAATCGTGATGGAGGACCGGATCCGGGACTTGGCGGACCGCCGCCGGCGCGTGGAGCTGGGTGGCGGCGACAAGCGCATCCTGCAGCAGCACGAGCGCGGAAAGCTGACGGCCCGGGAGCGCATCGACCTGTTGGTGGACGCGGGCAGCTTCCGGGAACTGAGTACATTTGCAGCCACCCGCAGCGCCGTTGGGAGTCCCGGCGCGGACGCTCCCGGTGAAGGGGTGGTGACCGGGTACGGCAGCATTGAGGGTCGGACCGTGTTTGTGTTCGCCCAAGACTTCACCGTCTACGGCGGTGCACTCGGCGAAGTGCACGCCCAGAAAATCGCCCGCATCATGGACTTGGCCGCACGCACCGGTGCGCCCGTGATTGGCTTGAACGACTCCGGTGGCGCGCGCATCCAGGAAGGCGTCGTGTCGCTGGATGGGTACGGCCAGGTGTTTTACCGCAACGCCGTCTATTCCGGCGTGGTGCCGCAAATCTCTGTCATCATGGGTCCTTGTGCGGGTGGTGCCGTGTACTCGCCGGCCATCACCGACTTCATCTTCATGGTGGAAGGCACCAGCCAAATGTTCATCACCGGGCCGAAGGTCATTGAGACGGTCACAAGGGAGCAGATTTCCGCCGAGGAGTTGGGCGGGGCCAGCGTTCAGGCGGCTATCAGCGGCGTGGCTCATTTTACGGCCCCGAGCGAAGAACGGGTATTAGCCGAGGTCCGCCGCTTGTTGGGGTATTTGCCATCGTCCCACCGGGAAGCGCCGCCCCACCGCGACACTGGTGTCGAGGCGGAACCGGACGAGGCCATCTTGGAACTGGTTCCTGTGGACGGCAGCCGGGCGTACGACGTCAAGCGTGTCATCGCGCGGCTTGTCGATGGCGGCGACTTCATGGAGGTGCAGCGCCAATTTGCCCGCAATGCCGTCGTCGGCTTTGCACGCATCGGGGGCTTCGTGGTTGGGGTGGTGGCCAATCAGCCGAAGTTCATGGCGGGCGGCCTCGACATCGACTCGTCGGATAAGATCAGCCGCTTCATTCGGTTTTGCGACGCGTTCAACATTCCCCTCGTCACATTGGTTGATGTGACCGGTTTCATCCCTGGCGTCAAGCAGGAACATGGCGGCATCATCCGCCACGGGGCGAAGATTTTGTACGCCTATGCGGAGGCCACGGTGCCCAAGCTGACCGTGATTTTACGCAAAGCGTACGGCGGCGCGTACGTGGCGATGAACAGCAAAGCCATCGGGGCGGACCTGGTTTACGCCTGGCCGATTGCGGAGATTGCTGTGATGGGGCCGGAAGGGGCCGCAAACGTCATTTACGCGAAAGAGATCCAATCCAGTGCCAATCCGGCCGAGACCCGCCAAGCGCGCATCCGGCAGTACCGTGAGCAGTTCGCCAACCCGTACGTGGCGGCCGGAGCGGGAATGGTGGACGACGTCATCGACCCCCGTGAGACCAGGCGCAAACTTTACGAAGGCCTGCGCTTGTTGCGGGACAAGCAGGATCCCCGCTATCCGCGAAAACACGGCAACATGCCGCTTTAGCACGCTTGACAGGAGGTGTCCGCCTGAACGCCTTGGCGGTTGACGAACGTTTCCTGCGCGCGTTGTTCTTGGAGTTGCTGACTATTGACAGCCCGCCGCTGCGCGAGGGTCGGTTGGCAGCACGGTGCAAACAGGAGCTGCAGTCCCTGGGGTTTCGCATTGAGGAGGACGACGCAGGCCGGCGGCTTGGCGGGGAGTGCGGGAACCTGTTGGCCACTCTGCCGGGCGATCCTGCTCGCCCCGCCGTGCTGCTTGCCGCTCACCTTGACACTGTGGAGACAGCTTGCGGCGTCAGGCCGCAGGTGGACGACGGGGGCGTCGTGCGCAGCGACGGGACGACCGCCCTAGGTGCGGACGACAAAGCGGGCGTGGCCGCCATCTTGGCGGCTGTCCGCGCCGTGGCCGTTTCCCGGCCACCACGTCCCACCGTGCGCGTGCTGCTGACGGTGGCCGAGGAGTTGGGCTCGCGCGGGGCGAAGTGGTTGCAGGCTGGCTGGGCGGCGGCGCAGTTCGGGCTGGTCCTCGACGCCCCCGGGCCCGCCGGTGCGCTGGTCGTCTCCGGCGCCCATTGCGCCCGCTGGGAGGTGGTGGTGCGGACGCCCCTGCGGCAAGGCGCTCGGCAGGGGGATCTGTCTGTCGCCGATGGCCCGTCTGTCCGTGTTGACAGGGCGGACTGTTTGCCGGCGAAGGGCGAGGCGTACAGCGCAACCCGTCTGGCGGCGCAGGCGGTGGCAGGCCTCAGGCGCATGGAGCGAGCACCCGGGGAGCGAGTGGAGGTCAGCGGCTTTGGTGGCTTGGATGGACGGACGGGGGTCCGTCTGTCGGGCGAGGTGTCGACCGCGGACGGTGGTCGCTTGGAGCGCCTCGTGTCTCAGGTACACGACGCGTTTCGGCAGTCGGCGCCGGGCAGCGCTGATGTGGAGTTTTCATGGGAGAAGGTTTACGACGGGTTCAGTTTCTCACCCGAACATCCGCTGCGCCGCCGCGCGGAACGGGCTGTCGTCTGCGCTGGCCTGGTACCGCGCGCGGTGGCGTCCACGTCCGGCAGCGACGCCAACGTACTGTGCTCGCTTGGCCTGCCGGTGCTGAACCTCGGCGTCGGCTACCGTGCGCAGCACGGGTGCCGGGAGCACGTCGCTCTCCGGGACGTCGTGCGAGCCGCGGAGATCGCCTTGTGGTTCTGTCTGCTGCCTGATGAGAGGTGAATCCCGGCATAACGCACATTCGCCGACCGCATGCTAGCGGGAGACACCGGCTTGGATGCCGGAGAACTTGCGGATTGCCGCACCGCTGCGGTGGCGCCGGGAGGTCACGTGTGGGCTGCGCAAAGGGGGGAGGAGCATTGGATGGAAAGCACACATGGCAGGAGCCGACAGTTGCCGACCGCTTGATTTACGACGGCCGTATCATTCAGGTGCACGAGTTGACCGTCCAGCTGCCTGGCGGAGGCACTTCAACGCGGGAGGTCGTATACCACCCGGGTGCAGTGGCCGTGCTGGCGGAACCGGAGCCAGGCCGGCTGCTGTTTGTCGAGCAGTTTCGCAAGGCGCCTGGCGAGATGCTGCTGGAGTTGCCGGCCGGCAAGCTCGACCCGGGCGAACCGCCGCTGGCCTGCGCGAAGCGGGAGCTGGCCGAAGAAACCGGCTACCGGGCGGCGGAGTGGACGCCGCTTTGCTCGTTTTACACCAGTCCCGGGTTTGCCAACGAATGCATCACCCTGTTTGCTGCGCGCGATCTGCAGGCGGGGGCTGCCAAGCCGGACGAGGACGAGTATGTGCGGGTTACCACCCGATCCCGCACGGACGTCGAGAAGCTGCTTCAGCAAGGCCAGATCCGGGACGCCAAGACGTTGGTCGGCGTGCTGTGGTGGCTGTGGGCAGGGGCCGGGCGCGGATGACGGCTGTGCAAGCGGAGGTTCGCTTTGCCGACTTCCACATCCACGTCGGACGGGCGCAAGGTCGGCCGGTGAAAATGGCCGCGGCCCCGTCGTTGACGCTGGCGGCCATCGTGGATCACGCCCGCCGGGAGAAGGGACTGGACATGGTTACCGTCATCGACGCCGTGTGTCCCCCGGTGCTGGCCGAGCTCGAGGCCATGGCCGCCCGCGGCGAACTGGAGGTGCTGCCGGGTGGCGGCCTCCGGCACGCGGGCGGGCTCGTGGTGATCCCCGGCGCGGAGCTGGAGGTGGCGGGACCTGCCGGCGGAGCTGCGCACTTCGGCGCTTGGTTTGGCTCCTTGGAGGCCGTGCGCGATTTCGCCGACTGGCTGGCCACAGTGCAGACCAATCCGGCGCTGTCGTCCCAGCGCGTGCGCGCGGATGCCTTCCGCTTGCAGCAGGAGGTGGCGGACCGCGGCGGCCTGTTTATCGTCCACCACGCGTTCACCCCCCACAAGGGGATGTACGGGAGCTGCGTACGACGCATGCACGAGATGCTCGACCCCCAACGAGTCGACGCCGTGGAGCTGGGTCTGTCCGCAGACACCGCGATGGCCGACTGCCTGTCGGAGCTGGCGGATCTCACGTTCCTCTCCAACTCGGACGCCCACTCCCTGCCCAAGATTGCCCGTGAGTACAACGCCTTGCAGCTGGTCTCGGCCGATCTCGCCTGCGTCCGCGACGCCCTAAGCCTGCCCCGGCGGATCGCCCAGAGCGAGTGCGGCGAGGCCGCCGGGCTCAACCGGGTCGTGGCGAACTTCGGGCTGCACCCGGCGCTGGGCAAGTACCACCGCGCTTGCTGCCCGGCTTGCGGCAACATCTGGCCGGCCCAAGCGCCTGTCTGCAGCTGCGGGGCGCAGCGGCCGGTGGGCGGGGTGCTCGACCGGTTGTGGGAGATTCGGGACCGGGTGGCCCCCGAGCACCCGCCCCACCGTCCGCCCTACGTGCACCAGGTGCCGTTGGAGTTCGTCCCGGGACTCGGCCCCCGCCTGCGCGCCCGGTTGGTGGCGGCGTTCGGCTCAGAGATGGCCGTCCTGCACCGGGCGGACGTCAGCGAGCTGGCGGAAGTGGTCGGAGCGGAGCTGGCCCGCCGGATTGACCAGGCGCGGCGAGGCGACGTGGATTTCACCAGCGGGGCGGGCGGTGTCTACGGCAAAGTGGCGCTGCGGCAGAAATGACCCGGCGGCAGCGAGTCTCGGTCAACCTGGTGGGCACCCTCGGCGATGTGCACGGCTGGAGCATACCCGGGACGCCGAGGGCATAGAGATGGGAGAGAGTGAGGCGATGCCACGAACCACCCGCCTGGCGGGCAAGCGAGGTCTGTTTTGCCCGTGCGCGCCGGACGGGTGGCTGAGCGGGGGAGATACCGTGGACTGGGTCGTCCGCAAGCCGTTGGGCTTTCGTTGGGACCGCGCCCGGCGCAACATCGGACAAGCTGTGGGCGCACAACTGCACATATGGTGCTTTCTGGCGGTGGTCGCCGCATGCGGCCTGTTGTTTGGCGGGATTGTCGCGGGGCAGCTCGGAGATGCTGACTCCAGCGTCCTCAACACGGCTGTGCAACGTCTGCTCGAGGCCATTGCACAACATCAACTGGCGTCCGCGTCCGACTTGTGGTGGCAGCGCCTGACCAGTGACGCACAGTTGTTGGCATTGATCTGGTTGTTGGGGCTGTCGGTGATTGGCTTCCCGTTCATTGTCGCAGCCGTGTTCCTGCGTTCATTCAGCGTCGGGTTTGCCGTCGGCTTTACAAGTGTGCAGTTCGGCTGGAAGGGCGTAGTGGTCGCGGCCGTCGCGATTTTCCTGCATCAGGTCGTGTCCCTGTCCGCGCTCATCGTGGCCGGTGGCATCGCCGTCCGCTTCTCCGCGGGCATTGTCCGGCAGCAGTTTCCGCCGTCCCAGCTGTCGGTCCGTTTTGTCCGCTACACGGGCGTATTCGCGCTGTGTCTGTGCGCCACCATGGCAGGTGCCGCGTTTCAGGCTTGGGTGGCGCCCGCCGTCCTGTCAGGGTTGCTGGCCGGGCCGGCATCGTAACAGGGGGGAAGGCCGTTGCCGGGCAGACGATTCATCGACCACAACGAGGGATTCACATGTCGCCAGTGCGGGGCTGACGTGCTGCCGTCCGCCCGTTCCTGCCGCAACCACTGCCCGTTCTGCCTGCACTCCGTGCATCTGGACGTTTTTCCGGGCGACCGGATGGCCGCTTGCGGCGGGCTGATGAAGCCGGTTCAGGTGGTCCGGCACAGCCGCAAGGGGTATCAAGTGGTGCATCGGTGCGTGGTGTGCGGGCATGAGGCGCGCAATGTGCTGGATTTCGAAGACCCGCTGCAGCCCGATTCCCTCGAGGTGGCATTGGCACTGATGATTGGCAAGAAACTGACGTGACTGCCGCCGTTTCGCCAGCAGGAATTATTCCGCGGGTGTTGAAATGCCACATGTCAAGCGGCGGGCCTGGCCCGCGGACAAACAAGGCCTCGGGCCGCCGCCGGCGCGGGATGAACAATGGCGAAGGAGTATCGTATGAGCGAGTGGATTGTCCAGTTTGTCGAGTACTTGGCGGTGGAGCGAGGCCTGTCCGCGAACACGTTGGATTCGTATCGGAGGGATCTGCAGTCGTTCGCCGCGTTTGTCAAGCATACCAGCGCGCTGTCCGTGCAGGACGTTCAAAGATCCCATGTTTTGGCTTATTTAGAACACTTACACCGCCAGGGACGGGCGAACGCCACCTTGTCTCGAAACTTGGCCAGTCTTCGCTCTTTCTACCACTTTCTGCTGCAAACGGAGGTCATTCGAACGGATCCGACAGCGAACGTGGAGACGCCGAAAATTCCCAAGCGGCTGCCGAAGGTTCTGACGGTAGCCGAGGTGGATCGGCTGTTGAGCGCTCCCCATGTGTCATCGCCTGCAGGCGCGCGTGACAAGGCGATGCTGGAGCTGCTTTACGCAACCGGTATCCGGGTCAGCGAGCTGGTGTCTATCCGCCTGTCCGACGTCAACCTCGCTGCCGGGTTTCTGCGCTGTCGAGGGAAAGGCGACAAGGAACGCATTATCCCCGTGGGAGAGGTCGCCATCGAGACGCTGTTGCACTATTTGCGCTGGGGGCGTGCGCAGCTGTTGCGGGATGCGGAGTGTGAGGCGTTATTTCTCAACCACCACGGCATGCAGATGTCGAGGCAGGGGTTTTGGAAGATTCTCAAGAAATACGCGAGATCTGCAGGCATTGTCAAGGACATCACCCCGCACACGCTGCGCCATTCCTTTGCGACTCACCTGCTCGAACGGGGTGCCGACCTGCGGGCGGTTCAGGAAATGCTTGGTCATGCAGATATTTCCACAACCCAGATCTACACCCATGTGACGCGGGGTCGTCTGAAGGAGGTATACGCCAGCGCACACCCTCGGGCCTAAGCAGCTGCCCGCTGTCGGACTGGGCGAAATCAGCGCCGCGATGTTCATGGACCGATCCGGGTGGTGCTTTCCTTTGGCGTTCCCGTGAACCGGCTTGATTAGCCAGCGAAGGCGGACTCCATTCCCTTGGCGCTGGCCATCGCCGCGAGGCAGTCCTGCCCTTGCATAACTCGCCTGCCCCGGTGCAGGCTAGGTTGGGGGGGTGGCGGGAGTGCCAGCAGGAATCCGGTGCATGGTCGAAGAATGCGTGTTCAACGACAGTCACGCCTGTACCGCTGAGGCTATTGAAGTCCGGTCGAACGGGAATGACATCGTCGGAACCAACAAGGGGACGATGTGCGCCACATTCCGTTACCGGGACTTTGACGATGGTCACATCCGTCCCCAACCAGGTGCTCACCCGCATTAAACCGACAGAGGGCGGGCGAGTGGCGGGGCGTCTTGCGGTCTGACCGCAGGACGCCTCTTTTTGTACGCCCGGCATGGGCGGAATCTCTAGGGTGAAAGTCCCGAACGGGGGTTGGCGACATACCTACCGTTAGCCAAGAGCAAGGGTGTCTACCG
>JADGIC010000059.1 GCA_019683615.1 Alicyclobacillaceae bacterium | reverse complement strand
ACTTTCCCCTTAATGGCCGCTTCCGTCAGGACGCGCGTCGTATCCTGGAAAGACGCCGCAGAGAGGAAGGAGTCGGTCTCCAGTGAGGCTTTCGTAATGCCCAGCAAGGCCGGCCGCGCGACTGCCGGTTCACCGCCGGAGAACAACGCCTGCCGGTTCGCCTGTTCGTACTCAAACAGGTCCACGTACGTCCCCGGCAACAGGTCGGTGTCCCCGGCGTCCAAGATCCGGACCTTGCGGAGCATCTGGCGGATCATGACCTCGATGTGCTTGTCGTTGATGTCCACACCCTGGTTGCGGTAGACGCGCTGCACCTCACGCAGCAAGTAGTTTTGCACGCCCTGCAACCCCTTGACGCGCAGCATCTCCTTCGGATCGACCGAGCCCTCGGTCAACTCGTCGCCCGCCTCCACCTTCTGGCCGACACTGACGCGCACGCGGGAACCGTATGGGATGGCGTACACCTTCGTCTCGCTCTCGCCGGTGACCTCAATTTCCCGCCGGTCCTTCACTTCCCGGATGTCCGTGACGACCCCGTCAAACTCCGTGATCACCGCCTGCCCCTTCGGGTTGCGCGCCTCAAACAGCTCTTGGATGCGCGGCAGACCCTGGGTGATGTCGTCGCCGGCGACACCGCCGGTGTGGAACGTCCGCATCGTCAGCTGCGTGCCCGGTTCACCAATGGACTGGGCGGAGATGATGCCGACCGCTTCGCCAATTTCCACCATCTTGCCGGTGGCCAGGTTGCGGCCATAGCACAGCACACACACGCCGTGCCGAGTCCGGCAAGAGAGAACAGACCGGATGGTGACCTCTTTGATCCCGGCGGCGACGATGGCGGCCGCCGTCTCGGCGTCGATCAGCTGGTTCTTCGCCACCAACTTCTCCCCGGTCTCCGGGTGATACACGTCCTGGAACGCCACGCGCCCTTCGAGCCGGTCTTGGAGGTCTTCGATGACCTCCTTGCCGTCCCGGATCTCCGTGACCTTCAGGCCCTTGTCGGTGCCACAGTCGTACTGGCGCACAATGGTGTCCTGGGCCACGTCCACCAAACGGCGGGTCAGGTAGCCCGAGTCTGCCGTCCGCAGCGCCGTATCCGCCAGGCCTTTGCGGGCGCCGTGCGTGGAGATGAAGTACTCCGTGACGGTCAGGCCCTCGCGGAAGTTGGACTTGATGGGCAGCTCGATGATCCGCCCGGCCGGGTTCGCCATCAGCCCGCGCATCCCAGCCAGCTGCGTGATCTGGGAGTTGCTGCCGCGCGCCCCCGATGTGGCCATCATGTAAATCGGATTGAACCGATCCATGCTGTCCATCAGAATCTCCGAGACCTTCTCTTTCGCTTCCGTCCAAATCTGGCTGAAGGAGATGTACTTCTCCTCTTCCGTGATCAGCCCGCGCCGGTACTGTTGGACCAGCTTGTGCTCCTTCGCTTCGGCCTCGGCGATGATCTGCGACTTTTGTTCAGGCACGACAATGTCGGCGACGGAAATCGTGATTCCGGCTTGGGTCGAGTAGTGGAACCCGAGTTTTTTCACCTTGTCGAGAATTTCCGCGGTCTTCGTCGTGCCGTACTTCCGGAAGCACTCGCCCAAGATGTTGCCCAAGTCTTTCTTGATGATGGCTTTCGGAATCGGCCGCTCGGCGATGCGTTCTGGCAGGTTGACCCCCTTCTCAAAGATGAACGTCTCGTCCGGCGTGCCTTCCAACAGGTTGCTTCTGCTGCCCGAGTGCAGGTACGGGAAGTCCTCCGGGAACACCTCGTTAAAAATCAGCTTCCCCGGCGTCGTCACCAGCATGGCGTCCTGCTGGGCCGGCGTGAACGACGTCTTGCCAAGCGATCTCGCCGGCAGCGCAATCCGCGAGTGCAAGGTGACATAGCCTTCCTGATACGCGGCGAAGACCTCGGCGGGATCGGCAAATACTTTACCCTCGCCCTTGGCCCCCGGCTTCTCAATGGTGAGGTAATACGGACCCAGGACCATGTCCTGGGTAGGCGTCACCACCGGCTTGCCGTCCTTCGGGTTGAGGATGTTGTGCGCCGCCAGCATCAGCAGGCGCGCCTCTGCCTGCGCCTCCGCCGACAGCGGCACGTGCACCGCCATCTGGTCGCCGTCAAAGTCAGCGTTGTACGCCGTGCAAACCAGCGGGTGCAATTTGATAGCCCGCCCCTCCACGAGGATGGGCTCGAACGCCTGAATCCCCAAGCGGTGCAGCGTCGGCGCGCGGTTCAACAATACCGGATGCTCCTTGATGACGTCCTCGACGACGTCCCACACCTCAGGCGAAACCCGTTCCACCTTGCGCTTGGCACTCTTAATGTTGTGCGCCAGGCCGCGCGCTACCAGCTCCTTCATGACAAACGGCTTGAACAGCTCCAAAGCCATTTCCTTCGGCAGGCCGCATTGGAACATGCGCAGCTCCGGGCCCACGACGATGACAGAACGCCCGGAGTAGTCGACCCGCTTGCCCAGCAGGTTCTGGCGGAAGCGGCCTTGCTTGCCCTTCAGCATGTGCGACAGCGACTTCAGCGGCCGGTTGCCCGGGCCGGTGACGGGGCGCCCGCGGCGGCCGTTGTCGATGAGCGCGTCGACCGCCTCTTGCAGCATGCGCTTTTCGTTCTGGACGATGATGTCCGGCGCCCCCAGATCGAGCAGCCGCTTGAGCCGGTTGTTCCGGTTGATCACCCGCCGGTACAGGTCGTTCAGGTCGGAGGTCGCAAAACGGCCGCCGTCCAGTTGGACCATCGGCCGGAGATCCGGCGGGATCACCGGAAGGGCCTCCAGGATCATCCAGCTGGGATGGTTGCCGGAGGAGCGAAACGCCTCCAGCACCTCCAAGCGCTTGATCGCCCGGTTACGCCGCTGGCCTTGCGCGGTGCGCAGCTCTTCCTTGAGCTGCTCGACCTCCCGGTCGAGGTCGATGTCGAGCAGCAGCTTTTTGATGGCCTCCGCACCCATGCCCGCTTGAAACGCATACCCGTACTTTTCCCGGTAGGACCGGTACTCTTTCTCGCTCAACAGTTGTTTTTTCTCCAACGGCGTGTCGCCCGGATCCGTCACGACGTAGGAGGCGAAGTAGATGACCTCTTCCAGCGCCCGCGGCGACATGTCGAGGACGAGGCCCATCCGGCTCGGGATCCCCTTGAAGTACCAGATGTGAGACACCGGGGCCGCGAGTTCGATGTGCCCCATTCGCTCGCGCCGCACCTTCGAGCGAGTCACCTCGACGCCGCAGCGGTCGCAAACAACACCCTTGTAACGCACGCGCTTATACTTGCCGCAATGGCACTCCCAGTCGCGCTGGGGGCCGAAGATCTTTTCGCAAAACAGCCCTTCTTTCTCCGGCCGCAGCGTGCGGTAATTGATGGTCTCCGGCTTTTTCACTTCGCCGTGCGACCAGGAGCGGATTTTTTCCGGCGAGGCGAGGCCAATCTTCATGAACTCGAAGTTGTTGACGTCCAGCAAGGAGGATCCTCCCTTTCGTCCTCGGAACTCGGGGTCCGGAATCAGTCGCCAACCTCGCGCAACTCGAGGTTCAGGTTGAGCTTCTCACCCGTGTCCTCATCGTCGTCGCTTTCCCGCATGATGATCTCCTGCTCGTCTTCGCTCAAGATCTTGACGTCCATCCCCAGGCTCTGCAGCTCTTTGATCAACACCTTGAACGACTCAGGCACTCCGGGTTCCGGCACGTTTTCCCCTTTGACGATGGCCTCGTACGTCTTCACGCGGCCCACGACGTCGTCCGATTTGACCGTGAGAATCTCCTGCAACGTGTACGCGGCGCCGTACGCCTCGAGCGCCCACACCTCCATCTCGCCGAAGCGCTGACCGCCGAACTGCGCTTTTCCGCCCAAGGGCTGCTGGGTGACCAAAGAATACGGTCCGGTCGATCGGGCGTGGATCTTGTCGTCCACGAGGTGCGCCAGTTTCATCATGTAGACGTATCCGACGGTGACCCGATTGTCGAAGGGCTCCCCGGTGCGGCCGTCGTACAGGATTTGCTTGCCGTCGCGCGGGAATCCCGCCTCCTCTAGCGTGTCGAAGACGTCCTCGGCACGAGCGCCGTCGAACACGGGCGTTGCGATGTGGATGCCAAGCGCTTTCGCCGCCATCCCCAAGTGCGTTTCGAGCACTTGCCCGATGTTCATGCGGGACGGAACGCCCAGCGGATTCAGCACAATCTCCACCGGCGTACCGTCAGCCAAAAACGGCATGTCTTCCTCCGGCAAGATGCGCGCCACCACACCCTTGTTGCCGTGCCGCCCGGCCATCTTGTCGCCCTCGGAAATTTTCCGTTTCTGGGCAATGTACACACGCACCAGTTGGTTGACGCCGGCCGGCAATTCATCGCCGTTTTCACGTGTGAACACCTTGACGTCGACGACGATGCCGGCACCGCCATGGGGCACCCGCAGCGAGGTGTCCCGGACCTCCCGGGCCTTCTCGCCGAAGATGGCGTGCAGCAGCCGCTCCTCGGCTGTCAGCTCCGTCACGCCTTTGGGCGTCACCTTGCCTACCAGGATGTCGCCCGTGTGGATCTCCGCCCCGATGCGGATGATGCCTCTTTCATCCAAATTCTTCAAGGCATCCTCGCCGACATTGGGAATGTCCCTCGTGATCTCCTCGGGACCCAACTTCGTGTCCCGGGCCTCCAACTCGTACTCCTCGATGTGAATGGATGTGTAGATATCCTCCTTGACCACCTTCTCCGACAACAGGATGGCGTCCTCGTAGTTGTACCCTTCCCACGTCATGAACGCGACCAAGACGTTGCGGCCGAGAGCCAGTTCACCCTGGTCAGTCGCCGGGCCGTCGGCGATGATGTCGCCGGCTTTCACTCGCTGACCCTCTTTGACGATGGGCCGCTGATTGATACACGTGTTCTGGTTGGACCGGGCAAACTTCAGCAATTTATACTTGTCGATCTCGCCGGCGATTGGCTTGCCGTCGGCGGCCTGATCCACGCGAATCCAAATCTCACGGGCGGTCACCCGCTCGACCACCCCGGACCGGCGGGCAACCACGCAGACGCCGGAGTCCTTTGCCGCCTGGTGCTCCATGCCGGTGCCGACCAGCGGCGCCTCCGTGACCAGCAACGGCACTGCCTGGCGCTGCATGTTCGACCCCATCAAGGCCCGGTTGGCGTCGTCGTTCTCCAAAAAGGGAATCAACGCCGTTGCCACGGACACGACCTGCTTGGGCGACACGTCCATGTAATCGACGCGGTCCCGCGGCACCGGCTGGACGTCGCCACGGTAGCGGGCCACGACCTCAGCGTCCGCGAAGCGGCCGTCCTCCGTCAGCTTCGCATTCGCCTGGGCAATCACGTAGTTTTCCTCTTCATCGGCAGTGAGGTAGTCGATTTGCGATGTGACCACCCCCGTGTCCGGATCGACCCGCCGGTACGGGGTTTCAATGAATCCGTACTCGTTGATCCGGGCGTACGTCGACAGCGAGTTGATAAGCCCGATGTTCGGCCCTTCCGGCGTCTCAATCGGACACATGCGCCCGTAGTGGGAGTAGTGGACGTCGCGAACCTCGAAACCAGCGCGCTCCCGCGTCAATCCGCCCGGGCCGAGCGCAGACAGCCGGCGCTTGTGGGTCAGTTCGGCCAGCGGGTTGGTCTGATCCATGAACTGAGACAACTGGCTTGATCCAAAAAATTCTTTGATGGCCGCAATCACCGGACGGATGTTGATCAACGCCTGCGGCGTGATGGCGTTGGCATCCTGAATGGACATGCGCTCGCGGACGACTCGCTCCATCCGGGACAGACCGATGCGGAACTGGTTTTGCAGCAACTCGCCGACGCTGCGCAGGCGGCGGTTGCCCAAGTGGTCGATGTCGTCGACAGAACCCACGCCGTGCAACAGGTTAAAGAAGTAACTCACGGCGGCGAAAATGTCGGCCGGCAGAATGTGCTTCACGTTGCGCGGCGGAGAACCGTTGCCAATCACGTGCAGCACCTTGCCGTCTTCGACCGGGCTGAAGATCTTCACCATTTGCAGGTGGGCCAAGTCTTCTTCGACAAGGTCTGGCGTCACGCGCACTTTGATGCGCCCCACGTTCCCTTCGAGGGCAGGGATGATCTTGTCGAGCAAGCGGCGGTCGACGACCTGGCCGGCCTCGGCGATGATTTCGCCAGTGTCGGCGTCCACCAGCGTTTCGGCGAGGCGTTGGTTCAACAGGCGATCCTTGATGTGCAGCTTTTTGTTGATCTTGTAACGGCCGACATTGGCCAGGTCGTACCGCTTCGGATCGAAGAAGCGGGAAGCGAGCAGTGCCCTGGCGTTCTCCAGGGTGGGCGGCTCTCCCGGCCGCAGGCGCTCATAAATTTCAACGAGCGCCCGTTCGGTGGAATCTGTGGTATCCTTGTCTAAGGTGTTTTGCAGGTACTCGTCCTCCCCGAAAAGGCGAATAATGTCCTGGTTCGAGGACAGGCCGAGCGCCCGTAACAGCACCGTGATTGGCAATTTGCGGGTCCGATCGATGCGGACGTACACGATGTCTTTGGCGTCCGTCTCAAACTCCAGCCAAGCCCCGCGGTTTGGAATGACAGTTGCTGCAAACGTCCGCTTGCCATTTTTGTCGACTTTACTGTTAAAATAGACGCTGGGCGAGCGGACAAGCTGACTCACAATGACGCGTTCGGCGCCGTTGATGATGAACGTACCCGTTTCGGTCATGAGCGGGAAGTCTCCCATGAAGACCTCTTGCTCCTTGACCTCGCCGGTTTCTTTATTGATAAGCCGGACCTTCACCCGCAACGGGGCCGCGTACGTGACGTCGCGTTCTTTGGACTCTTCGACGTCGTACTTCGGCTCACCGAGGCTGTAATCGATGAACTCCAAGACGAGATTTCCAGTGAAATCCTGGATGGGGGAGATATCTGCGAACATCTCGCGCAGGCCCTCACGCAGAAACCATTCGTACGACTTCTGCTGAATCTCGATGAGGTTGGGCAGATTCAAGACCTCTTGGATGCGGGCGTACGACCGCCGCTGGCGCCACCCGTACTTAACCATGTGTCCCCGCAAAATGTTCACCCCTCATGATGCATTGAAATCCACGCATCTGCGCTGAAACAAAAATAAAATGAGGTTGCAGAGAACCACATTTTGGAGAAAAAAAGACCTTAGTATTCACCTATTGCCAGGCGGCCTGAGTTTTATTCACGTGCACCCGGACACCCGTCCATTTCTCGATAGTTTGCATTATGTAACTATACCACACCGGGATATTGCTGTCAAACCGTACAACGAAACACGTGGTATCCAGCGTCCCGCGCCACGGTGTCCACCGACCGGAACAGCGTTGCCAGTTTCTCCTTCGCGCTCGGCGCCCCTTGCTTCTTTTGAATGACCACCCAAAGTCGTCCTCCCAGGTCCATGTGCTGGCGCGACTCTTCAAATAACCTGTACACGACCGCCTTGCCCGCGCGAATCGGGGGGTTCAGCACAACATCGGCCGCCGTGAGCGCCGGCACCGCGGAGAAGCCGTCGCTGACCAGCACCTGGGCCCGGCTACCGAGGTGTGCCGTGTTTCTTTTCGCCAGCGCCACGGCGCGTTCGTTGATGTCGAGGAGAACCCAACGGGAGGCAGGGTACACCACTCCAAGCACGGCAGCCACCACACCGTGCCCACAGCCCAGGTCCACCGCGGTCCCGGCGTCTGCCAGCTGCACGTGTTCGAGCAGCACCTTCGTGCCGTAGTCGAGCCCGCGCTTGGCAAATACGCCCGAGTCCGTCCACACATCCACGGTCACACCACGCACCGAAACGGACACCCGCCTCGGCTCGCTGGCACTGGCGGGCGATTCACTAAAGTAGTGATCGGCCATCTCCTGACCCCCTTCCGAAAACAAGGCGTCTGGACAGACCGGCAGCCGTGGGATCTTCCACACATACCGTTCGATTCCGGACGCCCCTGTATTCACTGCGCGCCACCTGGCGGGACAAGCAACCCGGCCGCCCCTTACTTGATTTCGACGGTGGCGCCGGCTTCCTCCAACTTCGCCTTGATGGACTCGGCCTCTTCCTTCGACACCTTCTCCTTCACAGGCTTCGGCGCACCATCCACCAAGTCCTTCGCTTCCTTCAAACCGAGGCCAGTGATCTCGCGAACCACTTTGATCACGTTGATCTTGGAAGCACCCGCGTTCGCCAAGATCACGTCGAACTCGGTCTGCTCGGCGGCTTCCTCGCCGCCACCGCCCGTTGCAGCGGCGCCGACCACGGCGACCGGCGCGGCTGCCGTAACGCCGAACTTCTCCTCAATCGCCTTCACCAGCTCGTTCAACTCGAGGACAGTCATCTTCTCAATCGCTTCCAAGATGCTTTCAATCGCCAACTGAAACGCCTCCTTTTGCGTTTGTGTCCTTGTTCAGGGCCATCGCCGACGCCCGCTGCAACGCCGGTCTGCGCACACCAGACCTTACGCCGCTGCCAACCGCGTCATTCCCCGGCGCCGCCCTTTTGCTCCGCAACCTGTTTGACAGCGTAGGCAAAATTCCGGATGGGCGCCTGCAGCACGCTCAGCAACATCGCCAGCAACCCTTCGCGCGAAGGCAGGCTCGCCAAATTCACAACGTCTTGGGCGCTGACCACACGGCCCTCAACGACGCCGCCCTTCAGCTCCAATGCCTTGTACGTCCGGGCAAAATCGTTCAAAATCTTGGCCGGCGCCACCGGGTCGTCTTTGCTGAATGCGATTGCCGTGGGACCCGTCAAATACGCTTTCAGCGGCTCCAGGTCGACCTGCTCCTTAATCCGGTCCACCGCCAGCCTGCAGAGCGTGTTCTTGACCACGCGGTACTCCACGCCAGCCTCGCGCAGCCGCTTGCGCAGCTCCGTGACTTCGGCGACGTTTAAACCGCGATAATCGGTGACCACTGCCGCCGCGCTTCCTGTCAGCCGCTCGGCCACCTCCTGCACCACCTGTGCCTTGGCTTCCCGTTGAACTCCCATGCACACACCTCCTCTTACGCCATTCGCACAAATGCTCCGCTGCGTGGCCCGCAATCGCCAGCCACCAAAAAAGCGCCTTCGCAGCGACACGAAGACGCGACCAGCATGTCATGAGCAGCCATGCCCGGTGCGAACCTCGGTAGGCGGATACCCTTTACCCGCTTGCGCGGACCTACGGTCTGCGGTTCAAGTGCGTGGATTTCATTGTCTGTGCCGGTCAGGCGGAACACACAGCTTTCCGCCGGCTGCGAACAGCCGAGTGAACCCTGAACTGTACATCCAGGTCAGTGAGCGGCTACCAGCTTTTGCACGTTGACGCGCACCCCTGGCCCCATCGTCGACGACACGGTGACATTGCGGAAATACTGGCCCTTCGCACTCGCAGGTTTGGCTTTTTGCAGTGCGTCCACCAGCGCCGTGAGGTTGTCCAGTAGTTGCTCCTCACTGAAGGAAACCTTGCCGATGGGCGCATGCACGTTGCCCTGCTTGTCGACGCGGTACTCAATCTTACCCGCCTTAATCTCCTGCACGGCACGAGTGACGTCGAACGTCACGGTTCCCGTCTTCGGGTTCGGCATCAGGCCCTTAGGACCCAGGATCCGGCCCAGGCGCCCCACCGCGCCCATCATATCCGGGGTGGCCACGACGACGTCGAATTCCATCCAGCCCTGCATGACTTTCTGGATGAGGTCCTCGTCGCCCACAAAGTCGGCACCGGCCGCCTCTGCCTCTTTCGCCTTGTCTCCTTTTGCGAACACCAGCACGCGAGCGGTTTTGCCCGTCCCGTGAGGCAGCACGACGGCACCCCGCACCTGCTGGTCTTGCTTCTTCGGGTCGACGCCCAGGCGAGCCGCCAACTCGACCGTTTCGTCGAACTTCGCGGTCGCGGTTTGCTTCACCAGCTTGACAGCCTCTTCCGGGTCGTAGACCTTGCTGCGATCTACCTGTTTCAACACTTCCGCCATCCGCTTGGACAGCTTCGCCAATGTCCATCCCTCCTGTGGTGATAACGGCCTGAGACCTCCCACCGCGTTGTGTGTGCACGAACGCACCAGACGGAGACGTCAGTCCTCAATCACAATGCCCATGCTCCGGGCCGTACCCTCCACCATTCGCATCGCAGCTTCAATGCTGGCCGCGTTCAAATCGGGCATCTTCGTCTCCGCAATCTCGCGCACCTTGGCGCGTTTGATGGTGGCAACCTTCTTCTTGTTCGGCTCCGGGGAGCCGGACTCAATGCCCGCCGCTTTCTTCAGCAGCACCGAAGCCGGCGGCGTCTTCAGATCGAACGTGTAGGAGCGATCCTCGTACACGTACAGCACCACGGGGATAATCATCCCCACCTGGTCCGCCGTGCGCGCGTTGAACTCCTTGCAGAATCCCATGATGTTGCCGACCTGAGCCTGACCCAGTGCAGGGCCGACCGGCGGCGCCGGCGTTGCCTTCCCAGCAGGGATCTGCAGCTTCACAACCTTGATGATCTTTTTCGGCAACGCACTCACCTCCTCGTCGACGTGGCCAAATGCCTTATCCCCGGCTACTGAAGCCGCTCCACCTGGACGAAGTCAAGCTCCAGCGGCGTCTCCCTCCCGAACATGGACACCAGGACCTTCAACTTTTGCTGATCCGTGTGGATTTCTTCCACCGTCCCGATGAGGTCGGCAAACGGACCGTCGACGATGCGAACCACTTCGCCAACTTGGAAATCCACCCGGGTCTTCATCTCTTCCACACCCATCTGGCGGAGGATGCTGCGTACCTCCGACGGGAGCAGCGGCGTCGGCTTTGACCCACTGCCCGACGATCCCACAAACCCCGTCACGCCGGGCGTGTTGCGGACCACGTACCACGAGTCGTCCGTCATAATCATTTCGACCAAGACGTAACCCGGGTACACCTTCCGCTGAACGACCCGTTTCTTCCCGTTCTTGATTTCCAGCTCTTCCTCCGTGGGGACCACGACACGGAAGATCTTGTCCTCCATGCCCATGGTCTGCACCCGGCTCTCGAGGTTTTGTTTTACCTTGTTCTCGTAGCCGGAATAGGTGTGAATCACGTACCACTGTTTTTCGAGGTTCTCCATGAACTGAGGGCGGACGGCCCGCACCCCCCAATCAGACGTTACACCAGACCGATGAGAGACAGCAGCTTTGACACACCCAGGTCGAACACCCACACCAACAGTGCCATCGCAAAGCAGGTGAGCAGAGCGGCCGCCGTGAAGTTGACCACCTCACGCCTGCCCGGCCAGCGAATCCGCTTCATTTCATGCCGGGTATCACGAAAGAACCCCGTGAAGTCGCGGGCCGCACGGCGAATGCCCTCCACGGCGGCACGTAACCCACCGGGGCGCGGTTCGGCCATTTCACCCACCGCCGTTTGCTTCGGTTTCGCCATCCTCCATGTACCTCGTTTCTCGGATTGCGCTTGGGTTTACCGAGTCTCGCGGTGTACCCTGTGGCCGTGGCAGCGCGGGCAGAACTTCTTCAGCTCGAGACGGTCTGGATCGTTCTTCTTGTTTTTGACCGTCGTATAGTTGCGTTGCTTGCAGTCAGTACAGGCAAGTGTCACAACTACGCGCATCGCTCAGACACCTCCCCGGTCGGGTCGCGCCGTTCTCGATCATAAAACAAACAGACGAACCCCCGCACGCGGGGACCCGCACACTTTATCTAAACTAACACACCCACCCTTTGGTGTCAACCGGTTACAGTCGCAGTATCGACGGCAGTTGGAGAGCGTATGCATGGGGATGTCACGCGGACATCGAGGTGCCCCGTCCCATGGAGATGCCACGTTCAAACGCACACGTTGCGGTACGTGAGATACTTTTCCAATTTGCGCTTCACGCGCTGCAGGGCGTTGTCAATCGATTTGACGTGGCGGTCTAGGTCAATGGCAATCTCCTGATACGACCGCCCGTCCAAGTACAGCATCAACACTTTGCGTTCGAGATCACTGAGCAGCTCGGAAATGGTGACCTCAATGTCGTCGAACTCCTCTTGGTGGATAACCACCTCTTCCGGATCCGTTACACGGGCGGTGCAAATGACGTCCAGCAGCGTGCGGTCGGAGTCCTCGTCGTAGATAGGCTTGTCCAATGACACGTAGGAATTCAAGGGGATATGCTTCTGACGCGTGGCGGTCTTGATGGCTGTAATAATCTGACGCGTGATGCACAGCTCCGCAAAGGCGCGGAAGGAGGCCAGCTTGTCCTCCCGAAAATCGCGAATCGATTTGAAGAGACCAATCATCCCTTCCTGCACGATATCCTCTCGGTCCGCCCCAATCAGGAAGTACGACCGAGCCTTTGCGCGCACAAAATTCCGGTACTTCTGAATCAAAACTTCAAGAGCCTGCGTGTCTCCGTTGCGAACAGCCGCCACCAAATCCTCGTCCGGGAGTTCTTCGAGAGGCCGTTGGAAATTGGTCTCTGCCTGAGTTGTCAAAGCAATCACCCCGAAATGGCTGTTCACGACGACGATCATTATACATTATGTAATCTACCACGATCAACGATAGGGTTCATTGCCGTCGCCACCGTTCCAGAATGATTGCCACGTCCTGTCGGACGGCGTCCGCCAAGCGATTCCGGGACGACGGTTGCTGCAGATCATCCATGCGTTCCCGCACCCATACCTCCGTCTGGCGCACCCGCCGGATCAGTTCATCGGCAGAAATCCGCAGCGCTCCCCCGCCGAAAGCGACTTGCTGTTCCGCCGCATCGGAGGTCGCCACCGTGATCTCGTCGTAATCGGCGCGAAGTTCGTACACCAGCCGCTCAATCCGGTCGTCAGCCGTTTCGTCCTTCGCCGTGTACACCACGCGGATGCCGCCGACGTCCGCTGCCGAGCTTGGCTCATCGTTCCGGTGTGCATCGAACACCAAGATGACGTCGGACCCGGATACCGCACTGTACTCGGCCATCCGCGCGCTGAGGCGGTCCCGCTCCGCCTCCAAATCACCGATACTGGCCAAACCTTGCCCGTGCAGGCGAGACAGCACGTTATACCCGTCCACAATCAGGCAGCGCCGGGCGGCGTCAGCTCCTCTGTCGGACGACTTCATACAGAAGAACCCCTGCCGCCACCGATGCGTTCAGGCTCTCCATCCGCCCGAGCATGGGGAGGCGGACAAGCTGATCGCACCGCTCCTTCACAAGCCTTCCCAGACCCTTACCTTCCGAACCGATCACGACAGCCACCGGCACTCGGTAGTCGAAGCGGGTGTACGGCACGGATCCCGCCACATCCGCCCCCACCAACCAGTAC
>JADGIC010000058.1 GCA_019683615.1 Alicyclobacillaceae bacterium | reverse complement strand
TTAAGCCCTCCAGCGCCGATGATACTGAGCGCGAAGGCGCTTGGGAACGTAGGACGCTGCCAGGCGGAAGGAGCAACGTGAACAAAGTCCGAAGCCGGGTGCGAGCGAGCGGGGGTATCCCTGCCGTCGCCCTGGCGCCGGGCTTTTTTCGTCTTCAGGGTGTTCCTCCAAACAGCGTTGCCCGGCAAGACCGGGCTGTGCCTGCATGTACGGCAACGCAAAGGACGGGAGTGATCGCCTTGATTGTGTTCCTGGTCCAGTTGCAATTGGTCAGCGGCGCGCTATAATATAGTCAAGAAACGTCAAAGTCAAATATAGTCAAGGTCAAAATCCCCCCGAAACGGGTTACACTGAACATGGAGGAGGAGTGCATTGGCGCGCAACGTTTCCGACATCATTGAACAACATCTGAAGGACATCATCCGGCAGAGCCAGTCGGGAGTCATTGAACTGCAGCGCAGCGAGTTGGCCGAGCTGTTCCAGTGTGTGCCGTCGCAAATCAACTATGTGATCAACACCCGCTTTTCACTGGAACACGGCTACGTTGTCGAGTCGAAGCGGGGCGGCGGCGGCTACATTCGAATTCGCCAAATTCAGTTCGAATCAGAGGAGCCGCTGGTGCGGATGCTGCAATCGATTGGCGATGCGCTCTCCCAACGGGAGGCGGAGGGGATGATTGAACGGCTCGAGCGGGAATCGCTAATCACAGGCCGGGAAGCCGGGATGCTTCGGGCCGCGGTCAGCCGGGACGTTCTGCGCATTGACCTCCCCTTCCGCGATCAGTTGCGGGCCAGGTTGTTGACGCAGATGTTGACCGCTCTGTTTTTCCGGGACGATGACGGACGGCAAGATGAGCCGTCCGGTGAACAGGCGTAAGGAGGGGTGGCGAATGCTCTGCCAGCGCTGTCAGCAGCGTCCGGCGACGGTGCATTTCACAAAGATTGTGAACGGGGACAAGAGCGAGTACCACCTGTGCGAGTCGTGTGCGAAGGAAAAAGGGGATCTGTTTTCCAAAGCTGCACAGGCGTTTCACTTCAATCAGTTGTTGAGCGGACTGCTGAACATGGAGTCGTCGCCCGGATTCAACGCGCCCCCGGCAACGGCGAACCGGTGCAGCCGGTGCGGGATGACTTACAGCCAGTTCACCAAGGTGGGCCGGTTTGGCTGTCCGCACTGTTATGAAAGCTTCGCGCCACGCCTGGAACCGCTGTTGCGGCGCATCCAGAGCAGCACCAGCCACACCGGGAAAGTACCGCTGCGCAGCGGCGAAACGGTGAAGGTCAAAAAGAATCTCGAGCGCCTGCGACGGGAACTGCAGGAGTGCATTTCGACGGAGCGGTTCGAGCGGGCAGCGCAGCTCCGGGACCAAATCCGGGAGCTGGAACAACGGCTCGGCGAATGACGGGGGTGAGGGCATGTCACTGAGCGATTTTCTGCAGACGGCGATGAGCCGGTGGATGAAGGACGGGGGGCCGGAAGACGACATCATCTTGACCAGCCGGGTGCGGGTCGCGCGGAACCTGGAGGGCATTCCATTCCCTGTCCTGCAGACCGACTCCCACGCCAACCAGGTCATCGAACAGGTCGACCGGGCGCTGCACACGCCAGCCGTGACCAAGCTGGGCCAATTCGAACTGCTGCGTTGCTCACAGCTGTCTGCCCTGGACCGGCAGGTGTTGGTGGAAAAACACCTGATCAGCCGCGACCTGGCCGAGCAGGGGCGGCACGGGGCGGTCGCCATCCGGACGGACGAGGTGGTCAGCATCCTGGTCAATGAGGAGGATCACCTGCGGATCCAATGCATCCTGCCGGGCTTGCGCCTGAACGACGCTTGGTCGTTGGCGAACCAACTGGACGACGCGTTGGAGGAGTCACTGACGTATGCGTTTCATGAGCGGTACGGATACCTCACGGCCTGTCCGACCAACGTCGGGACGGGGATCCGGGCGTCGGTGATGATGCACCTGCCGGGCTTGGTTTTATCGGGCAACATCAACCGGATGTTGACGGCGGTGTCCCAGGTGGGTTTGGCCGTTCGCGGGATGTATGGAGAAGGCAGCGAGTCGGCCGGGAACTTGTTTCAGGTGTCGAACCAGGTGACGCTCGGTGAGTCGGAGGAGGAAATTATAGGCAACCTGAGCGGCGTCGTACATCAGTTAATCGATCACGAGCGGAATGCCCGCCGCGCTCTCCTCTACGAGAGCCGTGAGGCGCTCGAAGACCGCGTCTGCCGGTCGTTCGGAATCCTCGCGTATGCCCGGCGAATGGATTCAAAGGAAACGCTGCAACGGCTGTCAGACGTCCGGTTGGGCATTGACCTCGGCATCATCAAGGGTGTGTCGGCTGGTATCCTGAAGGAACTCATGATCATGACGCAGCCTGCGTTTTTGCAGAAATACTACAAGCAGGAGTTGACACCGGCAGAACGGGATGTCAGGCGGGCGGCGCTAATCAGGGAGCGACTCAGACTTGACGATTCGGAGGTGCGGTGAACATGTACACGAGGTTTACGGAGCGGGCACAGAAGGTGTTGGCGCTGGCACAGGAAGAAGCAGCCCGACTGCACCACCCGGGTGTCGGGACCGAGCACATTCTGCTCGGATTGGTGCGGGAGGGAGACGGCATTGCGGCCAAGGCCCTGATGAGCCTGGGGGTTAGCGCAGAGAAGGTGCAGGCCGAGGTGGAGAAGATCATCGGCCCGGGGCAGGCGCACACCAGCGCGATGACTTACACGCCCCGCGCAAAAAAGGTCATCGAGCTGTCGATTGACGAGGCCCGCAAGCTGAACCACAGTTACGTCGGCACGGAGCACATCCTGCTGGGTTTGATTCGGGAAGGCGAGGGTGTCGCTGCCAGGGTCTTGAGCAATCTCGGCGTCAGCTTGAACAAAGCTCGCCAACAGGTGCTGCAGCTGCTGGGTGGCGACATGGCAGACGTCGGCCAAGACAAGGAGGCGGCTGCGGGGACGCCGACTTTGGACAGCTTGGCGCGCGATTTGACGCAAATGGCCCGCGACGGCAAGCTGGATCCGGTGATCGGCCGCAACGGCGAAATCGAGCGGGTCATCCAAGTGTTGTCGAGGCGGACCAAAAACAACCCCGTCTTGATTGGCGAGCCGGGCGTCGGCAAGACGGCCATCGCGGAAGGGCTGGCGCAGCGGATTGTCGCAGGGGATATCCCGGAGACACTGCGCAACAAACGGGTGATGGTCCTGGACATGGGCACCGTGGTCGCTGGCACCAAGTACCGGGGTGAGTTTGAGGATCGCCTGAAGAAAATCATGGAAGAAATCCGGCAGGCCGGCAACGTCATCCTGTTCATCGACGAGCTGCACACCTTGATTGGCGCCGGTGGCGCAGAAGGTGCGATTGACGCTTCAAACATCCTGAAGCCCGCGCTGGCTCGGGGTGAGCTGCAGTGCATCGGCGCCACGACACTCGACGAGTACCGTAAGCACATCGAGAAGGACGCGGCGTTGGAGCGCCGGTTCCAGCCGATCATGGTGGATCAGCCGACGCCTGAAGAGGCCATTCAGATCTTGCATGGTCTGCGCGACCGGTACGAGGCCCATCACCGCGTGAAGATCACCGACGAGGCGCTGGAGGCGGCGGTGCGGCTGTCCGACCGGTACATCACAGACCGGTTCTTGCCTGACAAGGCGATTGACTTGGTCGATGAAGCGGCCTCCCGCGTACGCCTGCGTGCTCACACGGCGCCGCCCAACCTGAAGGAACTCGAGCAAAAACTGGAGCGAATCCGCAACGAGAAAGACGCCGCGGTCCAAAGTCAGGAATTCGAAAAGGCGGCTGCGCTGCGGGATCAGGAGCAGAAGCTGAAGCAGGAGTTGGAGGCGCGCAAAAGCGAGTGGCAAAAGACCCAGGAGCAGCATGACATCAAAGTGACTGCGGACGACATCGCCCACATCGTGTCGGCATGGACTGGCATCCCGGTCAAGCAGTTGGCACAGGAAGAGTCTGAGCGGCTCATGAAGCTCGAGAAGATATTGCACAGCCGGGTTGTCGGGCAGGATGAAGCGGTCGAGGCGGTTGCGCGTGCAATTCGGCGCGCGCGGGCGGGCCTCAAGGACCCTAAGCGGCCGATTGGCTCGTTTATCTTCCTGGGACCAACCGGCGTCGGCAAGACGGAACTGGCCCGCGCTTTGGCAGAGGCGATGTTTGGAGACGAAGACGCCATGATCCGCATCGACATGTCGGAGTTCATGGAGCGCCATTCGACGGCCCGTTTGGTTGGCGCGCCTCCGGGGTATGTCGGTTTTGAGGAAGGCGGCCAACTGACCGAAAAGGTCCGCCGGAAGCCGTATTCGGTGGTTCTGTTGGACGAAATCGAAAAGGCTCACCCAGAAGTGTTCAACATCCTTCTGCAGGTGCTGGACGACGGCCGGTTGACGGACGGCAAAGGGCGCACGGTCGACTTCCGCAACACTGTCATCATCATGACGTCGAACGTCGGCGCCGAGGCCATCCGCAAGGGCAGCGCGCTCGGGTTCCGGCCGGGCAATGCCAACCAGTATGAGGACATGAAGACCAAGGTCATGGACGACCTGAAGCGCATGTTCAGGCCGGAGTTCCTGAACCGTATCGACGAGATCATTGTGTTCCACTCGCTCAGCGAGGAGCAGATTTCGCACATTGTCGACTTGATGGTGAACGACCTGCAAAAGCGGCTGCGCGAACACGACATCGAGTTCACCCTGTCTGACGAGGCAAAGGCGTTCCTCGCCAAGGAAGGGTTCGATCCGCAGTACGGCGCACGGCCTCTGAAGCGGGCGATTCAGCGTCACATCGAGGACAAATTGTCTGAAGCGCTGTTGACCGGAACGATCCGGCGGGGAGACAAGGTCCGGATTGAGTTGGAAAACGGGCAGCTCGTCGTCCGCCAGGCGGAGCCGGCGGGTACGGTCTGAGCAAGTGCCGGCGTTTTCGACAGGCGCCTGAGATGGGAGAGGCGATGGGATGCCTAAACAAAGCAGCCGGTTTGCCTGCCGTGTGTGTGGCCACGAGACAATCAAGTGGATGGGGCGATGTCCGGGGTGCGGAGAGTGGAACACGCTCGAAGAGGTCATCGTCCCGAACGGGAAAGCGGGGTCGCTGCGGCACAGCCGCCCGGTTGTGCCGCAGCGGATCACGGACATCCCGGCGCAGTTGGACATTCGGATGCCTTCCGGGATCGGGGAATTGGACAGGGTGCTGGGCGGCGGGCTGGTGCCGGGATCGCTCGTGCTGCTCGGCGGCGATCCCGGCATTGGCAAATCGACCTTGTTGTTGCAGGTGTCGGAGGCGTTGGCAAGGCGCGGCCGAACGGTCCTGTACGTTTCCGCGGAGGAGTCGGCTGCCCAGTTGCGCCTCCGCTCGGAGCGGTTGGGTGCCGGCGACCCTGGTATTTACGTGGTCGCGGAAACGGACGTGACGGTTGCTGTCCAAGCCGTCGACACGCTTCGCCCGGACTGCGTGATTGTCGATTCGATTCAGACGGTGTACCACCCTGACGTACCCGCGTCTCCCGGGAGCATCTCCCAGGTCCGCGAGTGTGCCGGCCTGTTGTTCAAGCTTGCGAAAGGCACCGGGGTCGCCGCGATTTTGGTGGGTCATGTGACCAAGGATGGGAATCTCGCGGGACCGCGGTTGCTTGAACACATGGTTGACACCGTACTATACTTTGAAGGTGAACGGCATCACGCGTATCGGATGATCCGAGCGGTGAAAAACCGCTTTGGTTCTACCAATGAGCTGGCGATTTTCGAGATGGCCGGAGACGGATTGCGAGAAGTGGCAAATCCGTCTGAACTGTTGCTGTCCGAACGCCGCATTCAGGCTCCAGGTTCAGCTGTGGTCGCGGCCATGGAAGGGTCGCGGCCCATTCTGCTTGAAGTACAGGCGTTGGTGGCACCGTCTCATTTCGGCGCGCCCAGGCGGATGGCGACGGGAGCGGACTATAACAGGCTGTGCCTGATGATTGCCGTGTTGGAACGGCGAATGGGCTTGCGCCTGCAGGATGCTGACGCCTACCTGAACGTGGCGGGCGGCGTCAAAATCGAGGAACCCGCAGTTGATTTGGGGATGGCGTTGGCACTGGCATCGAGTTACCGGGACCGGCCGCTGAGAGCGGGCGACATCTATGTGGGGGAAGTCGGCTTGACAGGTGAAGTCCGCTCCGTGGCCCGGCTTGAGCAGCGCATTCGGGAAGCGGAAAAACTGGGTTTTGCACGTTGTGTGGCTCCTGCGCGGAGCCTTGAGGGATGGACGTACACAGGCCGCATCGAGGTGGCTGGTGTCCGTACGCTGGCGGAGGCGTTGGAGTTGGCGCTCTAATCAGGCGGCCGCAGGGGTGGGCACATGCGAGAAGACGGGAAGCGGGAAGCTGCCATCAATAAAATTCTGCGCATGGTTGCGCCGGGCACGGCTCTCCGGGAAGGGATGGAGAACATCCTGCGGGCCAAAACGGGAGGGCTGATTGTCGTCGGCGCAACCGATGCCGTCTTGGGCTTGACCGACGGAGGTTTTCCCATTCAATGTGAGCTGACTCCGGCGACCTTGTACGAACTGGCGAAGATGGACGGCGCCATCATCGTCAGCGAAGACGCGAAACGGGTGTTGTACGCGAATACAAATCTGAACCCTGACCACACGATTCCGACACAGGAGACAGGCACTCGTCACCGGACCGCGGAACGGGTCGCCAAACAGACCGGACAGCTGGTGATCTGCATTTCGCAGCGCCGCAACATTATCACGCTGTACCAAGGTTCCTTCAAGTACGTGCTGAGAGACATTGGCGTGATCTTGACCAAGGCCAACCAAGCGATGCAGACGTTGGAGAAGTACAAATCGGTTTTGGACCAGGCCCTCACCAATCTGAGTGCCCTTGAATTCGAAGAGTTGGTCACGCTGCAAGAGGTGGCCATGGTCCTGCAACGCTTCGAGATGGTCTTGCGCATCAAATCGGAAATCAAGCGCTACATTACGGAGTTGGGCAGCGAGGGGCGGCTTATCAGCATGCAGCTGGACGAGTTGGTGTCGCGCGTTGACGAGGAGGCATACCTCCTTGTGAAAGATTACGCCCAGCTGAAACCAGACGAAACTCCGCATCAGATCCTGTCCGCGCTGCACGAACTGTCGTCCGAGGAGTTGATGGACGGACAACTGATTGCGCGCATCCTCGGTTATCCGCCCGGTTCGAACGCCGTCGACGAGCCGGTGTCGTCGCGCGGTTACCGGATTCTCAACAAAATCACCCGACTCCCTCAGCCCATCATTGAAAATTTGGTGGAACACTTTCATACACTGACGAATGTATTGGCCGCCTCCATTGAGGAACTGGATCAGGTCGAGGGCATCGGCGCTGTCCGTGCCCGCACAATCCGAGACGGTTTGAAGTGGATCCAGGAGCAGGTCTTGATCGATCGCCATATTTAAGCCATGCCAGCCAGTCTGCTGAGGGAGGTTATTCATTGAATGCGAAAGCGCGGTTTGTAAAATGGATTCCGAGCCTACTCACGGTTGCCAACCTCGTGATAGGCGTGTTCGCGCTTGTCTGGACATACCAAGGCGACACCGAGAGAGCTGCGTTGCTGGTAGTGTGCGGTATGGTGTTGGACGGGTTGGATGGCCGGGCCGCCCGTTGGCTGCGCGCGGAGAGCGTGTTTGGTAAGGAACTGGACTCATTGTCGGACTTGGTCACATTTGGTGTGGCTCCTGCGCTCATCATGTACAACTCCGTGCTTCAGCACGAGGGTTGGCTCGGGGTCTGTCTCACGGCACTGTTCCCTTGCTGTGGTGCGCTGCGCTTGGCCCGGTTTAATGCGCAACAGCGGCCGTCTCATTACTTCGTGGGCCTCCCCATCACAGCAGCCGGTGGCATCTTGGCGACGATGTCGCTGTGCGGCGATTTGTTGTCCCCGGCCCAGTTGGTGCTGCCGGCAGGCATGCTGATTTTGTCGCTGCTGATGGTCAGCCGCGCCCGTTACCCGAACTTCAAGCGGGTCGGGTTTCCACGATCTGCAGCCGTTGGCGTGCCACTGCTCGCGTTGTTTGTGATAGGTTTGTTTCGGTTCGATCACGCCGTGGTCAACCGCTTGATCTTCCTTCCCCTGGCGTTGTACGCGTTCATCGGTTTGGTGCAGGCGGCTCGCCGCCGGCAGGCGAAGCTCCGGGACGACGCCGACGCAGAACCGTTCGAGAGCGGCTTGAAGTAACCTTGAACAGCGAGGGAGCGGGTCAACTGGCGACTGGCGAACCCGGCCCGGCACAACAGCGGGCCGGGTTCGTCGTCTTGAAACGGAATCGACACGAACGGTTTTTGACGCCATCCTTCGAGTGGTGTTACACTATTGGCACCACCCCAATATTTAGAAGGCACCGTTACCCATCACAGGTGGGCTGTTGATTTCGGTTGGTTTAATTCCGGATCCATTCGTCCATCCTGTGAACAGGAGGTGACAGTCCACCAATATGTTGAAGCGTATCGTTCATCTGTTCTTCGCGGTCATCGGGGTGGTGTTGGGCTACAAGTTTGCTCCGGCCTTATTCGCTCAGGCGTTTCATCTGACGTCTCAACCATTTCGTTCGGCGTGGTTCGGGGCTGCCCTGGGTGGCAGCTTGTTCATACTTTCTACTGCGTGGCTGGCCAATTACGTGGCCACGCTGATCCGGTGGGTGGAGGAAAAGCTCCAGAGGACCCCCTTGGCTGACATCTTGGGCGGGACCATCGGGATGGTCATCGGGTTGCTCATCGCTTACCTGTTCAACCCGGAGATCCGGGTGATCCCGGTTGTCGGCGTTCCGTTGCAGTTCTTCGTGGGTGTGTTGTTGGCTTACTTGGGTTTGCGGATTGGGTTCACGAAGCGGGAGGATCTGTTGTCTCTGTTCTCCGGCAAATTGGGTCAACGAGACCGGGACAAGGACAAGAAGCAACCGTACAAGGCTGGCGAAGCGAAGCTGTTGGATACCAGCGTGATCATCGACGGCCGCGTCGCCGACTTGGTGCAGACAGGATTCCTGGACGGAGTGTTGGTGATCCCCTCGTTTGTCCTTCAAGAGCTGCAGCACATCGCAGATTCGTCAGACGTGCTCAAGCGGAACCGGGGGCGCCGAGGATTGGACGTCCTGAACCGCATTCAGAAGGAGCTGAAGGTCAAGGTCCAGGTCATCGACGTCGACTACGAGGACATCCAAGAAGTGGACAGCAAGCTGGTCCGCTTGGCGAAGCAGTTGGCGGGCAAGGTTGTGACGAACGACTTTAACCTGAACAAGGTCTGTGAACTGCAGGGCGTGCCCGTGTTGAACATCAACGACCTTGCCAACGCGCTCAAGCCGATTGTCCTGCCCGGGGAAGAGCTGACGGTCCAGGTGATCAAAGACGGCAAGGAGTATAATCAGGGTGTTGCGTACCTGGACGACGGCACCATGATTGTGATTGAAGGCGGGCGCGAATACATCGGCGGCAAGGTGGACGTGCTGGTCACCAGCGTGTTGCAGACGTCGGCCGGTCGCATGATATTCGCCAAGCCAAAGCTGTTGGAAAAGGCGTTGTAACGCGAACGGGCGTTGCGGCGAGGCCTTGACGAAGAAGACGGCGAAAGTGTCCCGACTGCACGGGCAACAGCGGGGGATGTGCGGGCCAGGGACATCCGCGCGTTTGTTCGCGGGCTCGCCCGGGGTTGGGGAGGAGACATGCGTACATTCGGGATCCTGGTCGCCGCGGGTAGCGGCCAGCGGATTGGCTTTCGAAAACAGTATGCGGAGTTGGCCGGCCTGCCCATGTGGGAGAGGGCCGGCAACGCGCTGTTGGCGGGCGGTGTGGAGCACATCTGGCTGGTGGTTCCTCCGGAGGACGTGGGCAAGGTCCGTGCGGATGTGCAGGCGCGCGGACGGCACCAACACTTCAGCGTGGCGGCTGGAGGGGCGACGCGGCACGAATCCGTTCGGCAGGGCTTGGCCGCCTTGGTCGCCGCGTGGTCAGGCAACCCTGGGCGCGTGGACACTGCAAGACCAGCGTCGTTCGCGGCAGTGGGAAGGGCAGCTGGTGCAGACGACGTGCTGGTCGCCGTCCACGATGCCGCCCGGCCGTTTGTGCTGGCTGCTGACGTGGAGGCGGTGGTTGCGGCGGCAAGGCGGTGCGGCGCTGCGGTATTGGGCCGCCCTTGCGCGGACACGATTAAACGCGTCGTCGCAGGGGCTGTCGTCGAAACCATTCCCAGGGACGACTTGTGGCAGGCGGAGACGCCCCAGGTGTTCCGGCTGTCGTGGCTGTGTGCCGCGCACGATGCGGTCGCCGCGGCATATACAGGGCGGGAGGAGCTGACGGACGACGCGTCCGTGGTGGAACGGGTACTCGGCCATCCTGTGCAAGTCGTCCGCAGTCAGGGCTGGAACATGAAGATCACGACACCGGCGGATTGGGAGTGCGCACAAGCGCTGGCGTCCGCGCGTTGGGGAGGAGAACCAGGTTGTTCCGAATCGGGATCGGATTTGACGTACATCGGCTCGCCGCCGGGCGCGAGCTGTTCCTCGGAGGGGTAGCGATTCCGTTTGACCGCGGCCTGCTCGGCCACTCGGATGCTGATGTGGTCCTTCACGCCGTCATGGACGCGCTGTTGGGCGCGCTGGCGCTGGGGGACATCGGGCGTCACTTTCCGGATTCAGATCCCCGGTTTCGAGGCGCCCGCAGCACGGACTTGGCGCGTACTGTGTGGTCGCTGGTGACCGACCGGGGCTACCGGTTGGGTAACCTGGACGTCGTCGTGATGGCGGAAGCGCCGCGTATTGCCCCGCATGTTCCGGCCATGCGAGCCTCCTTGGCTGCTCTGTTTGAGGCTGCACAGGACCAGGTCAGCGTGAAAGCCACGACGCTGGAAGGCATGGGGTTCGTCGGGCGTCAGGAGGGGATTGCCGCGCAGGCGGTGGCCCTGCTGTTGGCTACCCGGTGAGGCCGGGGGAGGCCCGGTTGGCGGACAGATTCGGCCGCTGTCGGACGGGTTCGGGAAAAGAACCCTGTTTTTTCGACCTGTACACGAAAGGGGGGGGCCGGCGATGGCGATTTATGTGTACAACACGATGTCCGGCTGCAAGGAGCCGTTGGAGACCATTGAGCCGGGCAAAATCCGCTTCTACGCCTGCGGGCCCACGGTGTACGACCGCTTTCACCTGGGCAATGCCAGAATGTTTGTCGTGTTCGATACCATCCGCCGCTACTTGGAATACCGCGGGTACGAGGTTCGCTATGTGCAAAACTTCACGGATGTGGATGACCGAATCATCGCCCGGGCTGTCGAGACTGGCAAGGACGTGCGCACGGTCGCGTCGGAAAACATCGCCGCTTACTTCGAAGATGCGGATGCGCTGGGGATCCGGAGGGCGGTGGTGCATCCGCGCGTGACGGAGTGCATCCCGGACATCATTGCATTCATTGAGGATCTGATTCGTAAGGGTCACGCGTACGTCCGCAATGGCGACGTCTATTTCGACACGTCGACGTTTCCGGGCTACGGGAAGCTGTCCCATCAATCGCCGGACCAGTTTCGCCACGGGTTCCGCATTGAGGTCAACGAGGACAAGGACGATCCGGTTGATTTCGCCTTGTGGAAAGCGGCCAAACCGGGGGAGGAGTACTGGGACAGCCCATGGGGCCCCGGCCGGCCAGGTTGGCATATCGAGTGCTCGGTCATGAGCAGCAAATACTTGGGGGACCAAATCGACATCCACGCCGGCGGCCGTGATCTCGTGTTCCCCCATCACGAAAATGAAATCGCGCAATCGGAAGCCAGGTCCGGCAAACCGTTTGTGCGGTATTGGCTGCACAACGGCACGCTCAACATCAACGGCGAGAAAATGTCGAAGTCGCTGGGCAATTTCATCACTGCACACGACCTGTTACAACGCCGTCCGGCCAGGGCGATACGCTACTACCTGTTGAGCGCCCACTACCGAAACCCGCTCAACTACACGGAAGAGGCCATGGATCAGGCGGAGCAGAGCCTCGACCGGATTGACCGCTGCCTGCGCAACTTGGCACACCGGGCGAACGCGGTTCGCGCGCTGCCGGATTTCCTCAAGCCCACCGGTGGCCGGGGGGGTGAGTTGGAGGCGAGTGCCATACAGGCGGCGGCGGCCGCGCGGTCGGCTTTTATCGCGGCGATGGATGACGACTTCAACACGGCGGATGCGATGGCGGCCATCTTCGAGGCGGTGCGTGCGGCCAACACCTACCTGCAGGAGCAGGATGTGACAGAACAAGGCATCGCCGCATGGTCCGGCGTGATTCAGGAATTGTTGGGTGTCTTGGGGCTGGAGGCGGACGAGCGCCCGGTGATGGCGGATGCGGAGGTACTGGCGTTGATCGAGGAGCGTGCCCAGGCCCGTCAGCGGCGTGACTTTCGGCGGGCGGATGAGATTCGCGACCACCTGTTGGCGCATGGCGTGGTGCTTGAGGATACGCCCGTGGGGACGCGGTGGTACCGGAAATGAAGCCGGGATGGTCGGTGTCGGAGCTGTCTCCCTTGGCCTTGGCGTTTGTGGGCGATGCGGTGTGGGAACTGTACATTCGGAACCATGTGCTGTCCCGCGGCGTGCGGAGGTCTCGCGACCTTCACCAAAAGGTAGTGCGCTACGTCCGGGCCGATACGCAGGCGGAGTTGATCGATCACTTGATGGACGTGTTGACGGCCGAGGAGCAGGACGTGGTCCGGCGGGGGCGGAACGCAAAGCCCGGCCACTCGCACCGCGGCGGAGACGTGTTGACGTATCGACACAGCACCGGCTTTGAGGCGCTGTTGGGGTACCTGTACGGCCGCGGACAGACGGAGCGCCTGCAGGAGTTGTGCAGCTTGGCTGTCGGCCTGTTGGATCGGGAGGAATCTCGTCGGCCGCGGACGGATCGCGGCGAGCGGGTTAAGACGCGAGGGGTCGCGCGGACCGGGGAAGGATGAATGAAATGAACCACCGCAGGAAGCGCACAAGCAACCCCACCCGGGAACGGTCGTCGTCCGCACCTCGGCGAAGATCCTCAACGGCGCCTGCAGGGTCCGCTGCTCAGGCCCTTCACTGGGAACAGGACCTTCGAGACACAGTGGGCACCGGAGTCGAGGAGCCTGATTGGGTGGCCGGCCGCCGCGCCGTTCTCGAGGCTCTGCAGGCAGGTCGGAGAGTGAACAAGGTCGTCGTCGCGGAGCACGCGGAGGGTGGCAGCCTGTCCGAAATCATCGCCAAGGCGTCGTCGCTGGGCATCGTGGTGCAGAAGGTCCCGCGGTCCACGCTGTCGAGACTGGCGGGTGATCACCACCAGGGTGTTTTAGCCTACGTGTCTCCGTACGAATACGTTGACCTGGAGGACGTCATCGGGCGCGACACCGGACAGTTGCCGTTGGTCGTCCTGTTGGACGGCGTGACAGACCCGCACAATGTCGGAGCCATCGTGAGAACGGCGGAAGCGGCTGGCGCTCAAGGGGTGGTTCTGCCCAAGCGGCGGTCCGCACCGTTGACCAGTACGGTGGCCAAGGCGGCCGCTGGTGCTTTGGAATACATCCCGGTCGCCAGAGTGACGAATCTGGTGCAAGCGATGGAGCAGTTGAAACGGCGTGGGTACTGGTTGGTGGGGGCGGATGTGGCGGGATCCGTGCCGTACACCCGCTTCGACTACCGAGTGCCGGTGGCTGTCGTGATC